>JAPLUO010000469.1 GCA_026397595.1 Caldifarciminota bacterium
AAACTCAACCCCATGACTTACTCGACGGAGGGTGAGGAGGTTGTCCTGAAGAGCCGGATGCGGGAAATCTGCAAGTCCGGTTCTGTGAGGGGCCTCGTGGTGGACTCCCAAAAGGGGTTGGCCACGAGGCCTACTCGACCATAGTCAGCTCATTCGCCCATCCCGGCTATCCCTGTTTGGCGGCATTGGGGTCGAGTCCATTACCCCTCCGTGATTCTCGACCATATCCGGCCCGCTGTCAACTCCGCGTCGGCAAGCTCTCTGGTGCGGGGCGCTGCCCATTCACTCGGTTTCGATCCCGGTGCAGGCCAGCAGCGGCCGGGCGGCGAATCCATGCATCTTGACACGTCTGGATTCTGCCTGCCAATTCCGTTGGGACTATCGGGACTATCGGGGACGCTAACCATTTTCGTTACTTCCGTCAAGGCCATCTCCGTTTCGCCGCATTGAGTTCAAGTCCGGCATGCTTCTGTCCCGCGATTCTCGGTCATCTCCGGCCTGGAGGTCACAGGAGCATCAGTTCGACTGGTTCCAAGCGACCCTGGCGTGGATTCACCTTGAGGGCAAGCGTTTCCAGAGTGAGCGCGCCGAGTAGCGGTTTGTCGCCCGGCTCACCGAAGATCGCTTCCGCAGCGCCCTCGCGGCCATTCCACGCGAAAACAACCACGCCCACGTCGCGCTCGACCTTTTCTCCGTTAGCCAGAACGAACTTGCGATGCCAGCGCCGCTCGACTCCGAGCTTCTCCAACACCTTGCCCGGAATGACACTCAGGCTCGCACCAGTGTCAACCAGTGCGCTCACGGAGGCCTCGGCCGGACCAACCAGGGAAGTCACCTTGACTCTGACGCTGAACAGTCCCATGCATCCTCCTTCTTCAGGCAACGCGCGTCCACATCCGTTTCCGGATTACTTCACTCTTCACTTTGGACATTGACCGGCTCCTTTCATGCTGTGAGGGATTCTAGGACACTCGGCTATCGAGTCAAGGACGGCAGACGAGGACGCCAGCGGCTGATGGCTCACAGCTTGCGGCCTACGGCGGTCGTGGCTGGGCCATTGTCGCCAGGCCCCGCCGGCCTCGGGCGTGATGGGGTTGACTTTCGGGCCTTTCGTGGCAAGCTTTCAGGCGTGCAACGCATCGAAAACGCGATTCTGGAAAAGGAAATCAAGTTCCTTGACCTGAAGTATTCGGACCTGCCGGGCAGGCTCCGGCACGTTACCCTGCCGATTGAACGGCTGGAGCAGGCGGTGGAAGCGGGCGTCGGCTTCGACAGTTCGGCGGTGGCCGGGTTTCGGACCGTCGACGCCGGGGACATGGTCCTGAAGCCTGACCTCGAATCGGCTTTCATTGACCCGTTTGCGCAGGAGCCGACGGTTTCCTGCTTCGCCGAGATCTACGAGAGCGACGGCAAGCGCAGGTACGAGCGGGACCCGCGGGCAATCCTGCAGCGGGCGATAGCCGCCTTGAAGAAGGAGACGCACGCGGACGAGGTGATGGTCAGGCCGGAGTTCGAGTTCTACCTGTTCAACAAGGCCGAGTTCTGGACCGACCAGTCCTCGGCAGCGTATCGCATTGAGACCGACGAACTGAAGCACGATGACCCGTCGGGGTTCTCGCTCTTCAAAGGCCCGGCGTATCACGTCGCCCCGCCCTTTGACCGGAGTTCCGATTTCCGGTCCGAGCTTTCGTTGCTGATGACCAAGTGCGGCGTGCCGGTGAAGTATCATCATCACGAGGGCGGCCGGTACTCGCAGGTCGAGGTCGAGCCGATGTTCCTGCCGGCGATGCGCTCGGCCGACGGCACGATGCTGAGCAAGTACCTCGTGCGGAACCTCGCGTTCAAGCACGACAAGAGCGCGACGTTCATGCCCAAGCCGATATTCGGCGAGGCCGGCTCCGGGATGCACGTGCATATGTACTTGCAGAGGACCGGGGACGGAGGACGGGGGACGGGGGGCGAGAAAGGAACGAAGAACGAAGAACGAGGAACGAGAAACGAGGATGGCGGCGTTTCGCTGTTCGGGGATGACAAGGCGGCGGGTAAGCTGTCGAAGCTGGCGCTGCAATACATCGGCGGCATCTTGAACCATGCACCGAGCTTGTGTGCCCTGACCAACCCGAGCACGAACTCGTATCGGCGGCTGGTGCCGGGGTATGAAGCGCCGGTGCTGGTCTTCTTCTCGTTTGCCAACCGGACCGCGGCAATCAGGATTCCCGGCTACATTTCGACCGCGGCCGAGATGGCGATTGAGTACCGGATTCCGGATGCCACGGCCAACCCGTACCTGTCGCTGGCCGCGATTCTTATGGCCGGGTTGGACGGGATTCGCTCCAAGACCGACCCGGGCCTGCCGCTGAAAGGGCGGTTCGATACGCTCAACCTGACGCTGGGCAAGAAGGCGGTGCCGTTCTCACTGGTGCGGGCGCTGGACGAACTGAAGAAGGACAGCGGCTATCTCCTTCTGGACGGGGTCTTTTCGGCAGAGACCGTTGACAAGTGGGTTGAATTGAAGATGGACGAGGTCGAGGCGGTTGCGCGCCGGCCTCATCCGTGGAAGTTCAGCCTTTACTATGGCTGTTAGTTCCGGGCCGGTCACGAGCTTCGAAGACCTGCTGGCGCGGGCCAAAGCCCGGGGCAGCCGGAGGTGCGTGGTCGCCTGTGCTGAGGACTGCGCGACGATTGAGGCGCTCCATGCGGCAAAGCAGGCAGGCATCGCCGATGGCGTGATGTACGGCGATGAGCAGCGAATCAACACCATCTGCGCGAGCCTGAAGGTCGCACCCGGCGAGTTCACGATTCGCGGTACGGCCTCACAGCCGGAGTCAATCCGGTCGGCAATCGAGGACGTGGCGAAGAACGGGGACTTCCTGATGAAGGGCCAGGTTGACACCGCGACCTTTCTCAGGGGAGTGCTGGAAGAGGGGCTGGGCCTGCGCGGAGAGCATATCCTCTCACACGTGGCGCTGCTCGAACTGCCTACCTACAACAAGGTGCTATTCATTACCGACGGCGGCATCAATGCCGAGCTGGACCTGCGACGGAAGATAGACATCGTGCGCAACGCCGTCGAATTGGCGCGGCTGCTGGGTATCGGTCGGCCCCGAGTTGCGCTGCTATCGGCAGTCGAGAAGATAACCCTGAATATCGCGGAAACGCTGGACTGGGCGATTGTGACGAGGATGGGAGACCATGGCGAGTTCGGCGAGGCGGTGATAGAAGGACCGCTCGCCCTCGACATCGCATTCTCACCCGAGGCGGCGAGAATCAAGCGGGTCGCGAGCGAGGTATCAGGGAACGTCGATATCCTTGTAGTGCCGTCGCTCGCAACCGGCAATATCCTTGCCAAGGGATTGCAGTACCTGGGCGGAGCAAAGGGCGCGGGCATCATTGTCGGCGCGAGGAAGCCGATTGTGATGCTCTCCCGGGCCGATTCGCCGGAAACCAAGCTGTACTCGATAGCGCTGGGGAACCTGGCGTCGTAGCGGCAAGCAGGTAGCAGGTGGAATGTAGAATACAGGAAGAGGACAGGCTGACACAATGAACAGACAGGCAATACTTACGGAGAAGGCGCCAAAGCCGATAGGGCCATATAGCCAGGCGGTGCGGCACGGTAACCTTGTCTTCACATCCGGGCAGATTCCGATTGACCCGGCAACCGGCGACCTTGTTGCCGGCGACATCGTGAAGGAGACCGAGCAGGTGTTTACAAATCTGGCCGCAGTCCTGGCAGCGGCCGGCACGAGCCTTGAGCGGGCGGTGAAGACCACAGTGTTCCTCACCGACATGGGTCTATTCAGCCGTGTCAACGAAGTCTACGCCCGTCACTTCAAGGAGCCGTTCCCGGCCCGTTCGACAGTCCAGGTTGCAGCCCTGCCTAAGGGCGTCGCGATTGAGATCGAGGTTGTGGCTGAAGTCTAGCCTGCTGCTGGCGCTGGCGCTGACGCCGGCGCTGGCCGCGACCGCCGGCGACGTCATCCGGGCCCGGGACCTCTGCTATCGGCAGGAGTACGACTCGGCCTTTGCCCTGGTTCGGACCAGGCTGCTCTGCGATACGAACGACCCTGCCGGGTTGTACTGGCAGGCAAGCCTTATCCAACTGCTCATCTACGATTCCGGTGACAAGTCGCTGGCCGACTCGTTTCACGCCTTGAGCGATCACGCGGTTGCGCTGTGCCGGCGCAACCTGCATCGCAACCCCGACGATGCACAGGCTCACTTCTATCTCGGGATGATACAGCTCAACCGGGCGACCTTCCTCGGCTGGCAGCAGCGGGCGCTGTCCGCGTTCAAGGTGCTGTTCGATGTCACGCCGCAGTTGAACGCGGCGCTGGCCGCTGACCCCACTCTGACTGACGCGCAACTCGGCATCGGCGTGGTCGAGTACTTCAAGGCGAGCGCCGACCGGTACGCGTTGGGCATGAGCCTGCTCGGTTCGAAGAAGAAGGCGTTCCGGCTGGTGACCGGGGTCGCCGACCGTGACGGCATGATGCAGACCGCAGCCGAGTTCCTGCTCGCATACATGCTCAAAGAGGACGGGGATGGCGCGGGCGCGATGCGTTACTGCCGGAAGCTGCTTGGGAAGTACCCGGGCAACCGGACCGCGATGCGCCTGACGCGGGATGCGTACTACCGGAGCGGCGACTACGCGTCGTCACTGGCGACCGGCCGCCGCGTGGAGCAGGAGGTTCTTGCAGCAACTCCCGGCAACCGGTACGCGCTGTCCGAGAACTGGGTCGTCTGCGGCAAGGCGTTTGCCAAGCTCGGGCAGAACGACAGCGCGCGGGTCAGGTTCGACCGCGTGATTGCGTGGGAACCATACGTGGACGAAGTGCCCTGGTTGCCGAACTACGTGCGCGAGGCGAAGCAGTGGCGGAAGAAACTCTGAGGGGACTGTCCCCGAATGGGGACTGTCCCCAAAGCCGCTCGGTGGTTGTCCTCGGAGTTGGCAACCGGCTCCGCGGAGACGACGCCGTCGGCTGTATCCTCTGCGATGAGCTTGCCGGCGCGGGACCTGGCCCGCTCCCGCAGCCCAAGAACCGAGATGGGAATTCACCACTAAGACACAAAGACACAAAGATGGGTTCGGAAGGAAATGCTCCGGGTACGTTTGGCGGCCTTGGCGTTCTTGGCGGTTATTCTCTTTCGGGTCGGGTCCACGTCATTGACTGCGGTGATACCCCGGAGAATTACGTCGAGCCGGTGGCAAAGCTCGCGCCGCGCCGGATACTGGTGATTGACTGCTGCGACTTCGGAGCTGAGGCGGGCGAGTTCCGGCTGTTCAGCCGGCAGGAACTTGAAGACCTCTCCTACGGCCTGCTCTCAACTCATACGCTCCCGCTATCTCTGACCGTCGAGCTCCTGTCGGTCGAAACCGGCGCGGCAATCGAACTCCTCGGCATCCAGCCCGAGCGGATTGAGTTCGGGGAAGACCTGTCCGAGTCGGTCCAGCGCGCCCTGCCGGCCTTGGTCGAGTTCGTGCGCAATTGGGCGCGGGTTTCACAGCCCGGCGCGTAGCCCGCTCCGGCGTTCCTGCGCCGGTGCGAACCTGAGCGCCGTCGCCCGCGCGCGAAAGCTCACTACAAAGCTCCCGGGAAAGCTCGCCGGAAAGCTCGTTCAAGAGCTTGTTCAAAAGCTCACTTGAAAGCTCATTTCAGAGCACATTTCAAAGCTCGGCCAAAAGCTCACTTCAAAGCTCATCGCAAAGCTCGGTTCAAAGCTCGCGGAAAGGCTCGCGAAACAGCTTGTTTCAAAGCTTGGTTCAAAGCTCGTCGCAAAGCTCGTTTCAAAGCTCAGCCAAAACCTCAACCTAAACCTTAACCTAAACC
>JAPLUO010000038.1 GCA_026397595.1 Caldifarciminota bacterium
CTTCGTATCACAATATGTGTGCAGAGCCTGCGCAAGCTGGGCGGCACGAATGGAAGGCTGAGTAGATTTGACACCGGGCTGGCAAGTGATAAGCTGAAAGCGGAAAGGAGGCACTGGAGAGCGGTTTCTTTCATGGAAGGCGCAAAGCCGGACGCGGCTACGCCGTTAGTTCCCTCTTCTCTGGAGCAGCGTCCGCAGATTTCGCAGATTCGCCCCGGACCCTATCTGTGTAATCGGTGCAATCTGTGGATTTCCTTTTCTCCGGGTGTCCGGGGTTCTGCGCTCTAGCCTCTAGCTTCTGACCTCTGACTTCGTCCGGTCTCCTGGTGCCCGGGGGCTCTACGCGGACAGGTGCAGGAGCTTGAGCCCGGAAAGCGGGTCGGGCCGGCGGTTGAGACGGCGGGTGCCGGGGACCAGCGCAACCTCAAGTGTGACCGTGACTTTGCCGGAAAAGAGATGCCCGGCAAAGGTCACGAGCCGGGGCGTGCTGATGACCGCGTGGATGTGACACAACGGGTCCTTGCCGTCCCACGCCACGTTGCCGACCAGGGCTGCGACCTCGTGGTCGCCCGCAAACGTCCGCTTGTGATAGGTACGCGTCTTCGGGTTGAAACACCCCAGCGTGATATCCTCAGCCGCACCGATTGCGGTCAGGAACCCGGACTTGATGCGGTGGCGCCGGACAAACCCGGCCAGCGTCTCAACAATCTCCTCGCCCGGCATCAGCCGCAACTGCCAGTACGTACCGTTCCGGACAGCCGTCATGCTTCTTCCGCCTGCGCTGCCTTTTCCATTTCCCCTTTCCCCTTCTCCTTCTTGATGTACTTGCACTTGGGATACCCGGGACAGGCGATGAACGGCCCGAACCGACCTTTGCGTTCGACCAGGTTCTTGCCGCATTTGGGGCATTTCTCGTCCAGCACCTTCGGTTCCGGCCGCTTGCCGCGGACCCTGAACCGGCAGTCGGGATACCCGGTGCAGCCCACGAACATCCCGAACCGCCCTCGCTTCTCGGCCAGCGGCTTGCCGCATTGCGGGCAGGCCTCGCCGGGCTTCAAGTCCGGCCCCGCTTCTTCCTTCTTAATATACTTGCAGTCCGGGTAACCGGAGCAGGCCTTGAACGGACCGAAGCGGCCCGACCGCTCGGCCAGCGGCTTGCCGCACTGCGGGCACTTCTCGTCAAGCAGCCGGGGCGGGGTCTTCTTGATGTACTTGCATTCGGGATAGCGCGAGCAGGCGATGAACTTGCCGAACCTGCCCCATTTCTCGACCAGGTTCGCACCGCACGTCGGGCATAGCTCATCCAGCTTCGGACTCAACTCCTCCTTGATGCCGGCCGCGCCCTCCGAGACCTTGTCCAGGTCCTCCTTGAAGGGCAGATAGAACCGCTTGATGACGTCCTGCCACTTCTCCGCGCCCTCTTCTATCAGGTCGAGTTCTTTCTCCATCTCGCGCGTGAACCCAATCTCGAAGACGGTGGCGAAGTTCGGTATCAGGACGTCATTGACCAGAATCCCGAGCTCGGTCGGATGCAGCCTGCCTTCCTTCCGTTCCGCATACTTCCGGTCGAACAAGGTTGAAACGATAGTCGCATACGTCGAAGGCCGTCCGATGGAATTTATTTCGAGCCGCTTGATGAGCGTAGCCTCGGTGTAGCGGGGCGGCGGCTGGGTGAACTTCTGCTCCGGCCGGAACTCGGCGAGCGTGAGCGGCTCGCCCGACACGAGCGCGGGCAGTGTCTTCTCCTTGTCCGGGTCGCCATAGACGCGCTCGAACCCGGAGAACTTGCACTTCAGGGCGTCGGCCTTGAACAGGTAATCGCCGCCCGTAACCTGGACTTCGGTCAGGGAGTAAACGGTATCGGCCATCTGGCTGGCCAGGAACCGGCGGTAAATCAGCTCATAGAGCCGGAACTGCTCCGGCGTCAGAAACTGCTTTACCGAATCCGGCGTGCGGTCAATCCGGGTCGGCCGGATTGCCTCGTGCGCGCCTTGCGCGCTCTTCTTGTCAGGATAGTGCCGTGGCTTCTCGGGCAGGTATTCCGGGCCGTAGTTGTCTGCCACGAACTGCCGCGTGTCGCGCACAAAGGCATCGGCAACGCGGAATGAGTCGGTGCGCGGATAGGTGATGATACCCGCGGTCTCCTTCTCAAGGTCGATACCCTCGAACAACTGCTGCGCGACCTGCATCGCCTTGCGGGCCGGAAAGCCGAGGCGCTGCACCGCATCCTGCTGCATGCTCGCGGTAATGAATGGCGGCAGCGGCCGTCTTGCCCGCTCGCGCAGCTTGACGTCGGTGACGCTGAAAGAAGCGACGGCGCAGCCCTGCTTCACCGTTTCCATCTCGGCCGCGCTCCTTACCTTGAAATCCTCGCCCTTGATTTTCGCCAACTGGGCTTCGAACGTCGCGCCGGCGGCCTTGGCAAACAGCGCCTTGACCGACCAGAACTCCTCGGGCTTGAACGCCTGTATCTCACGCTCGCGGTCAACGAGGATACGAAGCGCCACGGTTTGCACCCGGCCTGCCGACAGCCCGCCGCGCACGATCTTCCAGAGCAGCGGCGAGACGAGATACCCGACCAGCCGGTCGAGCACCCGGCGCGCTCGGTGCGAATAAACCTTGTTCATGTCTATCTCGCCGGGGGCTGCAAACGCCTCCTTGATGCCTTTCGGCGTAATCTCGTACAGCAACACGCGCTTCACCGGGCTGCCGTTGCGGATTTCGAACGCCACCGAATAGGCGATTGCCTCCCCTTCTCGGTCCGGGTCGCACGCGACATAGATGGCCTTTGCCTGCTTGGCCGCGGCCTTGAGTTCGTTGATTACCGGCGCCTTGCCCCGGATTCGGATGTAGTCCGGCTCGAACCCGTGCTCGACGTCAACTCCGAGCCGGGACTTTGGCAGGTCGGCAATGTGCCCTCGGGACGACAGCACGGTCATCTTACCGGCCAGTAACTTGGCGATTGTCCGCGCCTTGGTCGGCGACTCGACAATCAGCAGTTCCCGACCCTTGCCCGGCTCGGCCTTCGCCTTCGGCTCGGCAACCGGAAGCGAACTGTCAGGCACGCCAAGCGGACCCGGAGCAATTCCTTCCAGACCCACCTTGGTGTCTTGGTGTCTTGGTGGTGAAGTCCGACCTCGGTTTCGGGACTTCGGGACGGTCTTGGCCCGCTTCGGGGCCTTCGGTGTTTTCTTTGCCATGGCGCGTGTAGAATAATAGGAAAGACAGCCCTGTCAACTTCGGGCGCGCGAGAGCTCTTTGCAGAGCTCGCCGGAAAGCTCACCGGAAAGCTCGGTCGAAAGCTCGTTCAAGAGCTCATTCGAAAGCTCATTTCAAAGCACAATTCAAAGCTCGACCAAAAGCTCACTTCAAAGCTTCTCGCAAAGCTCGGTTCAAAGCTTGATTCAAAGCTCGTCTCAAAGCTCAGCCAAAAGCTCGGTTCAAAGCTCGTTCAAAACTTCATTCGAAAGCTAACTCGAAAGCTGCTTAGGGGGCGACCCCTCAGAGCCTTATGTAGACTCCGCAACCATGCCTAACCGCCGCGCCGCATTGGACTTATGCCAAAACTGGGCTACAATGAAACCGACTGCGATGAGACAGCCAAAATGACGATGAAACAGCTTGAACTAACTCCGGAAACCGCTGCGGCCTTTGACCAGCTT
>JAPLUO010000001.1 GCA_026397595.1 Caldifarciminota bacterium
CTTGCTCACCGTCACCTCGAACCCCTGGATGCGCGCGTACTCGACGTTGTAGTACATCGTGTACGGTTGGGGCAGGGCATGGACGATGCGCGTGCCGGACAGGTCGAAGACGTCCTTGTAGAACGCGGTCGCGTCGAACTCGAAGATGTCGGACAACTGGGCGTCAAACCCCATCTCGTAGGCGATGGTCTTCTCCGCGCCCATGTCGGCATTGCCGACGATGACGTTGCCGCGGCTGCGCAGCTCCGCTGCGGTCCGGTCGGCGTAGGAGTACATGTTGGCGAACGAGGGGTTCTTATAGAAGTGGCCGTAAGAGAAGCGGAACTTGATTCGCTCGGTAATCGGATAGGAGAGGCCGAGGCGCGGTGCGAGCCGGTACTTGGCCGGCACCGTCAGCATCGAGTCGGAAATCTCCTTGCGACTGCCGAGGCTCTCGGGGAACGCCCGCACACTCGCCTTCGAATCCAGATAGTCGAGCCGGATGCCGGCCCGCACCACCAGGTCCTCGAAATCGGCCCGGTCCTGCAGGTACCCGGCCACGACCAGCGGCTTGTAGTTGTACGCATCCCAGAACGGGTTCATGTCCCAGGGCAGCGAGTTATCGTACATCGACAGTGAATAACTGGTCACGTCAATGCCGGTCTTGATCTCGTGGATCTTCGAAACGGTGTGAGTCAGGTCGATCTTGCCCAGCACCTGGTCGGTTGCCCGATAGTGCCAGGTCCGGTTATCGCCCTCGGTAACGAACAACGTGGCTACACCCCACGGGTTATTGATCAATCGGTACTCGGAGGCGAAATTCTTGTCGCCGTGGGCATAGACCGGATTCCCGTTCGGGTCGAGCCAGAACGACCGGTACAGCTTCAGCACCGCGTCGCGCATCGACTTGATAGTATCGGTCTCGCCGCGGGCCACCTCGTAGTCCGAGTACTTCTTGTAGTTGAAAACCCAGTCTTCGGCGCGGAAGATGTAGCGGTCCCAGATGCCGGCTTTCCGGAGCATACCCCAGAACCCGGTCGTGTCGGCCGCCTCAGCGTCGAAGTTGCGGACGGTCCGCATCAGCGAAGTCGAGAATACCCCGATCTTCGCCTCGTAGACCGTGGTCGGCGAAAGCAGGTGGTTGACGGTGAAATTCGCCTTGTACGATCGGACCCGGTTCGCGTAGAGCGAGGCCAGGTCGTACTTGTAGGCGTTGCCCCAGCTCTGCCACTGATAGTTCGAGTGGTAGCCGTCAACGGTGAGCTTCAGCCCCTCCTTAGTCAGGAAGAACTCCTTCGGCATCTGCAAGGTCAGTTTCCCCTCGAGCGCGTACTCGCCGCGGGGTGCGTCGATCTTGTAGCGGACCCCGGAGTTGTCGTCGGTCTTGAAGTACTCGGACGAAAGGAAATAGCGTAGCCGGTTCCATATCGGCGTCGGCCCGCCCAGCGAAAACGTCAGACGGTTATAGCCGAAATTGTAGCCGGTGCTCGCGGGAAAGAAATCGTCGGTCGTGTAACCGAGCCGGCCGGTGGTTTTCGAACCGCCCTCCTTGGTTACGGCCTTGATGATGCCGGACATGGCGGAGCCATACTCCGCGTCGAATCCGCCGGTGATGACGACCACCGACTGCAGAGCGTCGGACGTCGGCTTGGGCGAGGACCAGAGCGTGCCGACCAGCGCGTCCTGCGCGGCCACGCCGTCAACCAGGTACGACACGTCATTGAACCGGCCGCCGCGGATGTAGGTCTGGCCTCCGGACTGGGATACGCCCGCCTGCAGGCCCACCAACTCGGAAAGATTGGTCACTGGCAGCCGCTTGAAGTCCTCGCTCGTGATGTATCGCTCCACCGACACCACTCCCCGCTTGACGGGAGTCCACTTGTCTGCGGTTACCTCAATCGTCCTGCCGATGCTGATGACCGTCACGGCCAGCTTGAAATCCACGGTCGCCTTGTTATCCTGGATCACCTGCACGCCGGTTATCTTCTGGTCATTATAGCCGGTGTAAGACGAAGTCACGGTGTAACTTCCGGGCGGCACGTTGATAATCTGGTACTGACCATTCAGGTCGGTCGCGTTGCCGAGTTCGGTTCCCTCCACGACCACGCTCGCACCAATCAATGCCTCCCCGGTCTTCTTGTCGGTTACCCGGCCGGAAACCGTACCGGTGTTTGCCGCCAGCGCAATCCCAGCCAGCATGAGTCCTATGAGTCCTATCCGTCCGATTCCTTTCACTGTGCACCTCCCACAACCCGAATCGGCACGCCCCAGACGGTCGCGTTGTATCCACCTTGGACCTCCCAGAGCACCGGCGCCGGAATGTGCTCGAGTGATAGCCGGTAAAGCCCGGGGGTTACCGAATCGAACTTGACCGTATCCCTGAACTCATAGCGCCGCCCGTTGAAGTAAAGGTAATCCTGCGCATCGCCCATGTTCGTGGTTAGGTTCGACACCTTCACCCAGTCACCGACCGAGAACGTCAGCAACTGATGCTCCGCAGGGTCAACGGAAAAGAACCGCTGAATCCCGTAGTGAAGCGTATCCGGCCGCAGCGTCACGGTGTCGGTCCGGTTCGTGCTCACCAAGAAGTATTGCAGAATGTACGGTGCATCCGCAGGCCCGGGCGCGTAGAACCGTCCCCCGCCGGCCATCTTCCAGAGCACCCACTCCCCATTCACCTTCTTGAGCACGCACCCGTCGGTCGACGCCCCGGTGATGACTTTCTCGATTACCGTATCTCGCGGCGTCATCGCGCTCGCGTAGTATGGCAATCGGAGAGTCTCCGCCGGCGGTACGATGATCAGCGATTCCCGCAAGGAATCGGTCATTTCCCACGCATGCATCCGCAACATCCCCGGAATCGTCTCGGCCAGGTTCACGGTACACGTTGTCTCCTGCTTAAGGCTGTCCAACCCCGCGATGAAAGTGTACTTCAAGTCGTACGAATCCGTGTACAACACGTGCTCGAGCTTATCCAAACGGAACCGCTGCTTGAACGGATTCCCCAGCAACTCCTTCCGGAGGATCGTGGCCGTGGTACCCGGCAAAACTGTATCACAGAGCGTCATCGCCAGCTCCGCCAGCCCGGTCCTGAAGTAACCCTTGTTCGCCTCAATCGCCGACTTGATTCCTGCCGAATCATCCTTCGTCGGCTCCCAGAAACTCTCCGGCCCCGTCCGCCCGCAGCCGAAAAACACCAAGCACAGCGCGACGGCAAGCGTCGCTCCGGCCAGCCTGGCCAGCCGCCGGCGACCGCTCTGAACACTCCTCAGACTCATCATGCCTCCTTATTATTATATCACTGGGGCTGTTCCCACTGTCGGACAGGGGTCGTCGCGACCAGCAGGGACGGTCCCCAAGGCTCTTTCCAAGCAACGCTCCAATGGAACCAGGACAGGGCCCATCGGCCCTGGTGCCGCTCGCCCGGCGGCGGCTGCCGAGTTCCCTCAAGACACAGTCTAATTCGCAACCCGCAAGCTGTCAACGACGCAGCCGACGACCGACGACCGTGGTGACGCAACTGCGATAGTGGCTGCTGCCTCAGCCCGTCATGGGCCCGAGTCAGGGAGAACTTTAGGCCGGAAAACCCGGCTGTCAAGCGGAGCACGGGTTCCCGGAAGCCGGAGCAGGAGTCCCCCGCCAAGGCACAGGGACACAAGGAGTAATGATGGAGGGGTATCTCGGCCGGCCGCCACGCCCGCGCGTCAGGAATCGTTTGTTGTGTCACCGCGATTACCTCTCCGGTACTACCGCGGCGTCCAAGACTCGCTGCACCTCGAGCTTCAGATAGTC
>JAPLUO010000057.1 GCA_026397595.1 Caldifarciminota bacterium
AGAGCGTGTGGTCGCCGTCGGACACAAGCCACGAACCGGCGTCCCACTTCATGTGCCAGCCAACCGGAGCGGGAGTCAGAGTGATCCAGTTACCGGAACTCGGATCGTACTTGTAGAACTCGTTCCGGTAACCCTTGAGCAAGTACGCAGTGCCGCCGGCCCATGCGATCCCGGCGCCCTGCTTGACTCTCTTGCCCGACTCACCGTACGGGATGTCCGCCATCTGGGCCCAGACATCCGTCGCAGCGTCGTACTCCCAGAAGCCGTTCGTGTTGTTGCCCTTGACGAGGTAGAGCTTGCCATTGCCGTCGGCACAGATGACCGATCCCTTGTAGACCTGCTTGCCATCGCCGCCGAACGGTACGCTGGCCAGAATCGTCCAGGCGTTTGCGGGGTATTCGTACTTGTAGAAGTCACCCGTCTTGTAGCCCTTGGAAGCGTAGATGGCATCCGTACCCGCATCGTAAGCGAGACAAGCGCCATCTTTGACCGCTCTGCCGGAGGGCATCATCGGTACGTCTGCGACTTCCTTCCAGCCCTTCGGAGGCGGTGGGGTCTCGGCAACCTTGAAGGTACCCGAGAGCACGTTGTCGGCCGGGTTGTTGTCACCCGCCGCGAACGTCGAGCACTTCACGGCCCAGTCGCCGAGATCGACAAGCGTGTAGGGCGCGAACGTCAGGTCGACGGTCTGCCCGCCGTTGAGCAACGTATCATGAGACTGCGTGTAGACGCGGGCGCCCGTCGGGTTAGTGAGGAACATGTAGGCGGTGAATCTCATCGGCGTCGTGCCGTTGTTCCACCAGGTCGCCTTGGGTGTTACCTCGGTATTCGGCAGGTAGGAGTTGACCGGCGCGAGTATCTTCTTCACCGCGACGTTGCCCTGCTGCGGAGGCTGCAGGGTCTTGAACACCAGCTTGCCGTAGAGCGACGGGTCGTTCCAGTCAGCGTCGGCGAGTCCGGCCTTAAACCAGCCGTAGTAGCTCCCGCCGTCTTGCCCGAACATGTACAGACCGACCGTGTCGTTCTTCGGGTCGTCGAGGGTGATTTTGTAAGGTGACGCGCCGATCGGAATCTGGGCCTCGAACAAGAGGTACCCGGCGCCCGTGGACGATGCGGATTTCGAACCGTTCACCGCGCCCCACTGCCCGATTGTGCTGGGCGAGTGGTAGCGGTACTGCACCTCGTCGGCGCCGGTCCCGTTGACCCATATCTGGTATTCGCCTTCTTTCAGGCCGCCGTCCCACTTGCCGTCGTTATTCTCGTCGATGAGGAGGCCGACCTTGTCGCCGATGTCGCGCAACGCGGCTTCCGGCATCTGGAAGAGGATGTAGACGAAGTCGGCGTCGTTCTTGAAGGTGGCGTAGGCCGCGCCCGGTCCCTGAGGCACGCCTTTCCATCCGAAGATGTTCGAGCAGTCGAACGTGTAGGCATCGGCCCACTCATCCGGCGGATCGATGTAGCCGTCGATTACCGGCGCAGCATCGGTGGGAGAGTAGTAGGAGTAGACCTCGTCGGACAACGTCATCGTCTTGATGGACTTGGCGTTGTTGAACGGACGCTGGTCGCCCGTGAGGAAGGTCTCAAACGCGAAAGTCCGGCCGATGAACAGGGAATCCGGAATCGTGAAATCCGCGAACTCGGCCAGGGTTGATTCACCCGCCGCCACGCTAACCGTGACTACGGCGGCGCGGAGCACGGCGCCGCTCGCATCGGTTACGTGGAGCGAGCAGGGCGCTGCGGTCTGGTTGAGCTTGCCGTAGTTCTTAACGTAGCAGGTAGGCTTGAACGTCTCACCCGGGGTGAGCTTGGCGTTCGCCGGCACGGTAATCTTCGCGACGCCGACGTCGTTGTTCTTCGGGGGCAGGGTGAGCCGCCTGTACCAGTTGTTCGGCGCGGACCAGTTGCCGCCAAGGTCGCCGGCCAGGGTGTACAACTCGCTCTGCGCGCCCACTCGCGCCACCATGTAGTTGTTCCGGGCGATTGTGCTCGCGTAGTCGCAAACCGTGAAATGGTCGACTACGCCGGTTACGTTGCTGTATCTCCAGAGCTGGTTGGTAACGACGGTGAAGTTGCTCTGGAAACCGCCCAGCCAGTACACGAACTCGTCGATGGCCGCGGTAGAGCCGCAGGCCACGTTCGGGTTCAAGGCCGGTCCCGCAATCCAGGTAATCTGGGTCGGGTTGCCGGGATTGATGGCGCCCTTGTACAGATTGGGCCAGCACACGCCGCCGGGCCGGTTGTAGGCCTCGGCGATGTAGATGGTGTCACCGATAATCGCCGCGCTGCCCATGTCGGCCGCATACGGCATGTCCGTGCCGGTCGTCCAGGTATTGCTGGACGGGTTGTAGATGTTGACGGTCTTGACGCTAACGTAGGAGTTGTTCATGCCGCCCATGCAGTAAATCAACCGGTTGTCGTATACTGCTTCCAGGCCGGCGAGGAACGCGTTCGGTATCTCTGCCCCGGCCGACCAGGTGTTGGCAGAGACATCGTAGACTTGGTTGATCTTTGGCGCGCCGCTGCTGTTGTCCGTGCCGCCAATCACGTAGACTTTGCCGTTGACGTACGAGCCGTGAATCCAGCCGACCGCGGTCGGCAGCGCTTGGCGGTTCGACCAGGTCTGGGTACTGGGGTCATATTTCTGCATGCGCGTGACGTTCGTGCCCGCATCCCCGTTAGGGTTGCCGCCCATCATGTACAACATGTCGTGGTCGTTGTCGTAGACCGACCCGCTGACGAGCCGGTCCGGGTCGTCGCTCGGCGGCGGGTCTTCCTTCCAGCCGATGGTCGCGACGGTCATCTTGCCGGTGTCGTTCTTCGGCTTCTCGTCGCCGGAGAGCTTGGTGAACGTTGTGCACGTGTAGGTGATTTCGGAACCCGGAGTCCAGTCGTCGAAGGCGACACTGACCGTGTCGCCAAAGTGGAGCGTTCCGGTGTAGGTCTTCGACTTGTCGTACACGAGGGTGGGGGTGGGGTCCCAAATCCGGAAGGTCATCGGGATGCTGTACGCGGTGGAGTCCCCGAAGTTCTTGATGCGAACCACCGGCGCTACCGGTGTGCCCGGGTCCTGAACTTTGGCCGGTTTCAGAATCGCCGTGACGCCGACGTCGTAGTGCAGCGGCGGGCCTTGCGACCACTCGATGGCGTTGTAGTACAACCGGCACCAGGGCCCGGCCGGGGCGCTTGCGCTGCCCACGTACATATTGATGCCGATGCATCCCTCGTTCTCGGACAAAGCTACGAAATCGTAGCCGTTGGTATAATCCGCCAGCTTGGTCGCGGTCGAGACGACGTTGACGTAGTTCATGTAGTAGGTGGTGACCGGGTCGCCCAGGTCCTGGGTGATCGGATGGCCCGAGTCGTACCAGTCTGATTTTATGGCGCCGTAGCCGTAGCTGGTAGAGTAGTTGTAGGTCTGGTACGGCGTCTCGGCCTTGAGACGGCCGCCCATGCCCCAACCCGGGGTGCCGTACCAGGAGAACGTGGACTGTATCACCCGGCCGCCGCCGTCAATGTAGTCGGCAAGGTTGTCGCCCATCGCCTCCGGGTCCGAATACGCGTAGTTGGACCAGGTGACGATGACGTCATACTCGTTCATCTCCTCAACATCGGGCGTATAGTTGATGCAGGAGATGCGCGTGACCGTCTCACCGTAGTAGTTCACGAGACTGTCGTAGAGCGTGGGGGACAGCGGGGTATAGTCCGCGGCCATGAACGCCACGTTCCGGCCGTCCTTTTCAGGATGCCGCGCCGGGCTGATGGCCGAGGGCACCTGAACCGGCCCGGTTGTGGTTAGTGTCGGCGATGTGATGCCGCTTGGCGCCACCATCGCATTCGATCGGGCTGCCGTACTCTGCCCGGGAGTACTCGCGACCACCGCAGTGGCAGCGAGCACTACCAGTAGTAGTACTGCCCAGTTTCGATACTTTCGTATCGAGTGCATTCGGAGCCTCCTTTAGTTTTGCCCCGGCCTGCAAACGAGCCATGTGCCCGCCGCTCCGGGGGCTCTTACGCGGTTGGTGTAGTTTCGGATGGACCCAATGGAATTTTACCCTCCCCCTCCCCGGCTGTCAAGAAATTCCGCCCCCGTGCGAATTGGTTGTGCAATTCCGCCCTCGGAGCTTGGATGGAATCAGCACTGCCAAGGCGCAAGATCATCGCTTTCGCGAAGATGTCATTCCGAGGAGCGGGCGACGAGGAATCTCGTCTGTCGGCGGGGCAGAGCCTGCCCAGGCCTACCGAAGGGGCGGGATTCCTCGCTACGCTCGGAATGACAGTCGTTCGGGGCAATTTGCCTTTTGCATTTTGCACTTTGACTTTTGACTTGCGCCCTGCGCGTCCTCTGCATCCGCACATTCCGCCTCCGGGCATCTCCCCTTCCGCCTTCCGCCTTTTGCATTTTGCAATTTGACTTCTGACTTGCGCCCTGCGCGCCCTGGGGCCGTCCCTCCGGCGCGGCCGCGAACCGAAGGGGCGGCCCGAAGGCCGCCCCTGGTTCAGATTACTGCCTGGCGGTTACTGCTCGATGACCAGTTTCTGCGTCGCCGAACGTCCGCCGGACGCCAGCCGCACGACGTAGATGCCCGGAGCCAGCCCGGTCAGGTCGAGCCGCGCCGGCGCGCCCGTCTGCCCGGCGAACTGCTGCGTGCGGATTACCCGGCCGTCAACCCCGAGCAGGCTGATGGTGGCCGGCACCGCGCCGGAGAGCGAGTGCTGGAGATTCGTCCAGTTCCGGGCCGGGTTGGGCGCGAGGCGCATCCCGGGCCGGACGGGAACGGCAGGCTTGAACTCGGTGACGCCGCCGGACGCCGCCGAGTCGTACTTGATCGTCAGGAAGTCGTAGTACCCCATGGCGAAGCTGCTGCCGGTAACGACGGGGTTGCAGTGGCTGTCAAACGTAAGCGCCGCCGCTTGGTCGTCGTTGTCGTATATACTATTATATCGTATGACCCAGTCCTGACTGCCGGTGGCGGCCCCATAGCGCACGATCGTGTAGTCGCCCTTGTCATTAAAGTCGACGCTCGTGCCGAAGACGAGGACGTCGCCGTACGGGAGGACGGCGACAGCGACCGGGTCATCGGCCTTTCCTGGCGGACCTACGAACTTGGTCTCCCAGACCTTGCTACCGCTGGTCTTGTCATAGGCAAGGGTGGCGTAGTCGTCGGGTGCCCCGGGCGCCGCGGTGGCGCCGGTGACGTAGACATTCGAGGCCCCGAGCGCGATAGCCGCCGCCTGGTTCGGTCCGCCGCTGCCGGTGTAGCGCGCGACCCATACCTGCGCGCCCGAATCGCTGTCGTCGTACTTGACCGTCGCGAACTGGTTGACGCCGCTCGGCGGCGGAGCCGTGGGGCTCGTGCCGGTGACGTAGGCGTCGCCCACGTCGTCAACCACGATGCCCACTGCCATGTCGGGCCCGTTGCCCGAATAGTTGTAGAAGTTGGCCCACTGCTCGACCCCGGCCGTGTTGTATTTGACGGTGGCGTAGTCTTCCAGGTTCACGCGCTGGTTGTAGCCCGTGATATAGGGCGCGTCGCCCGGCCCGAGCACGATGCCCGTCGGGTAGTTGACGCCGCCGCCCTCACTCGGACGGACTACGACCCACATCCACAGCCCGTTGCCGTTCATGAGCTTCATTGTCACCCAATCGCACTGGCCGTTGGCGTAGAAAGTGTAGCCGGTGACGTAGGAGTTGCCGGCCGTGTCCACCACGATGCCCGCCGGAACGTCTTGTTTGGCGTCCGGGCCACCCCAGGTCCGGCGCCAGGTCTCCGTGCCGCCCGCGGTGAGCTTGACCACCATGATGTCGAGGTCGGGGTAGAGCCCGCTCGAGGCGCAGATGTAAATGGCGCCGTTGGGGCCCAGCGCCGCGCCTTTGGCCTCTTCGTTGTACCCACCGGGCCCGGCGATGGTCGCGAACCATAGCTCGGTGCCGGCCGAATCATACTTGACGACGCCGACGTCGTTACCGCTGCCGGCGCCCAGACAGGTGCCGACAACAATGATGTTGTCGTCCTTATCGACGAGCACGGTCTTGGCATAGTCGTCCCGGCGGCCTTGACCGTCGTAGCGCCGGGTCCAGAGTGTATCAGGGATGCTGTCATCGGCGAAGGCCATGCTCGTTCCCAGTAGGAGCAGGCAGGCAATCGTCAGAACTGCTCTAGGCACGATTCCTCCTTTTTGTGCTGTTGTGGATTCTCGGACTGGACCCCGAACCGCACTGCGGCACGTTCCGGTACCCGGCAGGCATGAACCGAGGTCACAACCCAGATTCTAACCGGCGGCTGCCGGTTGTCAACAAAAGGATAACAACGATTTGGGATGTATTCTGGGGACGCTAACCTGATTTCCGCTTCTGCCGCCGCTTCATCTTCGGGCGTCCTGCCGGCCGGAGTCTGAGCACGCGGCCGGTTGCCCGCTCGGCCTCGCCCACAAATAGCTCATCCCCGAATGGCCGCCCGGTTCTTGTGTTCAGCCGAAGCCGCTGGATCAACTCGTCCTCATCGGTTTCGCGCAGCCATGCTCGCCAGTCTCCGGCACCTACGAGTTTGTGAGCATCAGCGGTCAAGACATCGTCGTTCCGGAGCCCGGCGTGCGCGGCCGCGCTGCTCCACTGGTATGATTCCGCCTCGCGCACGAGACCTGCTCGCACCGGGTTCAGCTCCACATAGCGGACTGCAGTCGCAGTGTGCCGGTCGTCCAGAGGGCACGAGAAGAACCGGCCCTGCCAGCGCCGACCGGTCATGCCGTGAGTCCAATTCACGTACTGGGCGAGACGCAGATGCACCGGCTTTAGCACGGTTGCCAGCGAATCTGCCTGATGCGGGATGGCCACAAGATGAACGTGGTTGGGCATCAGGCAGTACGCCACTACTTCCAGCCCGCGCGGGGCCGAGTACTCCTTCAGCAGATTCAAGTAGCGCTGGTAGTCGCCACGCGCAAGGAACACGGTCTCCCGCCGGTCACCGCGCTGAGTCACGTGGTGAGGAACACCGGGAATCACAACTCTCGCCATTCGTGGCATCAGGCAATGCTAGCACGCAGCGGGTATCGGTCAAGAAAAATCAGGTTAGCGTCCCCAGATTATTGGCGGGGCTAGATAAGAGATTCGAGACGGTCGGCCAGCCGGCGCGCCTGGCTGCGGCGGTTGAAGCGGTCGCGGTTCGATTGGGCAAACCGCGCCGGGTCTCGCTTCACCTCGTCCAGCGCCTCGACCAGCTTCGCGCCGTCGAGGCCGCATGCGACCCCTGCGCCGGCGTCGGTCACGAGCCTGGCGGCCTCGTCCGAGCCCTCTCCCCACACGATAATCGGCCGCCCCGCACCCAGGTACTCGTAGAGCTTGATGCCCACCGGCTGCCTGGGCTTGCCGATGTAGAGCAGCGCGCCCGCCCCCTTCATCAAGGCGCAGGCCTCGCCGTGCGGCAGCGTGCCGAGCAGCCGAACCTGCGGGTCGTGCTCGAACCGCTGGCGGGTTTCGCCGTCAACCCGGCCCGCCAGGTAGAGTTTCGCCTCTGGCCGTGCCCGCAGGGCCGCAACCAGCGACGAAACCTCGGCTTGGTTCTGCCAGAGATTACCAACGTGCACAAGGCTGAGCCCGTCGAGCCGTGCCGGCTCGACCTCGAAGTCGGTCGGGTCAAAGCCGTTGTCCAGCACTTCGCACCGCGGGCCGACCTGCCGCGCGGTGCCGGAATTGACTCCCAGCACCATATCCGAGTGGTCAACGAAGTAACGCCGTAGCCGCCGCAGCGCCGCCCGCTGGTGCGGGGGCGGCGGGGCAAACCCGGTCGGCCACGGGTCGCGGAAATCAACCACAAGCGGCACGTGGGCGTGGGCCTTCAGCCGGACCCCGAGCAGCAACGACGTGAACGGCGGCGCGGTGGCGAATATCGCCGCCGGTTTCTCCCGGTCGATGATGTGCCGGCCCGCGACGGAGCCGAACGGAAACCAGCCGACCTTCGAATCCGGGAACAGGAGGTAGTTAAGCAGCCGCGGCCCCGCGCCGAGCCCCTGGGCCAGCGCCGGCGTGAGCTTCTTCGCCTTGGAGCGGACGAGATTGAGCAGCCGGTTCGGGTCAGCGCTCTCGGTGCGGTAGATCCGCGAGCGCTTCAGGTCATCGAGCAGAAGCGGGTCGTAGTGGTAGTAGGCAACCGGCTTGACCGTGAGTATCAACGGCTGCCAGCCCGCTTCCGGCAGGAACTTGCAGAGCTTCGTCACCCGCATCACGCCGGAGAGGCCCAGCGGCGGCGTGTAGTAGGCGACAACGAGCAAACGGCGCATTATCACAAGTCCGAAGGACGAAGAACGAAGGTCGAATCAATGTCGGAGAAGGGACGAAGGACCAACTGCCTCAGTCCTCCCGGTGCTTCCGGTCGAGCGTTCGCAGGGCCGCTCCGAAGATAAGGTTCAGTTCCTTGGCCTCCTGCCACAGCGGCCGCATCTCGTCACGGCGTGCAGGAACGGCGGCCGCCAGCATGGTCAGCCAGTGCTTGCACTCGCGGGCTTCCTTGCGGCAGATGCCAATCTTGTGGCGGAAGTCCCGCGGGGATTCTGCGTCGTTGGCCTCAGCGTAGTTCGCGCCAACGCTTGTGGCTGCCCGCACCAATTGAGACACCAGCGGGGCGTTCACAAGAGAGGACGGGACCGTCTGGCAGAACCGGATAGCCGCCACACCGAACTTGGAGGTTCGGTGTTCGAGGTCGAACTTCTGAGCCTTATCCATCAGAATCGCGTCTCGATTGTAGTCACTCCATCGCCAGAATCAACCACGACTCTGCGGGTTCACCACTTCGGACTTGAATCGGAATTCGAGCTTCGGACTTCGGCCTTATCAGAGAGATGCTTCGCTATCTGCGCGGTCACTTCTTCCGCCGGCAGCTCGACCGGCTCCAGTCCTTTAAGGAACGCAAGCAGCCCCGCGACGTCGAGCGTCAGCATGTGGTCCTCGATCTGCAGTTCTTCCGGCAGCGAACGGAAGAACGCTCCCGAACCAAGGCTGTCCTGCAGCCGGAACAAGCTACCGCTGACCACGTCCCGGATTGCGGACAAGTCGGGCGCCGGGAACGACTTGAGCTTGGCGGCCGGTTTGCGGCCCGAGAAGACGAACAGTTTGCCGTCCATGTCGCTCGCGTCCCTGCCCTGCGCGCTGAGCGCCTCGGACAGGATGTAGCCGTAGGTGGAGCCGAGCAGGTGCACGAGCAGCAACTGGTTGCCGTCGCGGAAGTACGGGAACTGGTTAGGTGCGAGGTCCGGGAAGAGCCGCGCTTTCAGCACCGGCGCGAGCCGGTACGAGTACCCGCCGCTCCCGGTCCCCTCGAAGACTTTGGTGTTGGACGAGACCGCGGCCAGCGGCCGCACCATTACCTTCTTCTCCTTCTCCCGATGCTCGACCAGCTCCCACGACCGCCCCGCCAGCACGAAGTGGTGAAACACGAAGAAGACCGTACCGATGTGCCGGCCGGTCGTGATGTCGTGCACTTCATAGTTTCCGAAGGTCTTGTCCTGGATGTTGGAGTGGATCTTCCCGGACTCTACCTGCGGTTCCACCGCGGTGCCGGTGAAGTAGATTCCGGGCCGCTGCGCCACCACTTCGCCCGAGTCAATCATCTGGCGGAACGCCCGGTCAATCGGCGCATCGCCGCCCGCGAGCGGCCGCAGTATCCGACGCGCCGACTCCCATGTCGTGCCGATACGCCGGCGCTGGAACAGGTACGAAATGACCTGCTGCGGTATCACCGACAAGGCGGGCGTGTAGCTCTTCTCGTACAACCGGCCCTGCCGCGCGCACTCGAACAGTGTCTCGAACAGGAACTTCTCCCACGAGTTCAGGTATAGCCCCAGCGCCTGCAGGTTGGATTGGCGCCGGCGGTTGCCCCGGCCCAGGCGCTGCAGCAGCGACGAGACGTTGAACGGCGGCCGCACCAGCACCACGGCGTCAATGTCACCGATGTCAATTCCCAGTTCGAGGGTTGAGGTGCAGCAGAGCAGCCCGGTCTTCTCCCGGTTCATCGTCGCCTCGACGCCTTCCCGCACCTCCCGGGTCAGGCTGGCGTGATGCACCCATACCCGGTTCGCGAACGGCGGGCGGTTCAGCAGCTTGGCGTATTCCTCGGCGTACGAGCGGGCGTTGAAGAAGCAGAGCACCTTCCGGCATTCGCGCCGCCGCAGCTCCTCGACGACGCGCTCGGGCCAGCCGTCGTCCATCGGCATCAGGGTCTCGTCCATCTCGCGCCGGCCCGGGACCTGCACTACGACAGGCTCGGGAAAGTAGCGCGAGCCGATGTCCAGGTCGTCAATCGTGGCCGACAAAGCGTAGTACCGGACGCCAGCGTTCACCAGCCGCAGCCGTTCGAGCAGAACACGCAACTGGTCTCCTCGCGGCGTGTTGTCCAGCAGGTGCAGTTCGTCGAGTATCACCGCTGAGAGCTCTTTGAATATCCGCGTGTGCCGGCAGAGCAGCGAGTCGAACGACTCCGGTGTGGTAATCAGCATGAACGGCAGCTTTGACTCGTCAATCGCCGGATGGTCTCCGGTCTTGCGGGCGAGGGGCAGTTCAAGGTACTGAAGCGGCTCGACCAGCCGGCGATAGAGATCGTTCACCAGGGCGCGGGTCGGCGATACGTAGAGAATCGAGAACCGGCCGCGCCGGTCAGGCAGCAGCCGCTCGACCGCCGGCGCGACCACCGCCTCGGTCTTGCCTGATGCGGCCGGCGATATGACCACGAGGTTCCGACCTTCGAGAATCACGGGAATCGCCCGGACCTGGACCTCGGTCAGCCGCCCGAACCGTGAGAAGAACGGCGTCCAGGTTCGCTTCAGGGCGACGCGGATCTCGCGCTCACGAGCCACGCCCAGCGCCCTGTCCCCCGTCTGTGTCAGTCCGTGCCCGTCCGTGTTCGTCCGTGCTCCGCTGTGTCAGTCCTTCTTCGCCGGCAGTATGCCCTGGGCCCGGAGTCGCGTCACGTCGAGCGCCTCAACTGAAAACTTGATAAAGGTACGCACGCCCTCGATGTTCCGGCGGGAAGCCTCACGCAGCAGCTTCTTCTGGTCCAGGTCCGAAATCTCGAAACCCGGGTACGCCCGCTGGTAGATCATCACCATGGTCGAAAACGCGTCGTACAGCGCCTTGTCCTCAAGCGGCTCCAGTTCGACCCGGTGCTTGATGCGGTTCGCCAGCTTGATGTATGCGTAGTCGTAGGGGCTGGGCGTGGTCGCGAAGACCAAGAGCAGCGACGGGTCCCGGTAGATGTACGGCACCGGCCTTACCCGGTTGTGGACCATCCGGTCGTTAATCCGCTTCAGGTCCGGGTCGTTCTGCGCGGTCCGCACGAGCCCGTCCATGAAGTTTACGCTCCGGGCAAGGTACATGATGTCCCAGAGGTGCGTGACCGTCTCGGCCTCGTCCACCAGCAGCACCAGCCCTTTCATGCCCAGCTCGCGGGCCATCCAGCTCAGGCCGGACAGGATGTTGCAGTAAAGGTCGGCGGCGGTCGAGAAGTCGTACAGGGCCGGTATCCGCTGCCCGCCCTTGACCCGGAACGGGCTCTTCTGTTCGGTCGCGTACTCTTTGGTGCTCTCGCCCTCAATCCACTGCCAGAACACCTCGGTCTGCTGCTGGCCCACATCGGTCCGCCGGAGCTTGGCCAGCACCGGCCCGAGGAAAGCGTGGTCCTTCATGTCCAGGGCCGTGGCACTTCGCAGCAGGTCGCGGAACCCGTGCTCGGTCTCGTCCTTGATGTATCGCAGGTTATGGACGATTTCCCGGTAAACTCGTTTGGGCCGGTGCGGGCTGACCTCGGCCGGGTCGAACTGGACCAGGCTCGTGACCATGCCCGATGCCAGCGCCCGGTGATGCGCGTACTCCAACAAGTGTGTCTTGCCCGTGCCGTACTCGCCCTCGACCATGAATACGTCGCCCTGCCCCCGCGCGAGATTGGCCAGCGCGGCGTCCAGCACCGCAATCGGTTTGTCCCGGCCGAAGGTGAAGGATTCAACGTCCTGGTGGGGCACAATTCCGAGCCGGAATGCCTCGAGCATCCGCCGCGCCTGGATTGTGTCAATCGCGGCAAACGCGGGCTGCGCCTGGCCCGGCGTGGCGTCGCCAAGCTTCGAAAGCAGCAGGACCCGCTGAGTCGGAAGCCAGAGCCGGAGCCCGCTTTGAAACAGGACCAGGAGTTCGGTCCCGTGCCAGCGGGTGTCGAGAATCTCCCCGTCGCCGAACACCGGGTGCGAAACAAGACGACGGGACGACGCGCCCGTCAAACCCCAAACCCCGAGTTCCAGACCCCAATCAATGCCCAACTGCCGAGTGATTGACTCGCGCCCGGGCCGCTCATTGGGACTTGGTCATTTCCGCCTTGACTGGTCACTGGGAATTGGCACCTGGTCATTCCCGGCCGTCCGCGGCCGGGCCTAGAACTCTTCCTTCTCGACCTGCTCTTTGTCGGTCTGCTCCAAACGCTGGGTGGTGACCCGCAGCAGCTTTTCGGCTTCCTTCCGCCCGAACTCGAGCGCCGGCGCCGCCCGCAGTTGATGGAATGCTTCCAGCGCGCTGACCACGAAGAGCCGCCGGTACCCAACGTCGAACGCGAAGGCGGAGACTGCGAGGTCGGCAAGCGACCGCACAATCCCGTCGCGCTTCGCCTCGGCCAGTTTCACCTCGTAGGCCGACTCGAACAGCTCGGCCAGCCGGGCCCCGAGCCGTTTGAGGAACTCGGCCGGCTCAATCCCCAGTTCCTCGAGGTTGATGCGCACGCCGACCGGGTTGGTCTCGTTGAAGGTCGTCCGCAGTCGCTGCTTCAGCGCCTCATACACGCCGCCCGAACCTTCAAGCAGCAGGTTCTCGTCCGGCACCGCATAGAAGACCATCGCCCCGGGCAGCCGCGAGTTGCCGCATTCGTCCACCAGTTGCCGCAGGTTGTCGAGCGCCCGGCGTTTGTCGCGTGACGACGAAATGGACATGCCCCGCTCGGCCTCGTCGAAGAGCAACACCAGCCCGGTGTAGCCGATGGCGTGGACCCACTGGATGAGCGAACGGAGAACCCGGAAAGCCGTCGCCTTGTCAATCCGCTCGGAAATCCGGTGCTGGGCCCGGACCTCCTTCGACACGTCCTCGCCTTTGAGCCATTGGATGACGTCATTGAACCCTTCGCCGTCCTCGGCCAGCAGGCTCGCGAACGCACCCCGCGCGGCATTGCTGAAACTCGTGCTCTCGGTCGTCGGCAGCGTTTCCAGGTACTTGCGCAGGGCGTCGGTCCGGTCATGCAGCTTCCGCTGGTCGTCGTGCCACTTTCTCACCACCGACTCGATGCCCTTGTCCCAGACCGCGGTCGGCGCATCGGCCGCGGGGACTGTCCCATTGTGGACTGTCCCCATTTCCGGCCGCGGGGCAATCAGGTTGGCGGCGATGCCCTTGTAGACCAGTTCCAGCTTGTCGAACGGACACTCGGTCGGATTGAGGCTGACGTAGGCCACGCAGTAGTTGTGCCGGAACGCCAGGTTGCGTACAGTATAAAGGAAGTGAGTCTTGCCGCCGCCATAGTTGCCGGTAATCAACTTGAAGCTCGAAAGGTTGTACTTCAGAATCCCATCGAGGTACTCATCTTCCAGCACTTTCAGGTACGGCTCCAGCCCGACCGTGAAATGCTCGATACCAAACTCCGGCGGCGTGCCGGTCGAGCCCAGCTTGTTCACAATCGCCCGCGCTAACTGCTTATCCATGTCCATCCTTCGTCATTCGTACTTCATCCTTCGTCATTTGCCGAACGACACATACGAGTAATGCGTTCCGTCGCCTTCCTCATTATCCGGCACCCAGAGCGCCTTTGCCTTCTCCGTCGTGGCGTCGAAGTTTGCCACGTGCAGCTTCATTTGCGCGTCGCCGACCGCGAACGCGCCGGCCTGCTTCAGCCGGAACAGGTCAAAACTGAACCGCACGCGCGGGTACTCGACGAACTTCTCCTGCGCCGGGTTCAGCCGGAAGCTCTCCGGTTGCATCAAGAGGACGAGTTCGGACAGGAGGTCCAGCAGGAACACGCGGGTTCCTTCATTTAATCCTTTGAAGCCGCACAGCCGGCTGTACGCGGTGTGCAGTTTTGTTGCCAGCTTCGCCGGTTCTACCGACTTCTGCCTCAGCCGCTCGTTCCACTTCTTCAGCGTCGCCGCCAGTACGGCCGGCGCAAGGTTCAGACCGGACTTCAACTTCTCGATTTCCGGACCCCAGTAGATGGTCGCGCCGCCCGCGTCGAAGTCAGCCCGTACCGTGAACAGACCGACTCGGAGCAGGGGCAACTGCCCTTTAAGGGTCATCCCCGACCCATCGAGCCCGGCCACGAGTTGCCGGCCGAACTCGAACCGGAACTCGGCCCGGCTCTGTTCAATCGCGGCCGACTCGTCCCGGCACCAATCGGCCAGACGCTGTCGGACCTCCAAGTCGGGAAACGCCTGGACCGCGCCGCTCAGTTCCACAATGGCCCTGGCCCGCGCGTGAACGTTGTTCACCGGGTCGGAAAGAAGACCGCGATAGGCGACAAGCCGCCGGGCCAGCTTCTGCGACTGGCCGCTCAAGGACTGCAGGAGTTCAACGAGCCCTTCCATAGCCTTTGAGTATAAGCCGGGCTTGCTTCAAGTCAATCGGTCTTGACCCGAAGGCGGACCTCCGGGCGGGTGCACCCGAAACCTGCTACAGCGGCCACGCCGGCTTCGTCGGGCCCCCGCCGCGCTCCGGGTCAACCATTCGGAACCGGTTGTCCCGGCGCGCGGGCCATCGGACGGAAAAACCACGTCCGCCGGCTATCCCAGAGGAATCGAAAGCTCTGCATCTTAGTATATCACAACTAGTTAGCTGACATCGGCTGCGGCTTTGTGGCCGGAGCCGATTTCCTGCTTGACTTGTACCATAATAATTGTATTATGGTGGGTACAGATGAATCTTGCC
>JAPLUO010000269.1 GCA_026397595.1 Caldifarciminota bacterium
AGATTCTGTGAGAGACTTTCTGATAGATTCTGTCGTAGACTCGAACAGAGACTCTGTCGTAGACTTTATCGGAGATTCTGTCGTAGATTCAGACATAGACTTTCCGATAGACTCAAAGATAGATTCTGTCGTAGACTCAGACAGTAACTTAGAAATAGAATCTGATAGAGACTCTGACAGATACTCTGTCGTAGATTCTGTCGGAGATTGAGTCAGAGACTCTCCGTGGTATTCGTTCTGTAATTCTGTCAGGGACTTTCAAACGCCGGCGAGCGGGCGGCGTGCAGGTTCCCGCTGCCCGCAGAACTGCCGCACAGGCACTATGCCACCCGTCGCTCGACCCGCTGCTCCACCGCTGCAGGCTCGACAGCGATGAAGGCTGTGGCTACTGCTGCTTTCGGCGCGGCGGTGTGCGCCGCGTGAGCAGTCGCGCGTGTCGCGTATGTTCTGTCGAGCGCGTCTAGGTGGCGCTTCTGGTTTCCGTCTGGAAGGCGACGAAGTCGCCGAGCAACGTTCGGGTTGACGCGATGACGCCGACAGGCAACTCAAGGGTCTTAGCTCCGCGCCAGGACCAGGCCATGCGGAACGGTTTGAGGTTACGCTTCAGACCGACCACACGGTTCTTGCCATCGAGGAAGATGACATCAATCGGGAAGCGCATGAACCATGTGTGAACCGATGGACAGGGGTCAATCAGCATGCCACTGCCGGGCGGCAGTCCGCGCCGTCCCAGCAGGCCCTTGGTGCGCGCCGCCAGCGACGTGGCGACCTCCAATTCGGTGGCCAGCGCGACTCCTCGCGCTATGTTGATCGCGGCGGTATTCGGTTTGTCGTGCGTCGCCAATGTCCGTTGAGAATAGCCGCGACACCGAGCATGTCAAATGCGCTTCCGGGCTTTCGGCAGCTCAGTCTTGGGGCGCCGTGCACTTCCGGGCTTGTTGACAGCGAACGCGGCGTCGTCATACTGACAACGTGAACACACTTGTCGGTGCCATCCCGCTCAGGCGAGTACCGCCTGACGCAGGTGCGCTGGTCGGGGCGAAGGCACTGAACCTGGCCGCGATGATGCGAGCCGGCGTACCGGTACCGGAGGGCTTCTGCGTCACGGCCGAGGCCTATCGCGCGCACGTATCCACCTTGCGGATAGGAAAGCCGGAACGCGAGGACCTTGCCGGAATCCGGAAGCTCATCTCCTCTACGGAGATGGACACGCAGACGGCAGCGGGAATTCGCGCTGCCTTCAAACGGCTCCGCTCGCCCCTCATCGCCGTCCGTTCATCCGGAACCGCTGAAGACCTGCCCGGCCACTCGTTCGCCGGGCTCTACGACACCTATCTTCGGGCGACCGATGCCAACGGCTGCATCGACCTCGTCAAACGGTGCTGGGCTTCACTCTGGACCGAACGCGCGTTCGACTACCGCACCCAGAACGGATTGGCCTCGGCGACCCCTGTCGGACAGCGCGACCACGACAAGACAGCCATGGCCGTCATCGTGCAGCAGCTCGTCGCGGCCGATGCGGCGGGCGCGGTCTTCACCGCCGACCCGGTCTCAGGCAGCCGCGACCGCATCATCGTTGAAGCCTGCTGGGGACTTGGCGAGGCGCTCGTGTCCGGCAAAGTCACGCCGGACCGCTTCGTGGTTGACCGCAGCAACCTGCATCTCGTGGAACGTTCCATCTCTACCAAGTCCGTCGAGACCGCCTTCTCCCCGACCGGCTCGCCCGTCGAGCAGCCGGTGCCCTGTACCCGCGCCGACAAACCCTGCATCTCCGATAAGGACGCGCGCAAACTGGCCCGCCTTGCGCTCAAGGTCGAGAGGGTCTTTGGCGCTCCGCAGGACATCGAGTGGGCAATGGCCGGGCCCAACCTCTTCATACTCCAGTCTCGGCCGATTACCACACTCGGCCAGCCAAAGTTGTGGGAAGACCGGCAAGTCTGGTCCACGACCAACGCGGCCGAAGTCTTGCCCGGTGTGCTCACGCCGATGGTCTGGTCTACGGTCGGCGACTACGTAGGAAAGCTGCTCGGCGGCATCATCGAGCGCATCGGCATCTCGACGGGCAAGAACCCGCTCTTCGACAACGTCGCCGGCCGCATCTACATGAACCTGAACACGTTCACCGGAATGGTGCGCAGGATGCCGTTCGCCAGCCGCATGAGCCAGGCCCAGATGTTCGGAGGCCAGAACCTCAAACCCGAGGACCGCGCAAAGCTCGAGCTCGGGGCCGGCGACCTGCCGGATATCAAGGCCAGCCCGCTCAAGACGCTGTTCAAGCTGCCCGGGTTTCTCCTCTGGATACTCAAGCACGGGCCCGGGCTCGGGCGCAAGTGGATTATCGCTGCTCGAACCGCCTACGAAAAGAAGGAACGGCCTGACCTGACTCATTTCTCAGAAGCGGAACTGACAGCGAAGGCCACGGCGACCATGGAACAGATGGGCGTCGGCGGCGACGGCCTGGGCTATGCCCTTGCCGGGATGATGTTCACGTCGGTGCTCTACGACCTGTGCCGCAAGTGGCTCAAGGACGAGACCGGGGCGAATGCGAGCCGCCTGCTTGCCGGCACCGGCGAACTGCAGAGCGCGGAGGCGGGAATCGCGCTCTGGCGACTCGCACGCGATGCAGCCGCATCACCGGACGTTCGGGACATCCTGCTGTCGCCTGCCGCGTGGGCAGAAGACCGCCCGCAGTTGGAGGGCTCAACCGCGGGCCGCGAGTTCCTCGCTCGTTGGGACGGGTTCATGCACATTCACGGCCACCACGCACGCGGCGAGATGGACATGTACAATCCGCGCTGGCGCGAGCAGCCGGACTACGTGCTCGACGTTGTCCGCAACTTCATCAGGGCCGAAGGCAAGACCGACCCCGAAGCCGACCAGCGTCGCCATGCTGATGAACGCGAGCACCTGCGAACCGAACTGCTCGCACGCCTGCGCAACCCGGTTAAGCGATGGGTATTCGGCTATGTCGTGCGGCAGGCCCAGTTGTCCGCCGCCATCCGCGAGAACGTCAAGGACGCGGGTATCCGCGTCATCGCCGACACGCGGGCAGTGCTGCTGGAACTGGGACAGAAGCTGGCCGCACGCAGCGTGCTTGCGGAGGCCGACGACATCTTCTTCCTACGGTTTCCCGAAGTCGAGCCAGTCGTCAGCGGCAATGCCGGGTTCGACGTCCGCAGCACGGTTGCCGAACGCAGGGCTGAGTACGATAGGAACCTGGCGCTGGTCCCGCCGGCAATCATCGTCGGCCGCTACGACCCGTCATCGCATCCGCCTGACACGATTGACGCGACCGCAGAGGAGTTGAGTGGTCTCGCGGTCAGCCCGGGTATCGTGACCGGCCCGGCCCGCGTGATACTACTCGCCGGGACCGAGCAGGTCCTGCCGGGCGAAATCCTCGTCGCGCCCTTCACCGACCCGGGCTGGACGCCTTACTTCATACCCGCGGCCGGAATCGTAATGGACCAGGGCGGGCTATTAAGCCACGGCAGCATCGTGGCCCGCGAATACGGCATCCCAGCAGTCGTCAATGTCGGCCCGGCCACCAAGCTCATCAAGACCGGGCAGATGATTCAGGTGGACGGGGACGCGGGGAAGGTCAGGATTCTTCAGGAAATGCCCAAACCCCAATGACCAATTCCCAACGAATACCCAAACGCGGAGAAGCTCGAAGCCCCGGCTTCTTGACCTCCAGGACAGGTAGAGCTATACTGCCCTTGAGATAAAAATATGAGCACGAGTATCCAGAATATCCTCCGCGAGCTGCGCCGGCGGCTCGAAGCTTTGTACGGCGACCGGCTGGTGAAGGTCGTTCTGTTCGGCTCGCAGGCACGCGGCGACGCCAACTCCGATTCGGATGTTGACGTGGCTATCGTGCTCAAGGACGACGTAGACCCTAACGTCGAGATTGACCGCGTCGTACCAATAACCGCTCAGCTTTCGCTTGAGAATGACGTCCTGATTTCCTGTGTCTACGTTTCGGCCGCCCGGTACACCTCCGACAGAAGCCTCCTGTTCTTGAACCTCCGAAGCGAAGGAATCGCCGTATGACCGAGAAACAGACCGCACTACTTGAGAAGGCCAAGGCAAGCCTCGATGGCGCCCGTGCTTTGCTTCGCATCAAGCTCTATGGCTTCGCCGCCTCCCGGGCATACTATACCATGTTCTATGTCGCGGAGGCCCTGCTGCTGGACCGACAGCTTGAGTTCTCAAGCCACGCTGGGGTGATATCCACCTTCGGCAAGGAATTCAGCAAGTCTGGGCTGATTTCCCCTGAGTATCACCGCTTTCTCGTCGACGGCCAGGACCGCAGGCTGATGGCGGACTACGAAACTGGTGTCGAGGTCTCGCGGGAGAAGGCGGAGGACGTGATGTCGCACGCCCAGCAGTTCCTCGACCTGGCGCAGAAGATGCTTGGCTCGGCTCGAGAGGGAAACTGACGTAGTGACAACCCGCATGGAACGTCAGGCGCCTGGCGTGTGCGTTCAGCACCAATGCCCCGACAAGCAAGCCCCAATGACCAATTCCCAACGAATGACGAGACGCAGGAAAGGTCGAATCGGCAAAGACATCACTTACGTCTACTGGCAGGAAGACGGAGCGTGGCTCGGGTACTTGGCTCGGCACCCGGACTACATGACCCAGGGCAAATCACTGGCGGAGCTGCGCGAGAATCTCAGGGATATCTACAACTCACTCACCGCATTCCAGAGGAACTGAAGGACTGACACCGAGCCCGCGTCCTTCGGTAGTCACCCAGTTACCAGTCGGGTGCCTAGCTGCGGCAGACGGGGTACCGGCCGCGGGTCGCGAACCGGGAACTAGACCCAAGTCGTTGGTCAGTGCCGAAACGGCGTAGCAGCTACAGCAGGCTGTTGTGCTTGAGGTAGTCGGCAGCGGTCACGACGAACGTGCGGCCTGACTCAAGAAGCTGCTCGGCGTCTGCTTGCGACACGACGAAGGTGTACTCGTAGTCGCCCAATTGCCGCTTGGAAAAGGCCCGCTTCAACTCCCGCCCCATCTCGCTCGGCATGACCCCGGTCTTGACGAAGTGCTCCCCAAAGGCGGAGAGGACGCCACGGTGCGACGAAAAGGATAGACCTTTGCTCAGCAGCAACGCCTCTGCCGCAAAGAACATGGCGTAGTACGTCCGCGAAACGCTCGACTCGAAGTCCACAACAGCGAGCAACGTCGCGGCGCTGGTCAGATACTTGTGCGCTCGTTCAATCAGGGACGCAATCTCACTCACGCCGGCACGCCTTCGCGTCTCAGGTTGAGCAGAAGCGGGCTTCGCCGCTCGCGGTAGTCGAGCTCAGAAACAGGATAGGCCGACAACAGCACGCCGTACTTGACGTCCAGTTCCACGGTCAGGTCAAGCATACGGTCGATCTCAACCCCTGGCGAGACCGGGCCGGAAAGGACAACCGCAAGGTCTATGTCGGAATCGGGACCCGCTTCGTTTCTGGACCACGACCCGTACAGCACTATGCCTCTGAGCCGATCTCCATATATCTCCTCGGCGCGGCGGCGAAACTCCGTCAGCACCGGTTCCAGCGTGGCGCGGTCAGACTTCTTCACGGTAGCCATGACTCGATTTAACCAGACGGGGCCCGCAAGTCAAGGTTATCCGGCGTGAAGCTCCCGGAAGACCTTCTCGGACAGCGACGGGCCGAAGCCCTTGACTTTCGCAATCTCCTCGACGCTCGCCAGTCGGACTTTATCCAGAGACCCGAAGTGCTGAATGAGCACCTTCTTCCGCATCGGACCAAGTCCGGAGATCTCGTCCAACTCCGACTCGACCATCTTCTTGCCCCGCAGCTTGCGGTGGAAGGTGATAGCGAACCTGTGCGACTCGTCGCGGATACGCTTGAGCAGCTTGAGCGCAGGCGAAGTCACGGGAATCGTGATTTCCCGTCCGTCGTTGTAGTAAAGCGTGTCGGTACGTTTGGCCAGCCCGAGTATCGGGATGTTGGCGTCGACCTGGCTGTAGGCCTTGACCGCAGACGAAAGCTGGCCCCTGCCGCCGTCAACCAACACGAGGTCAGGCAGCGGTCGGTTCTTCTCCAGCAGACCGCGCACCCTGCGCGAAAGTACCTCTTCCATCATCGCGCAGTCGTCCGGGCGCGGGACATAACCGAAATCCTCCCGGGATTTCGGATTGTGTCCCAAGCCTCCTCGTATCTTGAACAGCCGGTACTGCTGCTTGGCCGGCCGGTCGTCCCGGAACACGACAATCGAGCCGACCGCGTTCGTGCCCTGCGTGTTCGAGATGTCCACGCCCTCAATCATCCTCGGCACGGTCGCAAGCCCGAGTATCTCGGCCAGTTCACGGTTCCCGACCGGGACCCGCTCCTCGGGCCGCAGTTCCACCAGCGCCTTCTCGGCATTGGCCCGCGCCAGTTCGGTCAGCCGCACCTTATCTCCGCGCTCAGGCACGACGATTCTCACTTTCCGACCCCGCTTCTCGGCAAACAGCGCCTCCAGCACTTCCGCGTCATCAATCGCACTCGGCAGGATTATCTCATCCGGGATATCGTGCGTGTGGGTATGAATCGAGCGGGTGACGGTCGAGAGTATCTCCGAATCCGGCGCGTCCTCGCCGATGGTCAGCGGATACTCCTCGCGAGATACAATCTTCCCCTCGCGCACCCGGAACAGCGCGGCAACCGCGGCCCGCGCGCCTCTTGCCAGCCCGATGATGTCGCGGCTGGTCTTGTCCTGCATTACCGCCTGCTGATCCTTCCTGATTTCGCGCAGGGCCATCAACTGGTCGCGCAGGCCGGCCGCGACTTCAAAGTCCTGGGCTTGCGACGCGGCCCACATCCGCCGTTCAACCTGTTCGGTCAGCTCGTCCGACCGGCCGGAAAGGAAACGAATCACGTCCTTCACCTGCTGCCCGTACTGCTCCTGCGTCACCTTCCCGGCGCACGGCGCGGTGCAGCGGTTCAGCTCGAAGTTCAGACAAGGTCGGGGGTATTGGGGATTGGCGATTGGCGACTGGCGACTGGCGATTTCCGGAGCTTTGGCCCCTTGGCGTCCTTGGCGGTTGCTTTTCTCTATCTCCACTTCTAGCTTCTGCACTCTAGCTTCTGCATTCTGACTTCGCCCGAACCCCTGTGTCTCTGTGTCTTGGTGATGAGACTCCGGGGCTGTCTTGGCGGTTGTGTCATCCGGTTCCGCTGCGGCTATCTCTCGTTTGCAGGTGCGCAAACGGAAGATGCGCTTCACCCCTCTCAGCGCCTTGCGCAACTCCCGCGCCGAAGTGTACGGCCCGAAGAAGACCGACTTGGCAGGGGACTGTCCCCGCACGGGGACTGTCCCCAAAGCCGTATCGTCTCTCAGGTTTCTCGTAACGTAGATTCGCGGAAATGCCTCGCCCGTCGTTATCTTCAGATACGGGAATTTCTTGTCGTCCCGCAGCCGTACGTTGTAGCGCGGCTTCTTGAACTTGATGAAGTTCTCTTCAAGGACCAGCGCCTCGACCTCGGAACGAGTGATAACGGTCTCAAGGTCGGTGATCCTGCTCACAAGCGAGCGCAGCCTCGGGCTCTCCTGCGGCTGCGTATACGACCTCAGCCGCTCGCGCAGGCTCCTCGCCTTGCCGACATAGAGCACCTTGCCCTTGGCGTCCTTCAGTAGGTACACACCCGGGCCATCGGGTGCTTGAGCTACTTTGTCTGCGAATGCCACGGTGCTAATGACGAAGCTCGAAGCCCGAATTCCGAATCAATATCGCAATGACCAAATGAAGAAAGAGAAGCCCGACCTTCGACCTTCGATCTTGAATCGTCATTCGGACTTCGTCATTCGGACTTCCGCGCCCCCTGGCGCGGCTCATCCTTTGACCACGCCCAGCGGCCTCATCCTCGCCACCTTGCGCGCAATCCCGGCCCGCTGGCATACGTCCACGACCTTGTCCACGTCCTTGTACGAATCCGGCACCTCTTCGCGCAGCACTTCCTTGCTCGCGGCCATGACTACGATGCCCTTGGCTCGTAACTCCTGCGCCACGTTCCGGTGCTCGGTCTCCCTGAGCGCACGGGTGCGGGACCAGACCCGGCCCGCGCCGTGGCAGGCCGAGCCGAACGTATCGCGTTCCGCGGTCGCGGTTCCGAGCATCAGGTACGAACTCGTGCCCATGTCCCCGGGAATCAGCACCGGCTGACCCAAATGCCGGTAACGCGCCGGGGTCGCCTGGTCGCCCGGGCCGAACGAGCGGGTCGCGCCCTTCCGGTGCACGCACAGTCTCACGCGCTCCTTGCCGACCATATGCTGCTCGAACTTGGCGATATTGTGCGCCACGTCATAGACCTGGCTCATGCCCAACTGCTCCGCCGTCATGCCGAGCACCTGCGCGAACGCCTCGCGCACCCAGTGCGCAATCGCCTGCCGGTTCGCCCACGCGTAGTTGGCCGCGCAGACCATCGCGCCGAAGTACTTCCGACCCTCGGGCGACTCAATCGGCGCGCAGGCGAGCTGCCGGTCCACCAGCTCGATGCCGTACTTCTGCGATACCGCGCCCAGCGTCTTCACATTGTCGTCGCATATCTGGTAGCCGAGGCCGCGCGAGCCCGTGTGAATCATCACGGTAATCTGCCCCAGGGAGATGCCGAGGTCCCGCGCCGCGTTCGCGTCGAACACCTCGGCCACTTCCTGAATCTCAAGGAAATGATTGCCTGCCCCGAGCGTGCCCAGTTGCGGCATCCCGCGCTCGAACGCGCGCGACGAAACCCCGGACAAGTCCGCCCCGGCCATCTGGCCATGTTCCTCGGTGTACTCAAGGTCATCGTCAGTACCGTAGCCGTGCTCCACTGCCCATCGCGCGCCGTGAGTCAGCACTTGCGCGACCTCGGTCTGAGAGATGCGGATCTTCCCCTTGGAGCCCACGCCGGAGGGCACATTGTTGAACATCGCCTTCACCAGCTTCTCGAGCAAGGCCAGCTTCAAGTCCGCTTTCGTCAGCTTGGTCCGCAGCAGCCGCACCCCGCAGTTGATGTCGTAGCCCACCCCGCCGGGCGAGACCACGCCTTCGCCGGTCTCGAACGCGGCGACGCCGCCGATGGGAAACCCGTAGCCCCAGTGAATGTCCGGCATCGCCATAGACTGGCCGACGATTCCGGGCAGGGTCGCCACGTTCGCCACCTGCTCCGGCGCCTGGTCCTGCTTGATGTCCGCCAGCAGGCTCGCATCCGCGTAGATGATGCCGTCCACGCGCATCTTCGGATTGTAGCTCTTCGGGATTCGCAGCCGGGTATCATCAATCTTCTCCAGCGGGCCTTTCCAGTTAGCCATGAATCAGTATAGGCCGGGAGAACGCGGATTCAACCACCGGCAGCCAGAACCGAGATGGAAGTTCACCACCAAGACACAAAGACACAAAGAAGGTGCGGAAGAGGATTCCTCTGTACGCTTGGTGCTCTTGGTGTCTTTGTGGTTGAATATCGGGTTCCGGGCCGGCCGGCCGGCCCCTAGACCCGACATTGAGTTGTATAATGGGCTGGATTTCGTGGTCAACGGCCTGCTTTGGTTGTCGCTAGTCATCAGGTAATCCCGAGATCACGGGCATGTCCTCAGAATCGGGCATCGGAATAGCTCTGAGTACGA
>JAPLUO010000296.1 GCA_026397595.1 Caldifarciminota bacterium
CCGCCTGGCAAGAGCTGGTGCCGACTCTCCGCCGGGACCACCACTACGCAAGCGCTGAGCGGGTGTATGGGAAGTACCTCTAGTAATTGCGGGGACGCAACAAAGAATTACTGACATCGGACGCGCGCCGCGCATTTGACACGCCCGCCCAAGGCATTTCAGATTGCAGATTATAGATTGCAGATTGCCTGAAGCTTCCCGCCAATTGACATCCGTCCCCGCGCGTCCTAGAATCCAGCCATGGCCGAGCCGCATTCAACCCTGGCGGATGACCGAAACGCGGGAAGTATCCCCGTCGAAAATCACGGCCGGAGCAAGCCACGATGAAGAAGAAACGGTTCAAGACCCAGGAAGAATTCCACAGCGAAATCGAGCGGCAGTGGCTGAAAACAGCCCGGCCGGAGTCGAAGGTGTCCGGTGCAATCAACACCATTATCCTGGTCGTCGTGCTGGCGGCACTGCTTGTCACGGCATACCTGAACCGCGCGCGTATCGGTACGCTCTGGCAGCAGATGACCGGCAAGGCGCCGCCCCTGTGGCTCATGCCCGAGAAGGCAATCAGGGACAGTCACCCCACTAGATGACGGCGTTAGGTAATTCCGGGGACGCAGAGCTTGTCTGAAAACTACCTTGCAGCACTTGCGCACTACCTTGTGTTGTGCCCAGTGAACCGGTGACGCCCAGCCAGTTGTGGTTCAGGAAGGCCGGATGCGAGTTTCTGGACAAGCTCCGCAATAAAAGATTCCTGACGCGGCCCCGCCCTGCGGGCGCGAGTTACCAGTTCCCAGTTTGCAGGGGCCGAGAGATTCCTCGACTCCGCTGGGAATGACATCGTCTTGGCGGTTCCTCTTTCCGCCGGCCGTTTACCTTGACGCCGTGCCGGAGATGGGGTAAGTTGGAGCATGAACATAGCTGAGGCTGAGCCGAAGGCTGAGGCTCCCGTCAACGCGTCCGAACAGCCGCAGTCGCGCATAAGGACTTGGACTTCATCCCTTCGACTTCGCTCAGGGCAGGCATCAACCACGACCCTTCGGCTGCGTGTGGCTTCGCCACCGTGGGAACGAGCAGGGCAGGCTCTCAGTACCGCATGGGCCGCGGGGCGAGGGAAGGGGAATAGATGAGCGAAGGGCCTGAGCCGACCGGAAGTCGGGACGAGCAACCGTTGTACGCACGCGACGGTCGCACGTGCTACTACTTCGTGGATGAAGCCGGGGATGCAACGCTGTTTGACCGGAAGGGGCGTGTGCTCGTCGGTACGCAGGGCTGTAGCGGGCACTTCATTCTTGGCCTCGCGGAAATTGGAGATACGGACGGGCTGGGCAGGAAGATGGAGGAACTCCGGGCGCGACTGCGGGCCGACCCGTACTTCAGCGGGGTGCCGTCTTTCGATGAGCGGCGCGGCAGAACAGCACTTGCCTTTCACGCAACCGACGACCCACCGGAGGTGCGGCGCGAAGTCTATGCGTTGCTGCTACAACACGACATTCGGTTCTTCGCCGTGGTGCGCGATAAGCGGCAGGTACTGGGCTACGTTCAACAACGAAACGAGCGCGAGCCTGATTATCGGTACAGCCAGAAAGAGCTGTATGATTCGCTTGTGCGCCGGCTGTTCCGAGACCGCTTGCACCAGCTTGAATCGTATGACATCTGCTTCGCGAAGCGCTGGAAGTCCGACCGTACCGCCGCGCTCAAAGAAGCGCTACTGGCTGCGCGTCGTCGTTTTGCCGAACGGTTCGGGGTCGTGCGTGACGTGGAAATCCGCGTCCGGCCAAGCACGCCCGGTCAGTGCCACGGGTTGCAGGCTGTCGACTATCTGCTCTGGGCCGTGCAGCGGCTGTACGAGAAGCGCGAGGACAGGTTCCTGAAGTTCATTTGGCCGCTTGTCCGTCTCATTCACGACGTAGACGACACGCGCATCGCGAACTACGGCGCGTATTACACGCGGGACAGGCCGTTGACGTTGGAGAGCGTAAAGAATGAACCGGAGATATAGGACCGCCAGTCCGCAGACCAGCAATCACGCGGCACGGGGCCGAACTTCGTCTCCGGTCGACATAGAATAGCTCAGTCTCCTGTCGTGTCAAGCACAAGTGCGGGGATTACCGGGGACGCCGTTTTAGGGACTCTGTCAAGCTGGAGGCGGCGAAGCGGAGAAACGGCGGCGGTGCGAGTTTGCAGTTCCCAGACATGAGAGACCCTCTCACTTCGTTCAGAGCCTGCCCTGAGCGAAGCCGAAGGGGCGGCTCAGCGCCGGTTTGCAGTTTGCAGTAGCCGAACCCTTACCCCTGACCCAACCGTCGGCAGCGAGCCGCAAGCCGTCGGGGCTGAGTGCGAGACAGCCCGGAAACCGGAATAGAACCGCCAAGAACGCCAAGATGCGAAGTGGAAAGGGGAAATGGCAAATGACAGGAGCGGAAGGATGAACGCCAAGACGCCAAGAACGCCAAGCGGACGCAGAACATTTCCGTCCGGACCCATCTTTGTGTCTTGGTGACTTGGTGGTGAACTCCTGTCTCGGTTCTTGGGAGACAGGGTCGCAATTGACCTGACTCGCGAACTGGCTAGAATCACGCTGCTCAGAACCACGGTTCCTCGGCGCATCGGCGGCGAGCAGTGGTTAGCTACCCGGTCGGACTTTAAGGAAAGGAAATAGTGATGCAGAAAGCCGATGGTGAGCAGCCACGTGGCCTTGTCCGGGCTGATCGCACTCACCGAGTCGCACCTCGCGGCTCGGGTCGGTACCCTCGAAGCCCTCGCCTTGACTGACGAGGCGAAATCATCTCACTGGAAGCAGATTGGCCCATTGCTCGAAGGGTTGTCCTGGATTCAAGACAGTTCCGCGGTCGCCTGGTTCCTGCTTCCCGACGGCTCATACTATGTCACCGGGAAGGGACTGGCTTCCGGCAACCTGAAGGACCGGCCCTATTTCCCGGAAATCATGGCCGGCAGGACCTCGGTTGGAACGCTGGTGGTAAGCAAGTCAACCGGGCGTGATGTCGTGGTTGTCGCGGTCCCCATCAAGGACACCAAGGGCACGGTCATCGGGGCTCTCGGCGCCTCCATCTACCTGGACAGCATGAGCGAGTGGTTGGACGGAGCGCTGATGCTACCCACTGGCTTCGTATTCTACGCCCTTGATCCGACGGGCAACACGGCATTGCATGTCAAGGCGGAACATCTCTTCCAAGACCCGGAGAATCTAGGCAGCCCGACCCTGGCCCAGGCCGTAAAGACGATGCTCGCACAGGACCATGGCACAGTGACCTACGACTTCGAAGGCACCACGCGCCAGGTCATGTTTCAGGCGTCGCCGCTCACCGGGTGGAAGTTCGCGCTCGGCACGATCTTGGGCCAGCCACCTGCTCCGGGAAAGTAGCGCACTGAGAACCGGCTGAGCAGCCGGAGGCCGGCCTTGGCTGGGCCTACGGGAGTTTCGAAGTTTCGGGGTCTTGCTAATTCCGGGGAAGCAATAACGAATTGCTGACCTCGGCCGCGCGCCCGTGAACCGTACACCGTAAACCGTACACCGCAAACCGTCAGCCGTGGGCTTGCCCACTGCTACCTGCTGACTCCTACCTGCTAGCTCGAACGTACCCCGCCGCCTTGACTCTGACGCCCGATTCTGCATAATGGCCCGTGCTCGTTCCGAAGCCAAACCGCCGGCATCCCGCTCCATTCGCTCAGGTGTTTGAGCCTTTCACCCGCGCCTTGTGGCCCGATGTCGCGCGATTCGCCCGGCGCCTGCCGAATTTCGGCTACTTGAAGACAATCGTACGCCTGCATCTCGACGAGAAGCGTCCGGGTGGCTGCTATGTCTGGCGGGCCGAAGGGCGCATCGCCGCATTCTGCGGCCTCAATTACCTGAACCCGGACGACGCCTGGCTCTATGGCATGCGGGTCGCCCCGTCGTTTCACGACCGCGGGATTGCCACGCGGTTCACCCGAGCATTGATAAAGACAGCCGGTCGCGACGGGCGCTCATGGGTGGGCCTCAATACCACTGACCGACCTTCTCACCGGCCGGTATTCAGAATCGCCGAGAGACTTGGCATGGAATTGGAGGGCATCTACTGCAACGATGGCTTCTGGTCGCTCCGGGGCCGGCGCGCTCGCCCCCGGCTCAGGCATCATCCGGACATCTTCGGTGAGTTCCTCAAGCAGGGCCGGACCACGGTTTTCCACGACACGCCCGGCTGGTTCTGGTCGAGGTTGCTACCGGCCCGGCGCGAATGGGTTAATGCCGGCGGCTATACCCTGCAGGGTGTCCCCGTGCACGTGACGCGCCGCACCCATCCGGAACGCCGGAAGTCGGCGACCATCAACCTGCTGGAGCTGCCGCCTGACCCGAAGTTGCTGCTGGCAAGTCTGCTCGCTTTTGCTCAAGGCCGGAACTCGATCGTCGTCAATTACCCGCTGGAATGGAAACACACCGTTCGCTCCGCCTGGCAAGAGCTGGTGCCGACTCTCCGCCGGGACCACCACTACGCAAGCGCTGAGCGGGTGTATGGGAAGTACCTCTAGTAATTGCGGGGACGCAACAAAGAATTACTGACATCGGACGCGCGCCGCGCATTTGACA
>JAPLUO010000033.1 GCA_026397595.1 Caldifarciminota bacterium
TCACCGGCGACAAACCGGTCCACCCGACTCGTGCGCAAGCGCTTCCTGACGACCGGTTGTGAAGCGGTGAGAGCACACTGAAGTCCACGAGACAACTGCTGACCGTCCAATCGGGCCGTTGACGGCGAAATCCGGTCAACCCAGCGGCTCAACATCGGATTTAGGGGGCGGGTATCTTCTTGCGCCTCGGGCCGGAGCCGCTATACTTGCTCTGCATCAGGAGCGGCTGGCGGTCCTTGTCGGTCAGCCGGCACGGCAACCGGGCTTGAAGGTGCTACGGTGCCCGGGCCGGCGCCGGAAAGCCCGAGGCTAGAACGCCGGACTTCGCGCCTTGCTTGGCCCATATGTGGTCAGTCAGGATAAAGGCCCCTAACCGTCGAGCCGCCTGATACGCAGGGCGGCGTCTTGTTGACGCCCGAGGAGTAGCTTTGCACATTACCGAGCTTATCGCCCGGCGGAAGCAGCCGCTGGTCTCAATCGAAATCACCCCGCCCGAAAAGGGGCGGTCGATTTCCGAACTGTTCAGCTCCGTGGACCAGTTGCTGCCGTTCCAGCCGACGTTCATCACCGTTACCTATCACCAGCAACGGATTGTGTACGAGGACGTGGGCGCCGGGCTGACCAAGAAGATTCCGCGGCGAAAGAACCCAGGCACAGTCGGTATCTGCGCGGCAATCGCGAACCGGTACAAGATTGAAACCGTGCCGCATATCATTTGCGGCGGGTTCAGCCGCTACGAGACCGAGGACGCACTGATTGACCTGCAGTACCTGGGGTTCACCAACCTCTTTGTCCTGCGCGGCGACCCGGCGCCGGGTTTCAAGGAGTTCATTCCTGAGCCGGACGGCCACCGGTTCGCGTCAGAGCTCGCCGGCCAGATTGCGGCGATGAACTGCGGCCGCTACCTTGAGGCGTTGGACAACGCGGTGTCGACTGACTTCTGCATCGGCGTGGCCGGGTACCCGGAGAAGCACTACGAGGCGCCGAACCTAGCTGACGACCTGCGCCATCTGAAAGAGAAAGTCGATGCCGGGGCCGATTACATCATTACCCAAATGGTCTTTGCCGCCCGGCCGTTCCGCGAGTTCGTGGACCGAGCCCGGGCAATCGGTATCAAGGTGCCGATAATCCCCGGTATCAAGCCGGTGACGAACGCGAAGCAACTTGTATCAATACCGCGGGAGTTCCACGTCGACCTGCCCGAGGAACTAGTGAGCCGCATCACGCGCGCCTCAACGCCCGCAGACTCGGCGCGGGCAGGCGTCGAGTTCACGACCCGGCTCTGCCGCGACCTGCTCAAGCAGGACGTGCCCGGGCTGCATTTCTACACGATGGGAAAGGGCCGCGCAACAGCCGAGGTCCTGAAAGCGATGAATGATGAGTGAGGAGCGATGAGTGAGGAACAGGAGAGGGCGACGGTCGCGGGCGGAAAGCGACTGAAGGAAAGGACCCGCGAGTTCGCGTTGCGAACCGTGCGCCTTTATGCTGTCCTGCCGAAGTCAACCGTCGCCCAAGTTCTGGGTAAGCAGTTGCTGCGCGCCGGGACCTCGGTCGGCGCGCACTATCGCGAAGGGACCCGCAGCCGCTCCGATGCCGAGTTTGTGAGCAAGCTGGAAGGCGCGCTCCAAGAGCTTGAGGAGAGTCGTTATTGGTTTGAGCTGCTTGAAGCCGAACGGCTCGTGCCGGAGGCGTCACTGACGCCGCTGGTTCGGGAGGCAGATGAACTGGCGGCGATGCTCGTCGCAAGCGTCAGAACCGTCAAAGCACGGGGCACGGCGAAGCGATGAGTGATGAGCGATAAGTGATGAGCGGAACGGTCAACGACAAGCGCGGGATGATGATTCAGCGTTCATCGCTCGGCGCTCAGCGCTGCCCGCCGGTGGACTGGCTGGCTCGGCTCTGCCGCGATCGCATCGTAGTCTTCGATGGCGGACTCGGCACGGCGCTGCAGGGTCTGGGGATCCCGGCCGATGCGTGCAACGAAGCGCTGGCGGAGACGCAACCGGACCTCGTGCGCCGGGTGCATGAGCAGTTTCTGGCGGCGGGCGCCGACGTCATCGAGACCGACAGTTTCGGTGGCGCACAGCACACGCTGGCCGAGCGCGGGCTGGGAGAGAGGTGCTTTCAATTGAACCGCAGCGCGGCCGAGATCGCCCGGCGTGCGGCACGCGAGTACGCCACACCGGCCAAGCCACGGTTCGTTGCCGGGTCAATCGGGCCGGGTTCAAAGCTGCCGAGCCTCGGCCACATCTTGTTCGCCGAGCTGGTTGCGAGCTTCCGGCCCCAGGTTGACGGCCTGCTGGCGGGCGGGGTTGACTGCTTGATTATCGAGACCAGCCAGGACCTGCTGCAATTGAAGGCGGCGCTAGCGGCTGGGCTCGATGCCTTTGAACCGGCCGGCCGGTTTTTGCCGGTCATCGCGCAGGTAACGCTGAACGAGCATGGCCGGACTCTCGCCGGTTCGGACATCGGGGCCGTACTGGCGGCAATCGAGCCGTACCCGGTTGCGGCCATCGGGCTCAACTGCGGACTTGGCCCCGAAGGCATGGCGGCGGCGGTGCGCTATCTCGCCGGCCACTCGTCAAAGCTGGTATCGGTGATGCCTAACGCGGGGCTGCCCCGCATCGAGTCCGGCCGCATGGTTTACGACTTATCGCCCGAGGACTTCGCCGGCCGAATGAAGAAGTTCGCAACCGGGCCGGGCCTGAACATCGCAGGCGGCTGCTGCGGCACCACGCCGGAGCACATCCGGCAACTCGTCCGCGTACTCAATGGCATCGCGCCGCGCCGCGCGGTTCCGGCTGTGCCTCGCGTGTCTTCGCTATACAGCGCGCAGGA
>JAPLUO010000068.1 GCA_026397595.1 Caldifarciminota bacterium
CGGGACCTGCCACAGCAGCTACTTCCGGCCTCGTCGGGCCCCCGCCGCGCCCCGAGTCAACCATTCGGGGCCGATTGCGGGCCATCGAACGGAGAAACCACGTCCGCCGGCTATCCGAAATCACTTGACGTTCGACGGGCAAGGGGTGTATAATAAGCGGCGATGTGGGATTCTGTCCATCTGGCTGTAGTCACCGGGCGCGGCTGGCGAAACGCCGGCAGCGCGCCCGACTGTAAAGGAGCCGTCTATGCCTGAGGAAAAGAAACAACAAACCCCAACTGGCGATGAATCCGGAGCTGCGCTCGCGCAGCGCTTCGGTGTACCATATGTTGACCTGGCGAACTTCAAACTCGACTCCGAGGTGCTGCAGATGTTCCCGGATCAGTTCATGCGCACGAGAAAGGTCATCCCGCTCTTCCGCGCCGGCAACACGCTGGCGGCCGCATTCGTCGACCCCGGCGACATCTTCAATGTTGACGAGGTGCGGCGCATGACCGGCATGGAGGTCGAACCGATGGTCTGTCACGACCTCGCGCTGCAGGAAGCCCTTAACCAACACTATTCCACGCCGCAGACGGCCGACTTGCCGGACGAACCGGAGACCATGAGCCTCGACGACCTGCCCGAAGAAGCTGAGAGTGCCGTCGACATCGAGCAGTCAAACGCGCCACGCACGATCGAGGAAGTGGCTTCCGAAGCCCCGGTCGTAAGCTGGGTAAACAAGATGATCATCCGCGCGGTCCGTGAGCGCGCGTCCGACATCCATATCGAACCGACCCGTGAAGGACTCACGGTTCGGTACCGCATCGACGGCATCCTCCACGGGATCGTCTCACCGAAGAAGGCGCTGCAGTTGGCGGTCGTATCCCGTATCAAGATCATGTCCCGCATGAACATCGCCGAAAAGCGCGTTCCGCAGGACGGCCGCTACGGCGCCCTGGTCGACGGCCGCGAAATTGACTTCCGCGTCTCGACTTTCCCAACCACCTACGGCGAGACGGTGGTCATGCGTATCCTCGACCGGCTGCGCCTGCTCTCGCTCGACGAACTCGGCCTGGTGGGCGAGTCGGCGGCCCTCATGCGCGAGATGATTGCCAAGCCCCACGGCGTGCTGCTCGTCACCGGCCCGACCGGCTCGGGCAAGTCCACCACCGTGTACGCCATCCTCGGCGAAATCCGTTCCAGTGACAAAAACATCATCACCATCGAGGACCCGGTCGAGTACGACATGGATAAGATCTGCCAGTCGATGGTCAACGAAAGGGCCGGTTACACGTACCTGGTAGGACTCAGGCACATCCTGCGGCAGGACCCGGACGTCATCATGATCGGTGAAATCCGCGACGGCGAGACTGCCGGTGTCGCCATCCGCGCCGCCCTGACCGGTCAGCTCGTGTTCTCGACCATTCACACCAACGACGCGCCCGGCACCGTCACCCGTCTCATCGACATGGGCATCGAGCCGTTCCTCGTCGCATCCTCGATGGAAGGCACGTGCGCCCAGCGGCTGGTGCGACAGATCTGCACCAAGTGCAAGGAACCCTACGACCCGCCGGCCGCGCTGCTCCAGGAACTGGAACTGCCGCCGGACACCCAGTTCTTCCGGGGCAAGGGCTGCGAACGCTGCCGCAACACCGGATACCGGGGCCGAATCGGCATCTTCGAAGTGCTGAAGATGAACGACCGCATCCGCGAGTTGGTCGTCACGCGGCCGCCGACCAGCGCCATCCGCGCGCTGGCCCGCGAGTTCGGTATGAAGACGCTCTGGGAAGACGGCATCGCCAAGGTCGTCGGCGGCGTCACCACCATCGAAGAACTGATGGACGAGGCCGAAAGAGTTGATTAACTAGGGAGCGGTAAGCAATGCCACTATTCCGTTACAAGGTTCGTGATAAGGAAGGCCAGATCGTATCCGGCACGCTGGAGGGCTCCGACGTCACCACCATCGTCGAGCGTCTCGACTCGTTCGGATACGTCCCGATCACCATCCGTGAGGAGAAGCGGGCGTCCGGGGTCGGCGTTGACTTCAGCAAGTTCTTCGAGCGGGTCAAGCCGGTCGACCTCATCAACTTCACGCGGCAGTTCGTAACCCTGCACCGCGCCGGCCTGCCGATGCTATCGGCAATCGGTGCGCTCCAGGCACAGACCAAAGCCAAGCCCCTCGCCCGCGCGCTCGACGCCATCCGCAAAGACCTGATGGGCGGCACCGCGCTCTCGGCGGCGATGTCCAAGTTCCCCCGGGTCTTCAGCGAGCTCTATGTCAACTCGATCTGGGCCGGCGAGACGGGCGGCGTGCTGGACGACATCCTCGACCGGCTGGTGCTGCTGCTCGAACACGAGCGGAAGCTGAAGTCGGACGTCGGTTCGGCGCTGCGCTACCCGCTTATCCTGGCCGTCGGCTTCGTCGTCGCCATCGTTGTCATGGCGACATTCGTGCTGCCCAAGTTCACAATGTTGCTGACCACCGTGGGCGGCAAGATGCCGCTGCCGACGATGATCCTGATTACGTTCACCGGCTTCATGGCCAAGTTCTGGTACGTCATCTTCCTGCTCATGGCCGGCGTCGCGGTTCTATTCTATCTGTTTGTCCGCACTCCGGCCGGCCGGCTCTGGTGGGATCGGTTGCAGCTCCGGATACCGATCTTCGGGCCGATCGTCTACAAGATGGCGCTCTCGCGCTTCGCCCGGATGTTCGAAACCCTGGACCGTACCGGCCTGCCCATCTTGCGCAGCCTGGGCCTCGTCGCCAAGACCGTCGGCAACGTCTATATCGGCGGCGCGGTTGACAAGCTGGCCGAGTCGGTGCGCCGCGGGCGCGGCTTGGCCGCGCCAATGCGGGAAATCGGCGTCTTCCCGACGATGGTGGTTCAGATGGTTGCGACCGGCGAGGAATCCGGTGCTCTCGACGACATGCTCAAACAGGTCTCGGACTACTACGACCAGGAAGTCGAATACGCGGTCAAGAACCTGACCGCGATGATTGAGCCGATAATGATCCTGGTAATGGGCGTCGGCGCTATTTTCCTGATCATCGCCATCATCATGCCGTACATGTCCATCCTGACCAGTTTCGGCTCCGGCGGCGGCTACAACACGAAGTAGTTAGAAAGACCGCAGACTCTTACTGACCGCCTCATCGAGGTTCTCGATGACGGCGGTCAGAAGTCTTACGGTCGCGTCGTAGTCCGCGGCCGAAACGATGCCGGTGTGAGCGTGAATGTAACGGGTAGGCCAGCCGATGGCGAGCGAAGGGACGCCCGAGCGGTGGACGTGAATCGCGCCCGTATCGTACCCTCCGCGCACGGTCGTCAGGTGGTAACGAATCTTCTTCTTCTCAGCCAGGTCGATCACCCAGTCGCGCAGCCGCGTGTTGGGGATCATCGAGTTGTCGTGGACAAGGATGGCAGCGCCGTTGCCCAGCCGCTCCGGCAGGTCTTTGCGCGCCTTGTCCGGCTGCTCGTAGGAAAGCGAGACGTCCAGCGCCAGTGCCACGTCCGGCTGCACGACTTCCGCCGCGGTCCGCGCCCCGCGCAGTCCCACCTCTTCCTGCACGCTGCCCACCAAGAAGACGGCGTTCGGGTGTTTCTTCCCCTTGATGGCCCGGGCGGCCTCAATCACGATTCCGCAGCCGCCCCGGTCGTCCCACGCCTTGGCCATCATCAGGTTCTTGCCCATCTCGACGAACGGCGATACCGGCACAATCGGGTCGCCCGGCCGCACGCCGAGCTTCGTCTTGACATCGAACCCCTCGGCGCAGCCGAGGTCAATGAACATCTTGTCGATGACGGGCAACTGCTTCCGCTCTTCTTCGGTCAGTTCGTGCGGCGGCTTTGAGCCGATTACCCCGGTGAAGTCGCCCTTGCGCGTCCGCACCAGCACCCGCTGGCCCAGTAGCACCTGCGGGGACCAGCCGCCGATCGGCAGGAACCTGACGTAGCCGTCGGTCGTAATCGACTTGACCATGAACCCGACTTCGTCCATGTGCGCGGACACCATAATGCGGGGTCGCTCGGTCGAACCAGCAACCCGGCAGACTACGCTGCCCAGCCCGTCGCGGGATACCTTGCCCGCCTGGCCCAGTTCCCGTGCCATGATGTTCGCCGACTCGGTCTCGTACCCAGACGGCCCGAACGCCTCGGTCAGCTCACGCAGAAGCTTCCGGTCAGCCACATTTTCCTCCTGGTTCTGAAGCTATCCCGACCCTTATCACGTCAGCCTGACGGTAATCGGTTTCAATGCCCAATTCCGAATTCCTAATGACCAACGAATCACCAATGACCCAAAGCTTGCCCGGCATTGGCACTGGGTCATTTCCTCATTCGTTAGGAATTAGGAATTGGAAATTGCGGCCCGGCTCCGAGCCGGGTCCGCTACACGTCCAGGTTCTCTACCGACGCCGCGTTCTTCTCGATGAACACCCGGCGCGGCTCGACCTCGTCGCCCATCAGCATCCGGAACACGGCGTC
>JAPLUO010000365.1 GCA_026397595.1 Caldifarciminota bacterium
CCTGACGATGGCCTTCGCCATCGTGATCCTCATCCGGATGAACTGGCTGCTGACCGTGGTCATCCTGGTGCCGACCGTTTCCAGCTTCTTCGTCTACCTCCGAATCGGGCCCCGCGTGGACAAGTGGTGGCGGGAATGGCGCGAGAAGATGTCTGAGACCAACAGCTTCCTCGAATCCTCATTCTCAGGTATCCGGCTGGTCAAGGCCTACACCATGGAAGAGCGCAACGCCGCGCGCCTGCGCAAGATCCTCAATGAACGCATCCGCTCGGCGGTGCGCGGGGCGCGTTTGCGGGCCGCCTTCAACTCGACCTACAGCACGGTCGCCGGCCTCGGTTCGCTGGCCGTGCTCGTGCTCGGCGGGCTGTTCGTAATCCGGGGCAAGCTAACCATCGGCGAGTTCGTGGCGTTCAACGCCTATGTGGACATGCTGGTCTGGCCGATGATCGGCATCGCCGACATGATTACCTGGATCTGGCAGACCGGGGTGGAGGAGCGGCGCGTCCGCGAGCTGGCCGAGTTCCCGCCCGATGTCAAGATCAACGCCGGCACGCGGCCGGCTGCGGACTTCCGCGAGGTGCGCATGACGCGGGTCGGGTTCAGCTATGCTCCGGTTGCCGGGCAGGCTTTCGACGGCAGCAAAGACGCCGGAGGGCCGCCCGCCGATCCGCCGCAACCTGCGGCACAACCCAAGCCTTGTACCCCCGCGCTGCAGGACATCGACATCGTCCTCACGCCCGGCGCTCGCATCGGCATCGCCGGCACCGTCGGCTCGTGCAAGAGTACCATCATGCGCCTGCTCGTCCGGGCCGCTGAGCCGACCAGCGGCGAGATAACGGTGGACGGCACCGCTCAGCCCGAGTTCGAGACAAGGTCGCTCCGTTCGCTCTTCGGCTACGCGCCCCAGGAGGCCGGCCTGTTCTCCGACACGATCCGCAACAACATCGTCCTTGGTCGCACTGCGCCGGACACCGAAGAGCGATTGCGCGAGGTCGTGCGCATCGCCCAGCTTGAACCTGAGTTGAAGGCGATGGCCAAAGGTACCGAGGAGCTCATCGGCGAACGCGGCCTGCGCTTGTCCGGCGGACAGCAGGGACGCGTGTCCATCGCCCGGGCGCTGTTTGACCGGCCCAGGATTCTCCTTCTCGATGACGTAACCGCCAGTCTCGACGCCGAGACCGAGCAGCAATTCATCCACGATGTGATTGGCTACATGCAGGGAGCGACGCTGGTTATCGTCTCGCACCGGCTTTCAATCCTGGCCGCGTGTGACATCGTCTATGTTCTCGACCAGGGACGCATCGTCGAATCCGGCAGGCACAGTGACCTGCTGGCCCGCCACGGGCTCTACTGGAAACTGTACCAGCGCCAGCTCATGCAAGAAGCACTGGAAAAGGGTTAGGGGCGTGAGGCCGGCTCTGACGCGGTTAGATTACCCCGAGCCGGCCCAACTGAGCATGAATGTGCCAATAAGGTGTTCTGGAAGGTTATCGCCCGCAACAAGTCGCCCTATTGGTGGGCTGGGACACCAGCCGAGCCCTTCCGCCCTGCGGCAGCTTCAGCCTACCGCGTGACTACGACCTTGCGGACGATGACCGCTGACGGCTCGCGGCTTTCGGCTGACAGCTCGCGGACAAAGTAGACCCCGGGCGCCAGCCGGCGCACGTCGTTCGCGCCGGGATGCAGATCGAGCACCTTCCGTCCACTCGCATCCAGCAGTTCCGCCCTGTCTCCCGTATTCTGTCTACTACCTACAGCGCCGAGCACCAGAACGCCGCGGACTAAGGTAGCGCTTGGCATGGCATGGCGGGCACCGGCAGTCGGACGCTCTCCAATCCCAGTCGGAGCCGAATCCCGAATGACCGAAACAGTTGAACTCTGCAGGTTCGCGACATAGGTCCGGCCCTGAAACGGATTCCAGGCAAGGGCATAGGGAGAATTGCCCACCGTGATGGTAGCGACGACCGTATTGGCGCCCCCGTCAATCACCATGACGGTGTCGCTACCGCCGTTCGCGCAGTAGACTTTGTGGTAAATCGAATCGTAGACCAGGCACCGAGGCCCATTTCCGACCGCAACCGTGGTGATGACCGTGTCGGCCGTCCCGTCAATCACCGTGACGTCGTCGCTTCTGTAGTTCGCACAGTAGACCTTGTTGTTGGTTGGATTGTAGACCAGAGCACCAGGCCCATCTCCGGCCGCGACCGTTGTGATGACCGTATCCGAAGCGCCATCGATCACCGTGACATTATCGCCAACATAATTGGCGCAGTAGACCTTGTTGCCGGTCGGGTTGTAGACCAGAGCATAAGGCGCACCTCCGGCCGTGACTGTGGTAATGACATGGTTCGTTGCACCATCAATCACGGTAACGTTGTCGCTTCCGTTGTTCGCGCAGTAGATCTTGTTGTTGAATGGGTTGCAGACCGGACCAAGAGGGACACGCCCGACCGTGACGGTGGTGACGACCGTATCGGTAGCCCCGTCGATCACCGTGACATTATTGCTGTTCTGATTGGCGCAGTAGACCCTGCTACCGGTCGGGTTGTAGACCAGACCAACAGGATTGTCTCCGACCGCGATAGTGGTGATGACCGTATTGGCAGCCCCGTCGATCACCGTGACGGCATCGTTTCCAGGATGGACGCAGTAGACCTTGTTGTCGGTCGGATTGTAGACCATGCCTCGAGGGTCCAAACCGACAGGGTAGTTAACCACCGGAATCGTGGTGATGACCGTATTGCTGTCCCCGTCGATCACCGTAACATTATCGCTGGTCTGATTGGCGCAGTAGACCCTGTTATCAGTCGTGTTGTAGACCAGACCGCAGGGGCTAAGTCCGACCGGAATGGTGGTCTCAAGCCACTGAGCGTTCGCCATCGACAAGCAGCAGCAGACAGCCAACAGCATAACTGAAATCCTCACGGCATCTCCTTATCTCGCAATGACGACCTTTCGTATAGCTTGCGGCTTGCGGCTTGCGGCTTGCGGCTCCTCGCGGACGAAGTACACTCCGGGTGACAGCCCGCTCACGTCGTTCCTGCCTGGGTGCAGCGTAAGCACAGTGCTTCCGGACGCGTCAAAGAGGACTGCCGACCTCGCACGTGCCCCGCTCGAAGCCGGTAGCAGCAGCGAACCCCTGACCAAGGTCGCCCACGGCTCGGCAACTGCCTGCCGGTCGGATTGTTCTGCCACCGCCGAGGACGGTATCCTGAAGTTGATACCGCCGACAGTCTGGCTGTAGCTTACCCTAACCGATTCCGGGTAGATCATCTCTAACCACTGACCCTCCACCGACCCACTCAGTTCGACTTCGTAGGTGCCGGGTCCGAGCCCGGGCACCACGTACTCCCCGGGTGTGTCCAGATATTCAGCCATCGTCCCGTAGCATCCTCTGGCCCACACCCACAACATCTCTACCTGCACTGTCGAGTCCCAGTCCACTCGGCCACCTATCGAGCTGAAGTCGTCGTTTGGCCCGCCGCGGGTCGGGGTCGAGTCCACGTACCAGTTGACGGCGTTAGCGAGGCCGGAATTGTTGCAGCAAGCTACACTACCACCCGGCGGCGGAGCGGGTGCCGCCCGCTGACCGGTCGGCACGACCGGGAAGCGGACCGATTCGGCCGGCATACCCTCCATGACAGAAAGAAACAGCGAGTCGGCCAGCGGGTTGAAGCGGAGCTTACCCCAGCCAAGGACTCGCTGCGCCAGCGCCTCGGAGTCCACCACTACGTACTCCCCGGGTTGTATATCGAAGTTCAGCGTGCATTCCGAACAGCTAGTGGTAAGCAGGGCACCGTGAAAGTCCCCATACTCTTCCGGCTGCGCGTTGAACTCGACCCATGCGCGCCCGGCGCTGTCAACACCGAACTCACTCAGGTATGTCACGAGCACTGGGTTGGCAACCACAGCACCCGCAAGGGCGAACAATACCGCAACGGTTCTCATAGAAACGTCTCCTTACCTCGTGATGATGACCTTACTGGTGGCCGACGGCTCGCGGACGAAATAGATACCCGGCTTCGGGTCCAGCACCCGTCGCCCCAGCGCGTCGAAGACGACGCCTCGTGCCAGACGCTTGACGCTCGACGCTCCGGAGAGTATGGTCGGCTCGAGCTTGGGGCTTGTGGCTAGAGGCTTGAAGCTCTCTTCGATCCCCCCGCCCGAATCGCGTAGCACCGAAATGCTGGAGTCAAAGTAGTTCGCGACATAAACGCGGTTCTGTCTCGGGTTGTACACGAGGTCAGTCGGCCTGTCGCCGACCCCGATGGTCGTGATCGCGCGGTTAGTCGCGCCGTCAATCACGGTCGCGTCGTCACTACCCTGATTCGCGCAGTAGACCTTGTTGTTGGTCGGGTTGTAGCAGAGAGCAGAAGGGTAGACGCCCGCGGCGACGGGGATGATGACCGTGTCCGACGCGCCGTCAATCACGGTCACGTCTTCATTGCGCTGGTTCGCGCAGTAGACCTTGTTGTTCTGCGGGTTGTAACAGAGGGCGTAAGGGTAGTCGCTCACGGCCGCGGTCGCGATAACGCCATTCGTCGCACCGTCAATCACGGTCACGATGTCGCTCCCGGAGTTCGCGCAGCAGACCTTGTTGTTGGTCAGGTTGTAGCAAAGGGCACAAGGATATTGGCCGGTGTGCACGGTCGCGAGTACGCTATCCCCGGCGCCGTCAATTACCGTCACGTTGTCGCTCCCGTTGTTTGCGCAGTAGACCTTGTTATTGGTCGGGTTGTAGCAGATGGCCCAGGGCAAGGTGCCCACGGCTACGGTCGCGATGACGCCGTTTGTCGCGCCGTCGATCACGGTCACGCTGCCGCTCCAGTCGTTCGCGCAGTAGACCTTGTTGTTCGTCGGGTTGTAGCAGAGGGTGCGAGGGTAGATGCCCGCGGCCACGGTTGCGACGACGCCGTTGGTCGCGCCGTCAATCACGGTCACGTTGTCCATCCCGTAGTTCGCGCAGTACACTTTGTTGTCCTGTTGGTTGTAGCAGAGGGCTGTCACGTTCAACCCGGTCGGGATTCGAGCAATCTTCTGGTTTGTGACCCCGTCGATCGCAATCACGCAGTAGTTGCCATCGCCACCGACGTAGATGGTATTGTTGGTCGAGTTGTACGCCAGGCACTGCGGGCGTGTCGGCTCTCCGACTAGATAGACAATAGTCTCCAGCCATTGGGCGCTGGCTGCCGACAGGCAGCAGCAAATGGCCAGCAGTACTACCCAGGGTCGGATGTCCCAGCGATGTGCGGTGAAGACCCGGTTGTTCGGACCTGTGACTCGGTAGCGCAACACGGCGCACCTCCCTAGCTGGACAGAGCCTGTACTGCCTGGCGCCGGTCGGACATCCGCGGCGACCTCCTGTTGCACCGCCGCGTCCAGCGTCGCTACAACAATTCTAGTCTATTCCACAAGAAGTCAATAGCCGCCTTCGCCGGCGTCTGCACATAATTCGCACGGGCCTTCAGGTCCATACCTGACGACCACGGAGATCCAGCAGACTTGTAGCTCGTGGCTGGGGACAAGAGGATATGTCCTGCTCTACCTCTGTAGCACGAGCTTGCGCGTGGCGGTGAAGCCGTCGGTCTCGAACCGTACCAGGTAGACTCCGGCTCCGGCCAGACGGCCCTTCGCGTCTCGACCATCCCAGGCGAGTGAGTAGTAGGCCGGGGCCAATGGTGAGCTGCAGAGTACTCCCATTACCGTCCCGGCTGCGGAGTAGATTCTCAGGGTCGCGGGTGTCAGACGTGGGACGCCGAAACGGACAACGACCCTCCCCACTGACGGGCTGGGCGCAACCCTGTCCAGCGAGAAGACCTTGGGCAGTCCGCGCTGTTCGGCGACGCCGGTGAACGGGCTGACCACGACCGAGCCGTGGACCGCGTCGTTGGCCGTGTTGAGGTCGCTTGAGAGCATCGTGGAACAGGCCACCGCGAACGTGCCGAGCTCCAGCGCGTTCCAGTCCGCAAAGCCAACCGTGTCGGTCGCGCCGGACGCGAGCGTGAGCGACACGGTGTCGGCATAGTCGACGCCGATGGCGAACCACACGTCGAACGTCTCTTCCAATGAACCGAAGTTGTGAATCACGGCCCGCGGCGTGACCGTTGCGCCGGAGTCAACCGTATCCGGGGGCGCTGGTATCTCGGTCACTCCCACGTCGTGGCTGGGAATGTCGATGGCGTAGTACTCGCTGACCTGCAGGCAGGTAGTATCGATATCCTGCCGGCCACCGAAGACCCAGATGCCGGGGACGCCGACGCCGCCGGCCTCGGCCGGGATGTAAACGCCGGCGTGGTTACGGCGGCGCTGGGCCAGACGCGGGAACGAATCCCACGAGTTACTCGCGACCTGGTAGATGTAGCAGTTTGCCGACTCGCTGGGCCAGACCCCGCGACCGGCGATGATGATGTCACCCGCGAAATCTCCGGGCTCGTCCGAGTCGAACCCGAAGGCCCGAACCTGGGAGTTCGAATCCGGCATGTTGGCAACCAATGTCCAGCCGGCGGCGGTGTCGTTGAGGTTGAGCCGCTGGCACTGGGGGCGAGGATAGAGAGACGAGGCGGACCAGGTGTCTCCTCCGCAGGCGTAAAGGAACGAGTCGACAATAGCGACTATCGGATAGGCACGAGCCAGCGCCATGTCCGCGAGCTGCGACCAGCGCGAGCCGGCCGTAGCGAGCGGGTCGAAGGACCAGGTCTGACTTGAGGTAGCCTGAGCGGAATCGCTGAACCCTCCCGTCACGTAGATGATGTTATCGTGGACGATGGACGACTGGGCAACGGTTATCCAGCCGTTTACACGCCCCGGAAATGGATCGGCGGGCAACATCAGGGCCGTGTTGCTTACGGGATAGTAGACTTGGAGCGAGTCAACGTAGTTCGGAGTTGCGTCGCGGCGGCCGCCGACAATGTAGAGGCCGAACGTGTCGCCGTTGAGCGTGTCGTGGTCGTCGCGCAGCAGACAGACATCGTAGTTGGAAACAGCCAAGGGCATGTTGACCCCGACGTCCGCATACACGCCGGTCATGGGCGTGTAGCTGTAGATGTCCCCGAGGGTCGTGTAGGTCCCGAACCGGCCGCCGAGGAAATAGACCTTGGCCGTACCCGGGAAGTACTCGCCGTCAAAGCGCATGTAAGCGAACGACGACTGAGGTCCGTTCTCCCAGGTCTGGGCGGCCGCGATGCCGGCCAGCAGTGTGATGCCGGCCAGCGCGAGCACGGTGTTACGCATAAACTCCTCCTTAAGATTTCCTTTGCCCGCACCGGGCGAACCGGAAGCCATCACGTCCCACGGGCGACTCCGGCCGCGGGCGCACCCCGTGCGCTGCGGTTAGTTTTACCCTGCCCAAGCCGGGTTGTCAAGTCATGGTTCGGTCCCGAATCCTGGTTGAATCACGGCGACCTCAGTTACTTCTGACTTCCGGCTTCTGACCTCTGACTTCCGACTTCACCCTCTCAGCTCGCACCTGCCTTGACTCTCGGTGCTGCGCCTCTAGAATTCTACCCAAAGGAGTAATTAATGCCACAGGAAGATAACCGACCCGCGCCCCAGGGCCCGCCGGTGCAGATTGAAATCGGCGAGAAGGAGTCTGAGGGCGTCTATTCGAATTTCGTGCTCATCGCCCATTCGCCGTCCGAGTTCATCATTGACTTTGCCCGCATTCTACCCGGCCTGCCCAAGGCCAAGGTGTTTTCGCGCATTGTAATGACGCCGCAGCACGCGACCCTGTTGCACAATGCTCTGGCCGAGAACATCAAGAAGTACGAAGACCGTTTCGGGAAGATAAAGCTCCACGGCAAAGAAGAAGACATCGCCCGCAGCATGGGGTTCTGACCGCGCTCAGAGCGCGGGAAGTACGAAGTCCGAAGTAAGAATGACGAAGTCGGTAGCACCGGCCGGAGCCGGGCGACCTTCAGATCTCGCGGGGCCAGGGAAAGCGGGGACAGTCCCCAAAGCGGTGCAGTCCCCGTTTTCCCTGCCCAATCGGGAACTGCTTGAGCGGCTGGGCCAGATTGCCTCGCACCTCGGCACGCGGTCGTTCCTTGTCGGCGGCCCGGTGCGCGACCTGCTGCTTGGTTTGCCCAGCCCGGACTTGGACGTTGCCGTCGAGGACCGCTCGCGGGAATTCGGCGCCGACGTCGCGAAGGAACTCGGCGGCCGGTTCGTGTTCCACGCCCGCTTCCTTTCCGGCTCCGTCCAACTCCTCCCTCCTCCATCCTCTCTCCTCCCTCCTCACCTCGACATCACCCAGACGCGCGCCGAAACCTATGAGCGGCCGGCCGTGCTGCCGGCAGTCAGGCCCGCCAGCATTGTCGGTGACCTCGGCCGCCGCGACTTCACCATCAACTCAATGGCCCTGGAGCTCACGCCCGACTCGTTCGGCGCGTTCATCGACCCCTTTGACGGCCGGGCCGACGTTGAGCAACGCCGCGTGCGGGTGCTTCACGCCCGCAGCTTCATAGACGACCCGACTCGTATCTTCCGCTGCATCCGTTTCGCCACGCGGCTCGGGTTCAAGGTCGAGCGTCAGACACTTGATCTGATACGTTCGGCAATCAAGCAGCGCATGCCCGCGTTCCTCACCCCGGAACGGGTTCTCTACGAACTCCGGCTCATCTGTGCGGAACCGCTGGTGCTGCCGATAGTCAAGACGCTCATTCGCGAGCGGGTGCTGGAAGCGGCGTGGCGTTGGACCCCGCCGCGCGGGTTTCTGAGTGGGATGACAAAGCTAGTACGCCAAGCGAAATCCCTGGGGATAGTCCAAGGAGCAGACCCTGGGGACAGTCCACTTCGGGACAGTCCCCGGACAGTCCCTGGATTTCGCCCGGCGGAACTGCTCTTCATCTACTGGCTGAGCGTGCTGCCCGTGACAGATCGATTCCCCATCCGCAAGGAAGAGCGTGAAGCGGCCGAGGCCGTTGCAGCAGCGGCGAGGCTCAAGGATAGGCTCAAGCGCAAGCACAAGCTCAAGCCGAGCGGAGTCTACCAAGCGTTACGTGACCAGCCTGAGGCCGCTCTGATGATACTCGCGGCTCTCGAACCTCGGCCGGCAGCCCGGCACATCAAGACCTTTCTCGATGAACTGCGCCACGTATCTATCAGCGTGACCGGCGCGGACCTGCGCGCGGCCGGGCTGAAGCCGGGCCCGGCGTACCGGGAGATTCTGGACAAGTTGCTTTTCGCGCGGCTCGACGGTAAAATCCGCACCGTGACCGAAGAGCACGAGTTATTGCACCGCCTTGCCGCGCGCCGGAAGGACATCTGATGTTTGACTTCCAGAGCATACTCCTCTCCGCCCCCGCGATTCTCTTCGGCCTGACCATCCACGAATTCAGCCACGGCTACGTTGCCTGGCGACTCGGCGACCCGACCGCGAAGATGATGGGCCGGTTGACTCTGAACCCGCTCAAGCATCTCGACCCGATAGGCACCATCGCGCTTTTCATCTTCCGCTTCGGCTGGGCCAAACCGGTCCCGATTGACCCGCGCAACTTCCGTCACCCGACCCGGGACATGGCCATCTCCTCGCTGGCCGGCCCGGCCGCGAATCTACTCACCGCGATCGTCGCCGGTCTAATCTTGCGCCTGCTCGACGTGTTCCATGTCGGTGGCTTTGCCTTAATGCTCACTTACTACTTCGTCCTGTTCAACCTGATTCTCTGCTTCTTTAACCTGATACCGATACCGCCGCTCGACGGTTCGCGTCTGCTCTATCACCTGCTGCCGCCGAACCTCGCCGCCGGCTACGCCCGCCTCGAACGCTACGGGTTCATCATCCTTATCGGCGTCATCTTCCTGGGCCAGTTGACCGGCATCTCGGTTATCGGCCTCTACATAACCCCGCTGCTCAGGGTGTTCGGCTGGCTTCTGACCGGCCACCCTATGGCGTAGCATGGCATCGAAGAGCTCCAAAGCAGGCTCCAAGTCCGGCCGCTCGGGCCGAATCGCGCTGGTCATCGCGGTCAGCATCGTCATTCTCTTCTCCTTTGCAGCCCTCTTTTTCCACTACTTCGTCAACCGGCCTCCAAGCACCAACTACTGCGGCCCGCTCGGATACTGGCTTGCGCGCGGGCTCGACAAGGTGTTTGGCTGGTTCAGCCTGCTCGGGCCGATCCTGCTGGCCATGCTCGGCGTCCTCTACGTGCGGCGCGGCAAGGCCTGGCGTCCTTTCACCGGCGGGTTGGTATGGCTTTTCGGCCTGTACACGCTGGCCGGGCTGCTCTCCTACCAGTTGCACCTCGGCGGCAACCTGACCGGCATCGTCGGCCGTTGGTTTGCCGACGGGCTTGCGCTTGGGCTGGGATTCGGAGCCTACGCGATCGCCGCGCTTGCCGCACCATGGGGCGTGAACCTGCTCCGGAAGCGGCCTGTGGCGAAGGACCTGACCCAGACCGGGTTCATCGTGCTGCTGGGCCTGTATCTTGACCTGTTCCTCGCCTATTTCGCCGGGCGCTGGTCTTTGCTCGGACCGCCGCCGAGGTCAACGATGTACCCACTTGGCGGCAGAGCGGGCCTGGGAATAGTCCACGGCTTTGAGAAGCTCATCGGCCCGGCCGGGACTCTAATCTTCCTGATTGGCACGTTCCTCATAATACTGGCGCTGTTCACCAGGCTGCGCGTGCCGGAACTGGGCTGGCTGCGCAAGCTCGCGTCCAGCTTGTTCGCACAGTTCAAGCACGAGCCGCAAGCCGCAAGCGTCAAGCCCCAGGCCACGAGCTCAAGCACAAGCTTCCCGCCTCAGGCTACGGGCTCGACACTCGGCGGTCCGCAAAAGGCTGTTGTCTCTGAGTCTCAGACGAAATCTGTGGAATCTGCGGAATCTGCGGATGAAAATCGGAAAACGGAAATCCCTCGTGAGCCGGTGCCGCTGAAGCGACACCCGGCCGTGAAGTTCGACTCTAGTGAGTTCCAGAAGCAGTTCCTCGACCAGCTCGACTCGCCGGGCGAGAACGACCGCGTGTTCAAGGACCGGAAGGAGTCCGAGGCCGAAGCCGTGGTGCTGATTGATAAGCTGAAGCAGTTCGGCATCGAAGGCCGGATATCGGACATTCAATCCGGCCCGATGATTACGCGGTTCGAGATGGAACCCGCGCCCGGGGTCAAGATTCAGTCCATTTCCAGCCGGCAGGACGACATCTCGCTTGCCCTCGCCGCCGAACGCATCCGGATACTCGCACCCATCCCCGGCAAGAACGCGGTCGGCATCGAAGTACCGAACAAGGACCGCCGCACCGTCTATCTCCGTGAGGTGCTGACCAGCGAGCCGTTCCGCGCCGAGAAGCCGCCGCTCGGGTTCGCCCTCGGCACGACCATCACCGGCGAACCTTACAGCGCGGACCTACGCACGATGCCGCACATCCTCATCGCCGGCACCACCGGCTCGGGCAAGTCGGTCTGCATCAACTCGCTCATCGCGTCAATCATCTACCGGTCCTCGCGCCGCGACGTCCGCTTCCTGACGATTGACCCGAAGCAGCTTGAGCTGCCGGTCTACAACCCGATTCCGCACCTGCTCGGCATGACGACGATTGATCCGGACAAGGCGGTGCGGGAGCTCGGCCGAATCGTAGACATCATGGAAGCGCGGTACGGCGAGTTCGCCAACATCGGGGTGCGCGACATCGTCGGGTACAACGAGCGGGCCGAGCAGGAAGGCTTCGAACGCAAGCCCTACATCGTCGTCATCATCGACGAGCTGGCCGACCTGATGCTCCGCGCCCCGAACGAGATTGAAATGCGCATCACCCGCCTGGCCCAGATGTCACGCGCGGTCGGCATCCACCTGGTGCTCGCTACCCAGCGGCCGTCGGTCGACGTCATCACCGGGCTCATCAAGGCGAATTTCCCCTGCCGCACCGCGTTCCAGGTCGCATCCAAGACCGACTCGCGCACGATTCTCGACATGAACGGCGCCGAGTCGCTGCTCGGCAAGGGCGACATGCTTTTCCTGCCCCCGGGCAAGGGCGAGCCGACCCGGCTCCACGGTTCGTTCGTATCGGACCGGGCGGCCAAGCGTATCGTCGACCTCTGGGCGCGGACTTACCTGACCGAGCTCCTGACCGGCCTCGTCGAGAACCCGGCCGAAAGCGCTCGTAAGATGGTCGAGAGCGACGTCGTGGACGTACTCTACGACAAGGAGAAGTCCGGGGTCCGCCGCAAGCTCGATGACCTGCGCACGATTCTGCCCGAGGAAGTTGTTGACAACCTGATGGCGCGCAAATACTATGACACACTCCCGGAGGAGAGCCCGCACGTGCTGGCCGAACGAACCCGGGCACAGGTTGAGGACCGGGAGCGGGATGAGAAGTTCGCCGAGGCCGCGCAAATTGTGGTGCGGCACAGGGAGGCATCAGTTTCAATGTTGCAGCGAAGACTAGACATCGGCTGGGCGCGCGCCGGCCGCATAATCGACCAGCTCGAGCAGGTCGGCATCGTCGGCCCGTACGTCGGTTCGAAGTCCCGCAAAGTGCTGGTGGACAACGAAGCCAACCTGCAGAAGATGCTTGAAGGTCAGAAAGCGCAGCCGACATGATTGATCGCAGAATCGTCACCCTCTGGGTGAACCAGATTGCCGACATCATCCCCTGCCGAACGTATGAAGAAGTCATGCGCTTCATCAAATCCAAGCCCGAAGGCAAGCTCGTTGCCCCCAAACCAGAGTTCAACATCGAGGACCACTGGTTCAGTATCCGGCGCCACAACGATTCCGTGACCAACGATGACGAACTGGAGATCTATATCGGCAACCGCGAATCCGGCGACGAATACATGGGCTACGACCGGATTGACCCGCGCTGGCATGACGTCGAAGGCCGGGACATGAAACGCTGGGAGCTGAACCGCGCGTACATGCACCCGAAGTACCGGGGTCAGAACTACTCACTCTTCATGGCGGAGATGGTGATGGCGCTCGCCCGCAAGAATCACGCCAAGTCGGTCGTCGCTTACCCACGCCACGTCGCGATGCTCGTCACCCTGCTGAACTTCGGCTACCGTACGATGGAGGGCAATTATGACGCCACGCTCCATCGCATTCTGAAGCAAGGCAAGCGCTGGTACGGCAACAACACCTCCCAGCGCCGCCTCTACTACGCCCAGGAGTTTCGGCCCTTCATCCAGGACGGCAGTTTCATAATGGAGAAGTCCGTCGCCGGGCCGGGCCTCTGGGACTACCTGATGGAGAGAGTGTAGCGCGAGAACGCGCGCATCACGCCCGACGCTTCACGCTTGACGCCCAAATCCGCGTCAGGCGTCTTGCGTCTAGCATGGCGCGTCCAGCGTCCTCAGACGGCTCGCCCCGATAATCCCGGCGTCAACCCCGAGTTCGGAAAAGACGATGCCCAACTTCCGGCCGACGGTGTCCCCAGGGTGTGCTCCCCATGTTTGCGTCCGGCGGAACACCGACTGGCGCACTGCCTTAAGCAGGGGCCGCCCGACGCGGCTGACCCCGCCGCCGATGACAATCCGCTCCGGGTCGAGCACCTCAACGGCATTGGCTAGCGCGGTGCCGAGGTAATCGCCGACCTCCTCAACCAGGGCCAGGGCCAGCCGGTCTCCGGCCCGCGCGGCCCGGCCGACTTCCCGCATCGTAATCCGCGCCGCGTCGCCTTTGGCGAACTCCAGCATCCGGCTCGGGCCCGCGGCCTTGATCCCGGGGAAGAGCGAAGTCTGGTTCTTGTGGTCCTTGAGCCGCTTCAGTTGCGCCCGCACGCGCTTCCGCGCCCGGTCCTCGACGTAACGGGTCCCGACGTAGCGTTCGACGCAACCGTTGTGGCCGCAGAGGCAGGGCAACCCGTCCGCGAAGATGGCGGTGTGGCCGATTTCCCCAGCCGCGTCATTCGCGCCGGTGAGCAGCCGGCCGTTTGCGATTATCCCGCCGCCGACGCCGGTGCCGAGTGTCACGCAAAGCAGGTGTCGGCAGCCCCGGCCCGCGCCGTGCAGCCACTCGCCCAACGCCACCGCGTTCGCGTCGTTGGCGCAGAACACCGGCAGGCCGGTGAGCCGCTGAAGTATCTGCTTGACCGGCGTGCCGTTCCAGCCCGGCAGGTTCGGTGGCACGCGCACGATGCCGGCCACGTGGTCAACCAGACCCGCAATCCCGATGCCGACCGACGCGACCCGCCGCCGCTTGCGCAGGTCGGCAATCGCCGCACCGGCACGCTCAAGCGCCTGTGTCGGCCCGGCCCCGGCATGGGTCAAGAGAATCCGGCGGGCCTTGACCCGGCCCGCGCCGTCGACCAGCCCGATTTTCATGTTGGTGCCGCCGAGGTCGATGCCGATGTCGAACCCCGAACCCCGAGAAGGAGTCCGCAGATTCCTCAGATTCCGGCCCGGAGCCATCTGTGTAATCTGCGTAATCTGTGGATTCCCGAATCGGGGCTCTTATGTCGGCCTTTGGGCGCTCGCGGCATACAGCGCCCGAAGCGCCCGCTCGTACGCAGGGCTCAGCGTCACTCCGCGCCGAGCCATTACCTTGCTGGCGCTTGAGAGAACGTGGCCGAACGGCCACCGCGTCTTGCTGCCCCAAGCGAACGCAGGTATCTCTTTCGGCGAGAGCCCCGGCTCGAACCAGTTGGCGAATGTGCCGATTCGCGTGCCGGTGTTGATGAGTGAACCGATTGCCGTCTTGACGTGGTCGCCGATGAAGCAACCGACCTTTAGCCGGCCCGTGTCAATCGTCTTCCCCTGCCAGGACACCTGTACCGGCTGGTAGGCGTTCTTCAAATCCGAGTTGGTCGAGAGCGCGCCGAGGTTCACCCACTCGCCGACAAAGGCATGGCCGATGAAGCCCTCGTGGTGCTTGTTCGCGTAACCCTGGAACAGGCTCGCCTCGACCTCGCCGCCGATCCGGCACTGCGGCCCGAAGCTACATCCCGGCCGTACCTTCGCGCCGTCAATCACGGTGCCCGGCCCGACGTAGCACGGACCTTCGACAAAGCTGCCCGGCCTCACGACCACGTCCCGGTCAAGGAACACCGGCCCGGTTTCGGTACTGACTACCGTTCCCGGCCAGACTCGGCTGCCCTGCTCCATGTGCAGCTTCTTCCGGTCGCCCACGACCACGGCCCCGCGCTCAATCCTACCCGTCCTCGTTCCTCTTCCGTACTTCTGACTTCTAGCTTCTAGCTTCTGACTTCTGACTTCGACTTCCTTCAGAAGCTCTCCCTCGTTGTACTCAACAATGTCCCACGGCCAGGTCACCACCCGCGCCTTCACCTCATGCTCGGGAAGGTCGAACGACAGCGAACGGACAGAGCCGAGTCTCTGCGCGGCATTGGTCTTGAGTCTGAACCCGACGACCGTGCCGTCATGGATGAGCAACGCCTCATCTCCCGTGACCGGCACAGCCTCATCCAGAATCGCCTGGGCAGAAACGAACAGGCAGTCCGAGTCGACCCGCTCGTTGACGGCGCATCGCGGATGAGCCTCGGCAGTCAGTTCCTGCAGTTCGTCGCGCACCCAGAACGCGAACTGCTCACTCGGGTAGCTGAGCAGTAGCTTCTCAGCGAGGGTGAACCGTCCGCAGCGCAGGTCAAATGCCGGCCGCAGGTCGCAGAGCGGCGACAGCCGGTCAAGGCCGTCCCCTTCGTAGATGCAAATCACGAGTCTAGGATATTCCCGGCCTGCCCCAAGTCAAGGCCGGTTCTTCAGGTGACTGTCCCCGCATGGGGACTGTCCCCAAGACTGTCATCTCATGTCTCCGGTTCCGCCTTGGGGCGGGAGACTCCTTGCCACCTCTGCCTGCTCATGTGCAACGTCCTGCGCTCCCTCGCGCCAGAGGAAGTACGACGACGGGAATCCCAGCTCGTGCGTGGTCAAAACGCACGGCTCTCCGCCCCGGTCAATCGCGTGAATGACCACCGGCCCGAGCTGGCCGCCCTCAAGGGACGCAAGGTCGCGCATGGCTTCAAGGCATGCCTCGCGCACCGACGCGCCGGCCTTCATGTAGGAAACGACCGCTCGCGACGTGCCGGCGCGAATCGTCATTTCGCCCGTGTGAGTGCACGCGCATGCGCCGTACCGGTTGTCCGCATAGAGCCCGGCCCCGATAATCGGCGAGTCGCCGAGCCTGCCCGGATAGGACCGGGCCCAGCCTGACGTGCTGGTGCCGGCCGTGATGTTGCCCTCGGCGTCGCGGATGAGAAACGTAGTGGTGCCACCGGAGGCGTAGTCCTTTCCGGAAACCCATGTCCATTCGGCCAGCGGTACGTTCGGCCATCCGGCAAGGACGTCGGCCGGCACGTGCTCGCGCAGCCACTGCTCGTGCTTCTGCCGCTGCTCATCGGTCAGCATCTCTGCCTTCTCCGCGCCAATCTCGCCGGCGAACCGATGCGCGCCATCTCCGACGAGCATCACGTGCGGCAGCCGCTCCATCACCTGCCGGGCCACCGAGACTGCGTGGAGAAACTGCCGGAGCGAACCGACCGAGCCGGCCTTAAGCGTCCTACCGTCCATGATAGCCGCGTCACAGACCACCTCGCCGAGCAGATTCGGCCCTCCGCCCCGGCCGACCGACTTGACGTTCACGTCCGACTCGACCTCGCGAATTCCGGCCTCGGCCACATCCAGCCCCGGCCGTCCGGCAAGAAGCGCCTGCCTCGCCGCGTCCATGCCGACCCGGCCTTCGCAGTTCGCAAGGATTGTCATCGCTGGCCTGTTACTCATTTGGACGAGTGAGTCATAGAGCCGGCAGGTTTGCGCTCACTAGCCTCTCCTCTTCTCGGAACGGACCCGGAACAGACGTTCGGTAAAGCCACCTTCGCGCTCGAAAGCGGCCGCCTGCGCTGCGAGCTGACGGTCCAGCAGATAGCAGCAGACGTTGAGCAAGGACAGCGCGCCGTTGGCCACGAGCTCGGACGCGGCCACCGACCGCCACTGACCTGCACCGACCGGCACGGACTGGTTCCTTGTTGTATTCGTCCGTGTTGGTCCGTGCCTGTCCGTGTCCGTCCGTGCGACCTCTTCCGCGACCCAGGCCACGAACTCGTCCATCGTCGCACAGCGCTTCGTCTTGAAGCGCCTCAGCGCCGGGTGGTCCGGCGGCCACTGTGCCAGACCCCGCTGGCGGAGGAAGTCCTCGTAGTCGAGGCGTAACTCTTCGAGGCTGGCCCGCGCAACATTGGTGAGCTTGAGTTCGGTCTTCTTCGAGGTGCCGGAGGCCAAGCTCCCTTCGGCGATGTTTTGGACTCCTGACCTTGCGGCTTGCACCATCTGGTCGTGCGTCCGGGAACGCCTATCGATGTAACGGTCGCAGAAGCGTACGGTCACGTCATACACGAGCTGGGCGACCTGGAAACTCCTCAGCTTCCGGTACCCACCGTGCTTCGGAATCAGCGGTTCACGCATCGGCGTCGGCATGTTGCTCATGTAGGCGAGCGAATCATAGAGCCCTCGCGCCCCAAGTCAACCCGCGTTGTGGCGCGCAGGACATGCCCGAAACCCCCTCGGAGCTTCGGACCGTGTCCCATGTCCCTGCGCTCAGTCGAACGCGAAACCGAGGCCGATGTCCCAGGTACTGACCGGCCCGAACTTCGGCGGCAGCCCGCCATAGGAGTACTTGGCGTGAAACCACTTGCCGCCCCACCGGAACGTAAGCACGGGTTCCACCATTCCCTGCCAAGTGCCGAAGCGGAAGACATCGCTTGGCTGATTGTAGCCCCTCGCGAGCACGGCAACGTCCACCCAGTCGGCTAGCGTGAGCGACAGAAACAACTCCGGGTCCAGCCGGCTCTTCCAACCAGGCCCGAGCGTGTCTGCTCCGGAATGGGCCAGCGGCAGCGTGAAGCCGAGCTTCGCGTGCATCGGTCTCGCACCCTTGACATTCTTGCCTCCGAGGAAACGGTAAACCCTGTTGGGGATACCCGAACTCATCAACGTCGCGTCAAGCCCGACCGAGTAGTCCACTCGGTCCAACGTTTGGCTCGCCTCAATGCGCAGCCCGCGCAAAGCGGCATCGGCCGTGAAATTCTGACCCGGCCAGTCCAGCAATTCCAACTTGGCGTTCACGTTCCCGAACACGTGGTTAGGCAGACTCTCAATCCTGGAACCAAGAACCGCATCTATGCCAAACCCGGCAGTCAGCGTTCGGTCGTTAACCAAATCCTGCACGAGGTTCACGACTGGTGTTTCGCCCTTCACGACCAAGCCTATGGAGCCATCACCGTTCCTCAGAATCCCGGCCTGCTGGTCCAACGCGCATGATACGGCGACGACCAAGGCCACAACGACTGCAGTCATTTTCATCGTTCCTCCCATTTGCGATCAGGGCATTGCGTCGGCGACTTTGCCGGCATATGTCGAAGCCGGCTGGTTCTCGTTGTCGGTCAGCCAGGCAGGCTTGGCGATGATGGTATTCGCGGGAAGGGAGAACTCCTTCCGAAGATACTGGTTCGTGCGCCTGGCGACCAGTTTGGCCACGCGCTCGCGGTCCTCTGGGGGCGCGCTGCCTCCCAGCATTTCACGGATTGTCGTCTTTAGGTACTGATCTACCTCGGTTGGGTCGCTAGGCGCCGGCCCAGCCCCTATGACATTGTAGATCGCTGCGACGACTACGCGTCGCACCTTCGCTCGGTCTTCTGCGGTCATGTTTCCTCCTTTTGGCCTTTCGAACCTCGCCTCAGCTTACGCCGCCCCGACCCCATGTCAACCCGCGCCGGCTTGACTTGTCGGGGTACGGTCATACAATCCCGTGTACTCATGCCGGTGGATTCCTTCGCACACGTCGCGGCCTCGCTCAAGGGCGCTCTCGGTCAGGCCAGACCCCTGCTGACTTGGAACTGGCTGGCCGTCACGGTCGCCGGCCTAGTAATCGCCGCCATCTTCGGCGCAATCGTGGGGTCGGTGAAATGGCTGTTCCCACGCCTCGGCCGCTGGAAGCGCTATCGCTGGGACCAAGAGCCGCTGACGATGTTCCCGGCCGACTACAGGTACAAACCAGATGTCTTCGTGACCCGTGGCGACCGAGCCGAGAAGCTTCTCCGCAAGGCCTTTGCCGAAACCAGCGGTTCGATTCTCATCCGTGGCCCTTCCGGCGTCGGCAAGTCATCGGTGCTGGTCTGGCTGCTCCGCGAGAACGGTCTCAGCGCTTACATGCCCACGGACGATGACCTCGCGCACCACGACACGCTGCGCACCAACAAGTCGGTCATTATCCTCGACAACCTCCACGACCTGAAGAGACGGAACCGCGACGGCGACGTCACCTACTGGCTGCAGAAGAACCGGCCAAGGGTCATCGGTCTAGTCCCGGACGAAGCATATGAAGAGACCCGGCCGCTGCTGGGCCAGTTCGCGTGTGAAGCCCGCGTCGAATTGTGGTCCGAGTCCGAAGGACGAACCCTCGCGGGCGCGTACGGGACCGTATTCAGCAAGGATGACTTCCGGCACACGGCCCTCTCGGTTGTCGCGCCTGAGAGTCAAATGCGACGTCTGTATGAACGGGAGTGTGACTCGGACGGCCGGGCAGTCCTGAATGCACTCAAGGTCGTTAAAAGTCTAACCGGCTCCTTCGTCCCGCGTCGGGTCATCGCACTGTATGCCGAGCGGTTCCGCAACGCCGAACCGGACAAGGCCGACAACGTCCTGCGCGGTGTCGAACCAAGGTGGTGTCAGGGGCGCGACGAATACGTTTTGCTCCGCGACGGATTCGAACCGGCCATCGGGGCTACCTTCTCCTGGGATTCAGACGCCTGGAAGAACCTCCTCAGCGTTCTCCTTGACAAATCCGTGCCCGAATGGCACTATGTGGCAGCCTCCATGGCCTGGCAGTTGATGGACAACGGCAGACAGGAGGCCGCGCTGACCGTGGCCGAGCGGTGCATAGCGGCCGGGTGCACCGACCCATTGATGCTCGTCGTCGAAGGCGCGGCTCTCGACAAGCTTGGCAGGAAAGAAGATGCAAAATCGGCCATGTCTGACGCGCTGACCCGCTTCGAGACGGCGAAGAACAAGGCCGGCGCCGCACTCGCCGCTCACGACCTTGCCGTGATTCACCAATCTATGGGCGATCTTGCCGAGGCCCACAAGCTCTACAGCCGGGCGCTCGCAATCGAGCGCGAACTCGGCAACAAGTCCGGGACCGCCAAGACCCTCCACCAGTTCGCCGTCCTCACTCAGAGCCGAGGCGATTACCCCGAAGCACGCAAACTCTATGACCAGTCCCTCGCCATCGAGCGAGAACTCGGCGACAAGTCCGGCATCGCCATCACCCTACACCAACTCGCCATGCTTGTCCATGACCAGGGCCACTACCCCGAAGCACGCAAGCTATACGAACAGGCACTTAACACCTTCAAGGAACTAGGGGCGAAGTCCGGGCAGGCTGCTGTCCACCACCAACTCGCCAATGTCGCCTACGTGCAGGGCGACCTCGCCCAAGCCCGCAAGCTGTACAGCGAGGCGCTTGAGACCTTCAAAGAACTCGGCGACAAGTCCGGCATCGCCTCAACCCTCCACCAACTCGCCAGCCTTGCCTTCCTGCAAGGCGACCACGCCGAGGCCCGCAAGCTCTACGACCGGTCCCTTGCCATCGCGAAGGAACTCAGCGACAAGTCCGTCATCGCCAAGACCCTGATTGCCCTGGGCAATGTGGCACTCGCAGAAACACGCCTGCCCGATGCTCGCTCAAACATCTCGGACGGCTTAGCTCTTGCGCGTCAGCTTGGCGCAAGAGAAGACATCGCGATGGGGCACGGAGCCCTCGCTCGAATCGCCGAGACCGAGAAGGACGACCCGACCGCCCTGAAGAACTACCTGAGGGCCTTCTCCATCTTCGAGGAACTCAGGTCGCCGCACAGCGACTTGGCCAAGAGGGACATCGCCCGGATGCGCGAGCGGCTCGGCGAAGCGGCCTTCAAGAAGCTGCACGAGGAGGCCACGGCGGAACTGAACGAAGAACAGACCGACAGCGAACCGCCTTCCGCTGACCGCTAGCAGCCTTTCAACGGGCGGCACGTTAGACCACCCGCGTCAGCTTGACGCCATAGTCATTTCGCCTATACTCAGCCTGATGAGGTGTCTATGAAATCCAAACCCGGACCGGACCCGATTGCGCCTGCCCGTGATTTCACAAGCGCGTACCGTGCGCTGAAGAAGAGCCTGATTGACGACCGCAAGCTCTTCGACGCCTACTATGTCTCGCGGACAGACAGCCCGGTTGAGGAACTGAAGAGCCGCCTGCTCGTGGATGACGAGAACTGCCATACCCTCTACCTAGGCACGCGCAAGAGCGGGAAGACTACCGAACTCGGACGGCTCGCGTACGAACTCGACAACAGGTTCCTGGTGGTGTACATCTCGGTACTCAGTGACATGGAGCCTTCCGATGTCAAGCCGATTGACCTTTTGCTCTTCTCGACAGCCAAGCTCGCCGCCGCTGCGCTCGAAGCGGACGTGAAAATCGGGCGCGACATGGAGAACGACATCGCCGACTGGCTCCTCCAGAACACGAATGAGGTCTTCAGAACCAAAGTCACTGAGACCGGCGGAGGCGCGAGGGTAGGTGCGAAGCTCAATGCAGTCGTGGCCGAGCTCAATGCCAGCTTCGGCGTTGATGCCACTATCTACACAGCCGACAAAGCACTCGTCTACCTCCCCACGTGGAATCTGGTCCGGGCGAGCTTTCCGCAGCCGGTTGAAGTCCGCTCGCTTGCGACGGTCAAGCGCAATGGCTCACCGAACGAGGTCGGGATCAACCTGCTGAAGGACCTCCTGCTCCGCCGGGTGCAGGGGAACCTGTTCGAGTCGGACGCCCTGAAGAAGCTCACGGAGATATGCAATGGCGTAATGGGAGACCTTCTCGAAGTCGCCCAATCCTGCTGCACGGCTGCAATGGCCGAGAACTCGCAGACAATCACATGGGACATGGTTGACCGCAGATACCAGGGCCTTTCTGATAACTTCCGCCGCATGATAGACGAAACCGAGTACCCGCGACTCGCCGAAATCCACAAGACCCGCGAGGCGAAGAAGGATGCCAGCCTTGGAAGTCTGCTTTTCATGCATGCGGTCATAGAGTACCGCGACGCACAAGGCCTCTACTACGACGTCCACCCCGCAATCGTTCCTATTCTGAAGCAGAAGAAGCTCATCCCGGCCTGACCCGTGAAGGCAAGGCGCGGCCCAGCGCAGAATCCCGCAGACTTTGTCGTCCGTGAGACCGCGACAAGCCCCCCGGCGCTCAGTTCCGCCTCCGTCGGTCCGGCAAGGCAACTGGGCGCCTTTCTACGCGTGGCCGAAACCGGCTACGCCATCTGCGTCTGCAATGCGCCGGCCGAACGTCGCCGCATCCTTGACTCGTTGCTTCCCGAACTCGTGGACAAGGACATTGGGATATTCGAGCTTGAATTCGACCGGACTGTCGAAACCATCCCCGGTCGCATCCGCGTGGCGCTGACCACGGGCGCATTCAGGGTGCTGGCCACTCGATTCAGCACGGTGGCGATCTCTCTCACCGGCGCTGAGGCGACCATTACCGATGCCGAGCGCAAGTCCGCCGGCCGGCCCAGAGTCCTTCAGGGACTGAACCAGCAACGGGACTGGATGGACCAGTTGGGCCGGCCCATCATCTTCTGGGTGTCCGAGTGGCTGCTCGGGATGCTGCCCCAGTGGGCGCCAGACTTCTGGGCCGGACGCAGCGTCGTCATCGAGTTCCCGACGGCCGACGAAGACCGGGCGCGCGCCTACCCGGAAATCTCGTCCGGCCAGTGGGCATTCAACTCGCTCGAAGAGGCGGAGCGGAAGATGCGTATCTACGAGGACCTACTGCGCGGAGAGAACGACCCTAAGGCGAGAGCCGGATTCCTGCACAACCTCGCCATGCTCCATCATGCGCTCGGTCACCTCGCCGAAGCCCGCAAGCTCTATGACCAGTCCCTCGCCATCGAGAAGGAACTCGGCAACAAGCCCGGCATCGCCAGGACGCTGGGCCAGTTGGCCATCCTCGCCCAAGACCAAGGTAACTACGTCGAGGCGCGGGCGGGCTACGAGAGTGTCCGAGCCATGTTCGAGGAACTCGGCGACAAGCCCGGCATCGCCAGGACGCTGGGCCAGTTGACCATCCTCGCCCAAGACCAGGGGGACTACGTCGAGGCGCGGGCGGGCTACGAGAGTATCCGAGCCATTTTCGAGGAACTCGGCGACAAGTCCGGCATCGCCTACGCACTCCACGAGCTCGCCATACTCACCCAAGACCAGGGCGACTACGCCAAGGCCCACGAGCTCTACGACCAGTCCCTCGCCATCAATCGCGAACTCGACGACAGGTTCGGCATCGCCAGAACCCTCCACCAACTCGCCATGCTCGCCCAAGACCAAGGCGAGTACCCCGAAGCCCGCAAGCTCTACGACCAGGCACTTGAGACCTTCAATGACCTCGGCGCGAAGTCCGAACAGGCGGCCGTCCTCCACCAACTCGGCCTCCTCGCCCAGAACCAGGGCGACCTCGCCCAAGCCCGCAAGCTCTACGACCGGTCTCTCGCCATTGAGCAGGAACTCGGCAACATGGTCGGTGTAGCCATCTCCCTTAGCGCACTCGGCGGACTCGCCGAGGCAGAGAAGGATAACCGAACTGCGCTCAAGAACTATCTCACGGCTCTCACCATCTTCGAGGAACTGAAGTCGCCCTCCCGTGACACCGCCAAGAAGGACATCGCCCGGATGCGGCAGCGGCTCGGGGATGGGGCGTTCAAGAAGCTACACGACGAGGTCGTTGCTGAACTGAAGCAGCCAACAGCTCACAGCTAGCAGCTTTCATCCCCGAACCAGCAGAGTAGACCGGCTCGCCCCGTGGCGCTGAGGTCGGATTGGAGCCGGTCGCATACTGAAACCCGCAGCCGAACTATCTGACTGCATCGGGACGGTCATTAACAAGCTCAGCGTCGTCTCCGACGCGACCGCGCGGGCGGGGACACGGTCCGCATCGCCCAGCGCGATTCGGTCATGTCCCTGGCGAATCGTCGCCGCATCAACCGCCTGAACTCGCGCCATCTCTGTGAGCAGGACGCTGCGCTTGAAGCGCCCAAGCCAGCTCTACTTAGAGAGGCTCCGAGTCCAACACAATACTCCACCTAGAGCCGCCAGTCAAGCACCGCAAGCCAACGGCATAACACTCGTGAATTCAGCATGATAACCAGTTCAACCCAGCGCTGGCATCAGGATTCGACCTTCGACTTCCTAAGTGACTCCCACAGTCACTCCCCGGGTGACCCCAGGAGTGAATTGTCAAGTGACTCGATAGGCGAACTCTCCGGTGAATCGAGCGGTGACTTGGCAATTGAGGTCAGGACTCAGTTGCCGGTTGAAGTGCCAATTTAATCGAGAACTGAGATCTGGAGTGACTTGTCGATTGAATGGACAAGTGATGTGCCGATTGAGTGGTCGATTGACATGCCGACTGAGTGGTGGATTGAGTTGAGGATTGAAGTGCCGAGTGAAGTGCCGATTGAATTGCCGAGTCCCGAGTCCAGTGCTGGGTCGGGCTGCGAGTGGGGGCGCGAGCGAGTGGGCAAGTGGATGGCTGCTGCCGGCTGCAATCGCGGCGGGCCGTCGGGCCTCAGGCGGTTCCGCAATCGGTAGGGCGTGACGGCCCGCGATGCAGGTCGCGTTCAGAGGGCCGATGGCCGAGGTGTGTGCTTCTGTCGGCGAGCGAGTGCGCTTCGGGATTGGCACGGGGCGGGCTTCCGCCCGCCCCGGAGTGCTATTGCCCGCCGCGCGCCGCTACCTGGTCAGCACGACCCTTGCATCGGCTTGATGCTGTCGCCTGAGTGGCCATGATGCCAGGAGATGGATGTACTGCCTGTCACCATTCCAGAACACGTATTGAGCTTGTTCTGGGACACTGATAAGTCCGGGATTGACGCTCGGCAGCACGCGCGGTACATCATCTGCCGCATCCTCGACTTCGGCGACTCGCCCCAGGTCAGGTGGATGCTCGAAACGTATGGCGAGGAGACCGTCAGGCAGGTGGTCGCGTCCAACCCTCCCCTGCACCCCAAGCCCGCCAACTACTGGCGCAAGCGCTTCGGCCTGCCCGCGCCGGACGAGGAATACGCGGACCGAGTCGCAGAGAGACCGAATGTTTGACAGTGTGCTCCCGCCGGCGTCGCAGCCTCTCTCCTCCCTGGTCTCAGCCGCTGCCGGAATCGAACTCCCGGTCAAGCAGCCGCAGCAGGTTCTTCTTCCGCTTGTTCTGTTCGCGATAGCCGGTGAGGAACTCGCGGAACTTGTCGGGCCGGCCGAGCTTCGTCGCGAGCGCTGCAGCGCGGCGCAGATACCTGACCGCAGCCCGGTACTCGAAGTCCCCCGCGTGCTGGACCACCTGTTCGGCAAGCTGCTGGTAGATGCGCACCGCATCGGCGGGATGTTTAGCCTCTCTGGCCCGTGCCAGCTTGAACCACACCGCACCGTCGCAGCAGCTAATGTGGGCCTCACGCCACGCCGCCTCAACGTTCTTCTCGCTCAGGAGAATCTCGACCAGCAGGGATCCGCACCGCCCGTGTTCACGTTGTTCTGCAGACCCGGCAGTGCGCACCCGGGCAGTTCTCTCGCGCAGATACTCCAGCGCCTCGTCGCGCCAGACTGCGGCCTGCCCGGCCTTCTGCGCGAACGTCCGCAGTTGTCGGTAGTTCTCGATGCCGGGGCCTTCGGTGAACAGGGCCCAGGACTGACTCAACGCCTCGGTCATCTGGCCGCGTCGGCCGTACTCCTCGGCCAGCAACTGGCGCAAGCCCGGGTGCGGCGCGGCCGGGAAAGCCTTCACGCCCAGTTCGGCCCATGCCACCGCCTTGTCGGGCAGGCCCAACTCCATACACTGCCGCGCGGTGACGTGGTACGCCCAGGGCTTGCCGAAATCGGAGCGCACCACCTCTGACAGCAGTTCCGGGTCCACGGTCAAGAGTGCCGCGTGGCACACGACCTCTTGCAGCCGGGAACCTTCGTCGCGCGGGGAAGGCCTGGCCCGCCACTCGGCCTCGGCGAGTTCTCGATAGGCCTCCCACCCCTTGTCCCCGAGCAGTCCAACGTAGCGGATGAAGACTCCCTCCCACGCGGCCCGGGCTGAACTGAGCTCGAAATGGAAAAGCCACCGGGCAAGGTCGGCCGGGTCGGGCTTGGCGACAGCGCACGCCCGCAGATGCAGTGACAGGAACTCGCTGTCAACCTGCTCAACCCCCCGGTCGGGGTCGTACCTCCAACGCCTCATGCCCCCGGACCGCTCAAGCCCGTACGCCGCCATCTCGACAACCGCAGCAGCATGTCCCGCGGCCAGCAGTTTCTCCAGGGCATCCAGCACCGACTCAAGTCTCCTTGCGTACGTGGCAGTCTGAACTCTGAGCCCCGTCTGGTGCGGCGACGTTACGCTCCTAATCGCGGCACGAATCGAGTTCGGGCCGGTCCCAACCGGTCGCTTGTCTGCCGCGGCTCGCCGATGGACGGGAACTCGGTTGGCTTGACTTGTCGTCTGTGACCGGTAGCCGCTGACCTGGACGCCCCTTCCCCAGCGCCGCTCCAGCCAAGCCAATCCGGCCGCCACGATGTGCTCGCAGAACCGGCCATCGCTTCCCGCCGGACACGGACACGTGCCGCGCAACTGCCCGTCAACCGCCCGCAACTCGACATCATACCAGTCCCACCCGCGCACGCGTGCGGAAACCCTGTCTGCGCGGGCCATCAGGTCACTCACCCTGCCCGTCTTGAGATACCGCCGACCAAAGCTGTACGCGCTCCCGAGCGCGCTGCGCTCGAGCGTCTCTTTGGTCAGCAGTTGGGCCAGAGTCGGTTCGGCCATGTCTCAATCTACATCCACCGCCCTGCGCGGTCAAGCCCCGAACTCGGGACCCGGGAATCCCATCTGCCCAGCGCGGTTGACACCGGCTGCGCCCAAGGGTATGATTGCACTGGTTGCATGACGAGTTTCGACGTTATAACACATGTCCGCACCGAGCTTGTTGATATCACCGACAACGTGAGGGACGCGGTCGCGCAGTCGATGGTCAGTTCCGGGATGTGCTTCGTTTACGTGCCGCACACGACTGCAGGCGTGACCGTGAACGAGTCGTACGACCCCGACGTTGCCCGCGACATCACGGCCACGCTCTCGAAGCTGGTCCCCCATCGCGCCGGCTACGCCCATTCCGAGGGCAATGCCGACGCGCACATCAAGTCGGTGCTGGTCGGATGCTGCCAGCCGATTCCAGTCGAGGACGGCCAGCCGGTTCTCGGCCAATGGCAGGGAGTTTTCCTTTGTGAATTCGACGGCCCGCGCACAAGGCGGTGCCAGGTTCAAGTAATCAAGGCAGGAACGGATTGAACCACAAAGACACCAAGTCACGAAGCGAAATGGGAGACGCCCGGACCGTGCTCTTCTCGTCGGCTTTGTGTCTTTGTCTTGGTGGTAAGTTCTGTTCCTCGGAAATCAGGAGGCTAAATGCATAAGAAGCTGTTTATTCCCGGCCCGACCGAGGTACGGGAAGAGATTCTGAAGGCGCAGGGGCAGTGGATGATCGGCCACCGTTCCAAGGAGTTCGGCGAACTCAACAAGCGCTGCGTCGAGAATACGAAGCAGATACTCGGTACGAAGAACTACCTGTTCTGGTTCACGTCATCCGGCACCGGGTGCATGGAGGGCGCGCTCCGGAACGTCGTCACCGGCAAGATCCTGCACACGGTCAACGGCGCTTTCTCGGACCGCTGGTTCAAGATCTCCAAGGCCTGCGGCAAGAGTGCGAGCTCCATCGCCGCGGAGTGGGGCAAGGCAATCAAACCGGAGATGGTCGATGCCGAACTGGCCAAGGGCGGGTACCAGGCCCTGACCATCACCCAGAACGAGACTTCGACCGGCGTGCGCAACCCGATTGAGGCCATTGCCAAGTTGGTGCGCGCCAAGTACCCGGACGTGCTCATCCTGGTCGACGCGGTCTCCGGTCTGATGGGCGACTGGTTTGAGATCGACGCGCTCGGCCTCGACGTCGTGGTTGCATCAAGCCAGAAGGCGGTCGCGCTGCCGCCCGGTCTTGCCGTGTCAATCGTATCCCAGCGCGCGCTGGACAAGTGCCGCACCGTGACCGACCGCGGCTACTACTTCGACTACGACGCGATGCTCAAGCGCTACGAGAAAGACTTCCAGACTCCGACCACGCCCGCGGTATCGCTGTTCTGGGCCCTCGACCTCGAGCTCGACCACATCCTGAAAGAGGGAATGCAGAACCGCTACCAGCGCCACCTTGAAATGGCCAAGTTCACCCGCGACTGGGCGGCGAAGTACTTCAAGGTCTTCCCGGAACCCGGCTACGAATCGGTCACGCTGACCACGGTTGCCAACACGCGCAACGTCGTGATTAAGGACCTGAACGGCGAACTGGGCAAACGCGGGATGCAGATTTCCAACGGCTACGGCGACCTGAAGGAAAAGACCTTCCGCATCGCGCACATGGGCGACCTCACAATGGCGGACATGAAGGAAGTGACCGCCGCCATCGTGGACGTGCTCAAGTTGTAGTAATACGCTGAACGTATTGCGCTTGACGCCTCACTGCCGGGTGTCGGACGTGAGGCGTCAAGCCTTTGGATACCCGGGGCGGTGCCGGCGATGAACCGCCTGCTGCTCTTCTTGCTCTTCTCGTACCTGCTGGCCCGAACGGGAACTGCCGGTTCGTTCGAGTCTCAGCCGTACGCCGACGCACGGGTCATCCGCTTCGCCAACGGGACGAGCGTCGACACCCGCATCGCCCCCATGCCCGAGCCGACCGCCCGGATGGAAACAGGAACCGTCTGGCTCGTGCACCTGACCGGGCCGGTGCGGCAGGAATGGCTGGCCGAGCTTCGAAGCCTGGGCGCGGACCCGATCTGCTACCTCGCGTACCAGACGGTAGTCTGCCGCCTTTGGCGCGACGCACCGGCGACTGACTTCAGAACGCTGCCATTCGTTGACTGGCTCGGCCCGCACCCGACTTCGGCCAAACTCGCGCCCGAGATCCTGTCTCCTGCTCCGGACTCCTCACTCTTCACTCTTTACTCTTCACTCTTTGTCCTCTCGGTCTGGCCCGGCGAAAATCCCACCTCAGTCGCCGTCGCGATAGCAGGTATCGGCGCGGACGTAGAGGACGTGACCGGCCGCTCGGTCCGGTTCCGGCTTGATGAAGCCCGACTGCCTGAAGTCGCGGCGCTCGAACCCGTCGCCTGGATTCAGGAGTGCTCCCCGGCCCGAGCGTACAACAGCGACGTACAGTGGGTGATGCAGGTCGGTTGGCGCCCGGAGAGGCCGGACGAACTCTCCGGCCGCCGAATCTGGGCCCACGGCATCCGAGGCCAGAACATGGTTGTCGGCCTGTTCGACACGGGAATCACGACCGAGCACGACATGTTCATCGACCCGGCGTTCCCTGTGACTGGCCCTGGGCTTTTCCCCGAGCATCGCAAACTTGTCGCTTACAAGCTCTACGACGGCGCCGCCTTCGGCGATGCCAGTGGTTTCCACGGCACTGCTGTCGCCAGCACTCTTTGCGGCAACGATTCCATCGCCGGAAATGCGTCCAAGCTCGATGGAGTAGCCCCCGATTGCCGCATCTACTTCGTAGACGATGGCGACGCTTACGGCGTCCACGTGTCCGGCCCCGACCTGACTGCGCTCCTCGACTCAGTCCGACTCAGTAACGGCGTGAGCCAGCCGGTCCGTCAGGTGTCCGGCTCATTCGGCAGTTCCGAGAACCTCAGCTACTACCGGCTCGAAGAGTCCTCACTCGACGCGGTCTGCTGGAACGACAAGCAGTTCTTCGTAGTCTGGGCCGCAGGCAACTCCGGAGGAAGCGCCTACAACATCGGCCACCCGTCCGGGGCCAAGAGCGCCCTGACCGTCGGTTGCTGCGGCAACGGCACGCAGAGCAACGAGGTCTGGATCTCCTCATCGCGCGGCCCGTGCCGGGACGAACGCATCAAGCCGAACCTGCTCGCGCCCGGCGAGAACGTCGCCACCGCCGACGGCCGCGAATCCCACTCATACGTCGCGCTCAGCGGCACCAGCCTCTCTGCTCCGGCGGCCAGCGGCGCGCTGATGCTCCTGCGCCAGTACTTTGCCGAAGGCTGGTTTCCGACCGGCGCACCCGACTCCAGTCACCGCATCACACATCTGAGTTCGGCCCTGATGCGCGCCATGGCCATCGCGGCCACCGACTCGAACGTCGGCTCCGAATACCCGCCCAATACCTCGGCCGGTTGGGGCCGGCTCGACGTCTCAACCATCATGCACTTTCCCGACGATAGCAGCGGGCTGGCCTTTCTCGACGACACGTTCGGAGTCTCAACGGGCGAGGCCCAGTCCTTCCAGTTCGAACTCTCCGGCCGCGCGCCGCTCCACGTCGTGCTCGCGTGGACCGACACTGCGGCCGCGCCTGAGGCAGCGATTGCCATAGTAAATGACCTGAACCTGGAACTGACCAGCCCGGACGGCAACCGGTATCACGGCAACCAGTTCAACGCGGGCTGGTCCTCGGCGAACCCACCGAACTGGGACGAACGCAACGTCGAGGAAGTCTGCCTGGTCAACCATCCTCTGCCCGGTCGCTGGACCGCGCGCGTTCTCGGACGCAACGTATACACCCCGCGCCAGCCGTTTGCCGTCGCGGTCCGGGGCGGCATCGCCGGCATGGTGCCGGGCGTTGCTGAAGGGAACTGTCCCCGCACGGAGACTGTCCCCAAAACCCCTTTCGGGCTGTCTTTGCGGCCCGGCTGGCACCTGACGGTTTTCGCGGTTGATGGCAGGCAGGTGTTCACGGGAACTGTCCCCCAACGGGGACTGTCCCCAAAACTCGGTCTTGAGACCGGCGTCTACTTCTACCGTCTCGCGTCCGGCAGCGCGCAACCCATCACCGGCAAGCTCGTCATCTGCCGCTGACCGGAGGGGACTGTCCCCGCATGGGGACTGTCCCCAGTGTCTTCAGACCAGCCCGGGCACCCACCTGGTGTTGATGACCACTTCGCGGTTCCAGAGAACCGCGGCCACCCGCACACCCGCAATCTGGTCCAGGTACGTCACCTTGTCAAGCAGGTTCCCGATTCCCCAGACGTCGGCCTCGACCTGCACGTACCGATTCTGATAGGTTTTGCCACCGAACACCATGGTAAGTCCTGCTTCGCTCATCAGCCGTCCAAGCTGGTCCGGATGGTGCCCGGTCTCGAGCAGGAAATGGAAGTGGCCGAAGTTCTCGACCGGGGTCCAGTTGACCTCGGGCAGAACTCGCAGCACACCGGTGCGGTTGTCCTCGCGCCACAGCAAGCGGTCCAGCTTGGCACGCACCCAGGTCGGGTTCCGGCCCATCTCCGACCCGACCTCGGCAATCCCGGAATCCGGGTGCTCCACCAGGTGACGGACCAGTTCCTTCTCATCCTGAGATAGCGGCAGCGCGACCGGAAACGAGTACTCGGCAATCCGGTACACCTCGTGGTACTCGATACCCGGAGTGTTGCGGATGAACTCTGCCTCCTTCTCAAAGTCACGCGAGTAAAAGAGCAGGGCCAGGTTCGGCCCGACCTTCCCGGGCAGGCTCGTGTTGAGCACTATCTCGGTGACAAACGGGAGCTTCGTTGCGAGCGCATTGGCGAGGCCCAAGTCGCGCTTCGCGCTGGCCAGAACCGCGGCCCAGACCCAGTCCCCGCCCAGAAGCGGCGGCACGACCAGCGTCGTCTTGAACCCGCGGATGATGCCGAGCGAGCAGAGCCGCCGCAGCCGCTCCGCGTATTCGGCCGGCTTCAGGTCGGCTGCCGCCACTTCGCCGTCGGTCGGAAACCACCCGCGCGACTCGGCCAGCCTCAGTGCTACAACGTCATTCCTTTCGAGTATCATTCTGCCTCCCGTCCGTGTCCGTCCTTCGTCACTCGGACTTCGTCCTTCGTCATTTCCTCAGTACGACCCTCTCCTCGACAGTACTGCCGGAAGCGTTTTCAGGATAATCTTCAGGTCTTCCCAGAAGGTCCACTCCTGCACGTAGCGGGTGTCCATTTCCACCCGCGACTGGTAGCTTGTGTCGTTACGGCCGGAGACCTGCCAGCGCCCGGTCGCCCCGGGCGGAACCCGGAACATCAGGAGCGAGTGCTGTTTGTAGTATTTCACTTCGTCGTCCACAATCGGCCGCGGGCCGACAAAGCTCATCTCCCCGGCGACGATATTGAAGAACTGAGGTAACTCGTCGATACTGAACTTGCGCAGGAACCCGCCGATTCTCGTGACCCGCGGGTCGTTCGTCAGCTTGAACTTCTCCTCGAACTCCTTCTTCAGTGCCGGGTCCGATTCAAGCAGGTCTTTCAGGCGCTTGTCCGCATCCTTGTGCATCGTGCGGAACTTCAGAATCCGGAGCTCGCGCATGTTCCGTCCCAGCCGGCGGTGCCGGTAGAAAACCGGGCCCCGGCTGTCGAGCTTGATGGCAATGCTGGTGACGACGAATACCGGGCTCAGGACAATGATGGCCAGGCCGGACAGAACCAAGTCGACGACGCGCTTCAGCCTGCGTCCCACTCCGCTTAGAGAATAGGATGCAATCGGCCGCGGGTGGGGACCGAGCAGATACCCGGTCATCTTGAAGGACGGCACGCCAATGAAGTCTACGAAATAGTCGCCCGACAACCCGGCGACAACGTAGTCGGTCTTCGGCTCCGCGCTGTCGACAATGATGGTGTCGTACGTACCAACGTGCCCGCGGTCGTCGGAGTGCTGCTGCAGCCAGACCGACAAGTCCTCCAGGCCGATTACCTCCATGCACTCGAACCCCCACCAGCGCAGCAGCCGGGTCTTGTTCATGTGCAGGTCGGTAACCAGCAGCACCGGCTGCCTTGTCAGATAGCGCAGGCAGACACCGATGAGCGGGGCAAACGCGGTGAGGTACAGCCAGAGCGCCAGCCAGAACCGGATGTACACGTTCTCGCACCAGGGCCACAGCCCGTGCAGGATGCTGTAACCCGCGTAGGTCATTCCAAACGCGGCCTGGGTCCGAAGCGTCAGGCCGAAGTTGGCGCGGGCGGTTGATTCGAACTCGCCGGCCACGTAGCTCGCGGCCACGAGGATAATCCAGACAGCCACGACCGTAGTCACCGCCACCGAGTCCTTCACGAACGTGTTCCTGAGCAGGGTGATGACGAACAACAGGAACAACAGTTCCATGATGACAAGCACGGCGCCGTTGTTCTTGAGGCTCATCTTCATATGTCGGGACTCAGCGCAGTTTAGCAGGAAGACAGCGCCAGTCAAGCGCGGGCAAAGCCCCTAGTCCCGACATTGAAATCTGAGTTGGCGTGAAAAGAAGAGGCTACTTCCCTCGTATCGCTGCGTCTAAACGGTATGCAGAAGCTGCACCCGTCAGGTGAAGAGAGGAGCGACCAAATGATCAGCACTACCGTAAC
>JAPLUO010000328.1 GCA_026397595.1 Caldifarciminota bacterium
AATGGCGTTGCTGCGGTCCTATCACCAGCGCGGGCGCGACCTGAAGGACCTGCTGGACAATATCGAACCCTGAGGGGGCGACCCCTTATCATCACACCACTATCCCAAACAACCGGTTTGCAGCTTTCGATTTCTCTGGCAGGAGTGCGGGCGAGCTTGACAGGGGAACAGGTTTGCCGCACCATATAGGTATGCTATTGGCTATCGTTGAAGCAAGGAGGAGAAGATGATTTGGCATTACCATTGTCCGCATTGCCGTCGGGCGCGTGAGGTACTTTGGGAAGACCTCAGCCAGGAAGTTGTCTGTCCTGATTGTAAGGCCGCCCACTACGCGCCAACACCGGGCGAGGACCCCACCGCCTACGTCGGCGGGGAACGCTGGCCGCAGGAGATGGAGGACGAGGTTGTCGCCTTGCACGGTAGCGCCTGCGCAGTACCAGGGTGCTATCGCGAGCACACAACCCTCGTCCCGCGACTGCCGTTCACCAAGGGTGGCAGGTTATCGGTAGAGAACTTGGCACCGGCGTGCGAGCAGCATGCCTCCGACAGGGGTGAAACTGACTACGACGAATGGTTGGCCCGGTTCGCGAAGAAAGAGCCCGAGATTTGTGCATCCAACATAACTATCACCACGAGCTCGCCGGACGCAATGCCGGTTCAGACGTTCGGCCAGGTGCTTGGGGTACAATCGATTGCCGGGCGAGTTTCGCTGCCCGGTCCATTTCCGGCCGGAACGCGGCTGGTGTTCAACGCGCCGTTTGTTCCCGGCCCGGCCACTCGGCTGGTTCTCTACTACGAGTGGAAACTAGAGCCGGGCGAGTCGTGCCGTGTGATTCTTGGTGCCTGGCCCAGAACCGACCAACCGGATTTCTCAAAGGGCATCGGTGACTCGAAGGGCTTTGTGAACAACGAGCACCGGGCCGCAGCGGGCCGGGAGAGTTCGGCCCTGCTTGAGATCGTCATGTCGGGATCCAAGGAAGAACTGTGGGTTGCGGCCGTCTGGGTGGAGGCCGAGAACGAACGCCAGGTCATCACGAACTACCATCTGGCCGCTATAGCTGACGCACCGGAGACCGACGCAATGTAATCCGTGAACCGTAGACCGTAAACCGTCAGCCGCGCCCTGCGGGCGCCAGTTTCCAGTTACCAGTTGCCAGTTTCCAGTGTCCGGACTTCTGACTTCTAGCATCTAGCTTCTGACATCTGACTTCGTCCGTTCTGTGTGCCTGGGCCAAATCTGCGTAATCTGCGTAATCTGTGGATGGTCCTCTGCGGGCCGATTCCGTCGGCCGGCTTCCGAGTGACGGACAGGGACGCTGGACAGGCATGATAATCGCGACTACAATGAGACGTGACTGACAACCGCGACATGAGAAGAGTCATTCTCGCTATCGTTGAGCGCATTCGGCGCGAGTATCGGCCGAAGCGAATCGTCCTGTTTGGCTCGTACGCCAACGGGAACCCGGGGCCGGACAGCGACATTGACCTGCTCATAGTTAAGGACACGGCTGACCGGCCGATTGACCGCCGAGTCGCGGTCGCGAAAATCACCGCTGACCCGAACCGGTTGATCCCGGTCGAGTCGCTCGTCCTTACGTCGGGCGAGGTCGAATCCCGGCTTGCGCTCGGGGACCAGTTTCTGCAGGGCATCCTCGCGAGCGGCGAACCGCTCTATACCGAGAGCTGAGTCAGGCTACCCGGCCGACTGGTTCAAGGTCGGCGAACGCGACTTGGACCGCGCGCGACGTCTCCTTGAAGATGACGACTAACCGGGCGCGGGCTTCAACTTGCAGCAGGCAGTTGAGAAGTACGTCAAAGGGTATCTGCTCGGACGCGGCTGGAAGCTACGGCGAATACACGACTTGGAGGTACTGCTCAACGAGGTCGTGAGATTGGCCGCTTCCTTTGAAGAGTTCCGCGAGTCCTGTCGCAAGATAATGCAGTATTACCTGGAAGACAGGTATCCCTACATCGTGGCCTCGGAGTTGACTGAGGCGGAAATCCGCGAGTCGCTCTCGGTTGCCGAGCGCCTGATTGCCCGCGTCAGGTCCTCCGCGTAGCTGCACGCGACCTGCGGGCGCGTGAAGCACGATTCCCGCGGCCGGCATTGGAGTCTAACACAGTTGAGGTAATCTTATGCCAATGATGAGCGAAGCTGTAAGAGCAAAGACCATAGAGATGCTGGCCAAAGTGCCGTATCCGGTTCGGCTGGTTGTGTTCACCGAGGAAAACGAGAGTCAGTTCTGCCGCCAGGCAAGGGAAATGACGCAGGATGTCGCCGCGCTCTCAGACAAGCTGTCCGTCGAGGTCTACGAACTGGCAAAGGACAGCGCGAAGGCGGCCGAGTACCGGGTGGACAAGGTGCCGGCCATCTGCGTCGCCGGGGACAAGGATTATGGCATCCGGTACTATGGAGTGCCGGCCGGGTATGAGTTCAGCACCCTGCTCGCCCTGGTCGAGCTGGTCGGACGCCGTGACAGCGGGCTCAAGTCGGAGGCGAGAGCGAAGCTGGCCGGCCTTGCGTCTCCGGTTGACCTGCAGGTGTTCGTCACCCTGACCTGCCCGGTCTGCCCGCTGGCCGCAGGCGTGGCGGCGAGCCTGGCGATTGAAAGAGACAACATCTCCTTGAGCATCATCGACGCGGGCGAGTTTCCGCAACTTGCCGGGCTCTACAACGTAGTGGCCGTGCCGCGGACCGTGGTCAATCGCGGCCATTCGTTCGAAGGCGCGCTGCCCGAGGACCGGTTCATAGAGGAAGTCCTCAAGGGCGCGGATGCGAAGGGGAAAGTGGAAAGTGGAAATGGCAAATGACAGGAAGGGGAGGATGAACCGCCAGGACGCCAAGATGCGAAGGGGAAAGGGGAAATGGCAAAGTGAGGATCAGGCTCGGAGAGGACTATCCACAGATTACGCAGATTACGCAGATTTGGCCCGGGCACACAAGACAGACGAAGTCAGAGGCCAGAAGCTCGAGGCTAGAAGTCAGAAACCCGAATACTGGACACTGAAAACTGGCAACTGGTAACTCGCGCTGCGCGGCTTAGCCGCGAAGCGCTGCGTCCACTTTGCCGCGGGCGCGGGCGAGAGACTGCTTGAACCCGGTGACCTTTAGCCTGCGCTTGCCCTTGAGCTGCTCTTCTTGGACAACCCGGCCGGCGTCGTGCAGCAGGCTGACCAGGTCCAGCCGATGCTCGGGTACGGTGAACGTCCGTGTCACCATTCCCCGTCCAACCCGACCCATCAACTCGGCCTTGAGTTCGTCGATTCCGTCGCCGGTCGCCCCGGAAACGAAAGCCGACCGGGCATAGCTGCGCTTCAGCCGCTTGAGCACCGCCTCGTCGAAAACCCGGTCGGTCTTGGTGAAGACCATCAGCACCGGTTTGTCTCCGGCCCCGATGGCGGCCAGGGTTTCGTTCACTGCGTCAATCTTCCGATCAATCTGCTCGTCGCTGGCGTCAACCACATGCAGGACCAGGCTGGCGTCGAGCACCTCGGACAGGGTTGAGCGGAAACTCGCGACCAGTTGCGTCGGCAGGTTACGGATAAACCCAACCGTATCCGTGACCAGCACGTTCACGTTGCGCGCCAGTTGCCATGGCTTGGTGTTGGGGTCGAGTGTGGCGAACAACTGGTCCGACACTTTCACGTCGGCATTGGTCATGCGGTTGAGCAGGGTCGACTTGCCCGCGTTTGTGTAACCGGCAAGCACCAGCCGGAACATCTCGGTCCGGCGGTCCCGCTGTACTGCCCGTTCCCGGTCAATCCCCTTCAGGTCTTTGCGCAAGGCCGTAATCCGCTGCTCGAGGCGCCGGCGGTCAACTTCAAGCCGCGTCTCCCCCGGCCCGCGCGTGCCGATGCCGCCGCCCAGTCGCGACATCTCGACGCCGAACCCGGTCAGCCGTGTCCGTTGGTACTCCAACTGGGCCAGTTCTACCTGTATTTTGGCCTCGGCGGTCCGAGCGTGCAGGGCGAAGATGTCGAGAATCAAAGCGGCCCGGTCAATCACCCGGACCTGAATTGCATCTTCGAGGTTGCGCTGCTGGGTCGGGGTCAGCACTTCATCGAATATCAGCAGGGCAATGTGGTGCTCCTTGCAGGTCTGATGCAAGTTCTCGACCATCCCTTTGCCGACGAACGTCGCCGGGTCGATTTTCGGCCTGACCTGGATCAATCGCTCGACCACGACGCCCCCGGCAGTTGCGGTCAGGGCGGCCAGCTCTTCGAGCGAGTCGGCCTTGGACCAGCGCATCCGGCTCGAACCAGCAACACCGACTAAGAGAATCCGCCAACTCATACAAACCTCCTCACTTCCAGACTCCGGACAAGTCAGAATTCAGAGACCAGAGGCCAGAATTCAGAATTGACCGGGCTCCTGATTCCGAGGTTCTGCCTTCTGCATTCTGATTTCTGACTTCTGAATTCGGCTTCATCCCTGACTACCTTTCTGCGCCATGACGTGCACGATTCGTTGGACTACCGTGACAAAGCTGCCCAAAGCAATCACGCCCAGGGCAACCGGCATCCACGTGCGCCCGAGGATGAAAGCTCCGGCCAGTAACACCAGCACCCGCACCGGCCGCTCAAACCACCCAACCTTGCACTCGCGGCCCAGGCCTTCAGCCCGGGCCCGGACATAGCTGACCATCAACGAGAATACGAGCGCGGCGATTGCCAGCAACCCGAACCATGAATCGCGGTAATACCAGTACAGCCCGACCAGGACGAACGATTCACTCAGGCGGTCGACTGTCGAATCGAGGAACGCACCAAGGGCGCTCGCGGTGCCGGTCCGGCGAGAGAGCTCACCGTCCAGCGTGTCGCACAGACCGACCAGCGCCGCCAGCACGCCGCCGAGTATGAACCACCCGGCCGCGAAGCAGAACCCGGCCCCGATGCTGAGCGGCAGCCCGACAATCGTCACCGCGGTCGGCGACACGTGCAATGCCGCAAGCACACTCACAAGCGGCCTGAGGAGCCTACGTCCCTGTTGCTTCGCCGTTTCCTTCATCTTCCTCGTCTTCGTCTGCTGCACCCGCCACCACGACTACGGTCTCTCCCTTCAGTTCGTGGTCGCCGATCTGCGCCAGTACGTCGGTTATCTTGCCCCGCAGGACCGTTTCGAATCGCTTGGTCAGTTCGCGGCAGACCACGACATCCCGGTCTCCCCACAGGTCGAGCATCTCTTCCAGCAGGCGCTTGACGCGCCGGGCTGCCTCGCAGTAGACCGTGGTACGCTCTTCACTCTTGAGCGCGGCGAGGCGCTTGCGCCGCCGGCCGTCGCGCTTGGGCAGGAACCCCTCGAACGCGAACCGGTCCGAAGGCAGGCCCGAGATGACCAGACCGGCGAGCAACGCCGATGCTCCCGGCACCGGCATGACCGGAATCCCGGCCCGCACCGCCGCCCGAATCAAGTAGAACCCCGGATCGGATATGCCGGGCGTCCCGGCATCGGTGATGAGAGCAATGCGTCCGTCCCGCTGCAACTGTTCGAGCAACTCCGGGGTCCGGCTCACTTTGTTGTACTCGTGATACGAGGTCAGTCGGTTCCGGATGTGGAAATGCTGAAGCAACAGACCGCTGTGTCGGGTATCCTCGCAGGCAATCAGGTCAACCGCCCTCAGTACTTCGACCGCGCGCTGCGTCATGTCCCCGAGATTCCCAATCGGCGTCGAGACCACGTACAACCCGGGGATTAATACCTCGCTCCGGGCCTCGCGTTCAGCAACCGGCTGGCTCAACTCATCCTCCCGCCCGGAAGCCGGAATTGAACCGCCCAGGCCGAAGTGGAAAGTGGAAATGACAAAGGACAAAGCAACTGGGGAAAAGGGGATAGGGACAGGGACTGCAGGATCGCCAAGCGTCCACTCGTGACTCGCAACTCATAACCCGTAACTCGTAACTCGATTACTGGGCTCCTACAGGCCAATGAACTCAACCTCGGCGGTGTCGGTATCGAGCATCGCGACCGTGGCGCGGCCCGAGAGCCAGCCGCAGGCCTCACCCGGATTGACGACTACCGGTCGCCTGCCCTCGTGCCGCAGCTTGTGGGTGTGGCCGTGCAGATAGTAGTCGCAGTCCGGCGCCAGGCTCAGCGGCTGGTGGGATATGACAATGCGCTTCCCGCCGAGGGCAAAACCATAGGGGCCGTCGTGCAGCGCGAACCCGAGTTCCTCTGCCCGCTCCCGCAGCGCCGCCCGGTCGCCGTCGCAGTTGCCGTACACGACGCTGACCGGCATGCGAAGCCCGCCAATCTCCTTGAGCACGAACTGGGCAACGATGTCACCACAGTGCACAACCAAGTCAGGCTTGAGCCGGTTGAACAGGGCCACCGCCTTCCGCACGTTGTCCAGGTGGTCGTGCGTGTCCGATATGACGCCGATTCGGCTCATTGCAGGAGGTCGCGCAACGGCTCAAACCTCCTCAGACGTACCGGGTGGCGCAGCTTTTTGAGGGCCTTGGCCTCTATCTGTCGGACTCGCTCGCGGGTGATGTTGAATATCTGTCCGACCTCTTCCAGCGTCCTCGGGCAGCCGTCCCCGAGCCCGAACCTGAGCCGCAGCACCTTCTCCTCGCGCTTGGTCAGCACCGCCAGCGCCTCCTCAAGCTTCTCCCCGAGGAGCGACACGCCGGCGGCGTGAGACGGCGAAGCGGTCTTCTCGTCGTAGATGAAATCGCCGATGAAGCTCGTCTCGTCGTCGTCCACCGGCTTGTCCAGCGACACACCGAACTGCGATATCTTGGTCAGCCCCTCGATCTTCTCCTTCGGGGTCGAGAGCCGCTGTGCCAGTTCCGCGACGGTTGCCTCGCGACCGTATTTCTGCATGAACTGACGCTGGATCTTCGCCACCTTGTTGATTGCGTCAATGATGTGCGCCGGAACACGCACCGTCCGCGACTGGTCGGCGATGGCCCGGGTAATCGCCTGCTTGATCCACCACGTCGCATAGGTCGAGAACTTGAACCCCTTGCGATAGTTGAACTTCTCAACCGCCTTTATCAACCCGACGTTGCCCTCTTCCAGCAGGTCGGCAAACTCCAGGCCGCGATTGGCATATCGCTTGGCAATAGAGATAACCAGCCGCACGTTGCCCTCGATCATCTTGTCGCGGGCCCCGAGAATCCGGTTCTCGCACAGCGCCATCTCCGTAAGCACCTTCCTGACGTCGGCCGTGTTCCGGTCCAGGAAACCATGGCACTCGCGCAGCTTGCGCCGAGTCTCGGCAACTTCGGGCGTGCCCTCCCGGCCCTCCGCCTTTGCCACCAGCAACTCGCGCGCCAGGCCAAGCGCCTCGGTGCCTTTGTCCTTGAATTCGGTAATCAGGTTGTTAATCAGATGGTGCTGAAGCGATAACGTCTGCACGCTGCTGAACACGCGTTTCTTCGCATCGGCAATCTGCTGGCGCACCGGCACCGACGACTTCCGCTTCTTCAACTTCTCGATCCGGTCCGCCTCACGCCGGATGTCGCGCAGGCAACGGATGAACCGCTGCCGGTCCCGCCAGAGCGCCTTCTTGTCAAAGAGGCACTCGAATTCGACCCGCGCAATCTGGTCCAGCGACTTGGTACCTTCCTCGATCGACCAGCACTCTTCGACCAGCCGGCGCATCATCGATATCGGGTCGAACAGGTACTTGATGATGCTCTTGTAGCCCTCCTCCATCTCCTTGGAGTAGCGAATCTCCTCGTCGCGCGTCAGCAGCGGGAGTTTGGACAGCTCCCGGAAGTACGACTTGGTCGGGTCTTCGGTACGCTGGATTATTGGTTTTGGCCCCTTGTGCATGACCATTTCAGGCTCTTCCACGCGGGCCTCGGTCATCAGGATACCGCTGCGGGCAAGACCGGCTACGACCTCCTCAAGCCGGTCGGTTGACATGAGGACGTCATCCTGCACCAGGTCTTCCAACTCCTCGTAGGTAATCCGCTTGTCGTTCGCCGCCTTCTCATACACGGTATCGAGCCACGGCTCGCGCTCGGCCAGTTCCCGCGCCTTTCGTCCCCGCCCGGGCGGACGACCCGGTCCGCGCTTCCCGGCAATCGGTAGTTTGGCTCCGTCCTTCAAACCAGCCGGAGGCCGGCCCCGCCGCTTCTGCTCTTTGTCATTCTTCATGGCGGCTACTCCTTTCTCTCGTAACTTCCTGAAGCAATTCACTTCTTTCCTTCTGCAATTCTTCGACCGACGAGTCTTCGCCCCGGGCGTGCGCTTCCTTGAGCCGGCGGTCCAACCACTTGGCCCGGAACCTCCTCAGCGCTTCCCGAAACTCAACCGGGGTCGGTACGTCATCGAAAGTCCAGGCCGACACCAGTTCGCGGGTATCCTTGTCTTCAATCAGGCCTAGCACCAGCCCGGCATTGAAACCCAAATCATCACAATGGTCCACCGCCAGCCGGGCAATCGGCCGCAGCTTCTCGTCCACCAGAATCTCTGCCAGCCCCAGATCACGAGCGATTCGCGCCAGTTCCTGGCTCTGAATCGCCGAGCCCAGCAGCTTCTCCTCGATCCCGCGGGTCGCGCCGGTCCTGGGTGCGCCCGGCTTCTGCTGGCCCGCGCTGCGAAGCAGCGTCACCTTGTCGACCCGGAACCGGTCGGCAATTCGGTTCGCGTAGAGCTCGCGTGTCGTGTCATCGCCAATCAGCCGCAGCAATCCGACCAGTTCGGTGAGGGCGGCCCGCTGCTCCGCGACCCTGGCGAGGTCCCGACCGGCAAGCACGAACTCGACCCAGTCCTGCCATTTTGCCAGCAGTTCCAGCAACTTCTCCTTGCCGAACTGACGGACGTAGGAGTCCGGGTCGCTCCCGTCAGGAAGCAGGGCAATCTGCGGCTCCAGCCCGGCACCGAGCAGAATCTCAATCCCGCGGCGGCAGGCCTTTCTACCGGCGTTGTCGCCGTCGAAACAGACCGTGACGCGGGTGTTGTACCGGCGCAGCAGTTGCGCCTGGACGGGCGTTAGCGCGGTCCCGAGCGGGGCCACGACGTTGTTGATGCCCGCGTCCACAAGCGAGAGCATATCGAGGTTGCCCTCGACCAGTATCGGTATCTGCTCCCGGATGTAGCCCTTGGCCTGGAACACGCCGTACAGGTTGTCCCCCTTGCGGAAGAGGACAGTCTCCGGCGAGTTAAGGTACTTCGGTTCGCTGTCGTCCAGCACCCTTCCACTGAAAGCAATTACCTTGCCCGACAGGGAGAATATCGGGAACATCAGCCGGCCGTGGAACCAGTCAATCAGCCCGTCGTCGCGCTTGTTGAGCAAGCCGGCCCGGACCAGCAGGTCTTCGGACCAATTCCGGCGCTTCGCCTGTCCGCGCAGCATGTTGCCGGCAGGGGCAAAGCCCAGCCTGAACCTGCGGACGGTCTCGGCACTCAGCCCCCGCTTCTCGACGTAGGCCATGGCTGCCGGCGTCCTCGGAAGCTGCTGCTCAAAGAACAGACAGACCTGGTCGCAGATGTCGTACAGCCCCTGGTTCCGCCCCGACACCTGCTCGGTCTCAACCGTGATGCCCAGCTTCTTCGCGAGAAACTTCACGGCCTCGGGGAATTCCAGCTTCTCGGTCACCATCACGAAGTTGATTGCCGTGCCGCCGGTGCCGCAACCGAAACAATGGTAGGTCTGCCGTTCCTGGTTGACGTGGAACGACGGGGTCCGCTCGGAATGAAAAGGGCACAACCCCTTGTAGTATCGGCCGGCCTTCTTCAGCGGCACGTAACCACCAATCAGTTGCACGATGTCGGTCTGCATTCGCACCTGCTCGATGACTTCCTGCTTTATCACGCGCAACTCTTCAGCTTTACCACGGTCACGCCGCTGCCGCCTGCCGCGGCTTCGGCCAGGCTGACCGTCTCCACGCCGGAATCGCGGCGCAGCCGGTCCCAGATCGCACGACGCAGCACGCCCCCGCCCTTGCCGTGGACGATGGTGAGCTCGACGGAACCGGTCATCCTAGCCTCATCGAGAAACTTAGTAACTGCCTCGTCTGCTTCCTCTCGGGTCATTCCCCGCACGTTCAGCCTTGTATCAAAGTTGTACGGCTCCGCTGAAACCGGCTCCGGCTCCGGTTTCAGGTCGGCCGGTTTGACTAATCTCAGGTCGGCAACCGCAAGCTCCACTCTTATCTGACCGAATGCGACGGTCGCGCGGTTCTCGCTCGTTTCGACGACCACACCCTGCCTGCGAAACGTGTGCGACTCCACGCTGTCCCCGGGCTTCAACTCCTCCGGGGCTGAACCGGGCAACTCCGGTTCTTCCGGCTCAGGTTCGACCTCGGCCAACGCCTGCTCGACGTGCTGCTTGGCCGCAACCACGCTCTCATGACTTGCCTTCTGCTCCTTTATCTGCCTGACCAGGTTCTCTATTTCCCGCCGCTTCTCTCTCAGGAATCGCTCTTCCTCGGCCCGCAGCCGCTCCTTCGCGGTCCGGGCCTCCTCACGCGCTTCACGCAATCGGCCGTCACAGTCCTGACGCAGCCGCGCGGCCCGCTGTTGCTCCAGTTCCGCTGCCGAACGCGCCACCTGCGCCTTATGCAGTTCCTCATCGAGCGACCTGAGTTTCGCACCCATGTCCAGCCACTCCCGGCCGATTCTCGTCCTTGCCCGCTCGATGACCTTTGCCGGCATTCCGGCTCCAGCGGCAATCTCGAACGCGCTCGACTCCCCGGGAAACCCCATCTTCAACCGATAGGTGGGCCCACCCCGCCCCTTTGCCATTTCCCCTGTCCCCTTCTCCCCTTCCCCCATCCCCCACTCCATCGCGGCGTTGGCCATGCCCGGCTCATCCTGCGCGAACATCTTCAGCGCCCCGAAGTGAGTCGTCACCACGCTCTTCACCCCCCGGTCGCGCAGCGCCTCAAGCACCGCCACCGCCAGCGCCGCGCCTTCTTCCGGCGCGGTAGACGAGCCAATCTCATCAATCAACACGAGGCTTTCAGCATCAGCTCGGTCTAGTATCTCCTTTAGCCTGCCGACGTGCGCGGTGAACGAGGATAGGTCCGAGTCGAGCGACTGCTCGTCACCGATGTCGGCAAAGACCTGCTTGAACACCGGCAGCCGGGTTCCGCTCCCGGCCGGCACGTACATGCCGGCATTGAACATCAGGGCCAGCAGCCCCAACGTCTTCAGCACGACTGTCTTGCCGCCCGCATTCGGCCCGGATATCAGTACCACGAGCGCCGTATCCGGGAAACGGATGTCCAGCGGCACCACGCTCACCTTGCGGTGCAGCAGCAAGGGATGTCTGGCCTTTGCCAGTTCCAGCCTGCCGTTTTCTGCCGGCTCCGGCCGCCGGCAGTCAAACCGGGCGGCAAACCTGCGCTTGGCAACCAGCAAATCGAGCATCCCGGCCGCGTCCATCGCCATAGACAGCTCCGGCACGTGCTCGGCAACCAGCCGCGACAACGCTCGCAGGATCCGCGCCACCTCCTCGGCCTCGGCGTCCTGCAACTCCTGCAACTCGTTCCCGTCCGAGACCGTCGCCAGCGGTTCGACGAACAGGGTTGAGCCGCTGCCCGAACTGCCGTGAATCACGCCCGGCACCCCGGCCCGGTGCTCGAGCAACAAGGGCAGCACAAACCGTCCACCCTTTACCGTTGCCGCGCCCCCGAACCAAACCGGGTTGTCAGCCGCCATCCGCTCCAGCCTTTTGACGAGCGCGTTGCGCATGCTCCTGAATCGGCGCCTGATTCCGGCCAGTTCCGGCGTCGCCGAATCGCGCACCGCGCCGGCCTCATCAATAGCGTCATCAATCTCGCGCTCGAGTTCCGGCTGCGGGACCAGGTCGTGTATCAGTGACCACACTCGGACGACGTCCTGCCGCTCGTTCCGGAAGAACTCGCGGCACTTCCTGATACCGGTACACGCCAGGCGCACGCGCAGCAACTCCTCGCCGGTCAAAAGCCCGGACGCCCGCAGTTGCAGAAGCAACGGCCGAACGTCCTTCACGTCGCCGAGCGGCGGCTCTTCGGCAAGGCCGACAACCTCATCCAGCCGGTCCAGTTCGGCTGCGATGAGTTGCGCGTCCGCCACCGGTTGGAGCGCCAAGGCGCGCTCCCGACCCATGTCGGTTGAGCAAAACCCGGCCAGGATTTCCCGCACGCGCGGGAAACCCAACACCTCAAGCGTGTGTCTGTCCAACTGCGGCTCCGGGGGAACCTGTCCCCAGGGTTTTCCTAAAACTCGTCCTGCTGTTTGCGGCGGAACGCCCGACGCCTTGACTCAGCCTGCTTCCGCTTCTTCTTGTCGCTCGGCTTCTCGAAGAACTCGCGGCGCTTCACTTCCCGCAGGATCCCGGCATTCTCGCATGCCCGTCGGAAACGACGGATGAAGCTCTCGTAGGATTCGCCTTCTTTAACAGTAATACCTACCATGACTCTATAGCACCTCCCTTCAAGTCGTTCAAGTGTACTCGGAACAAACAACGTACCAGTCTAAATGCCCAATTCTCAACACCCAATTCCCAACGAACACGGAAATGGCGAACACCAAACGACGAACGCCGGCATTCGGGCCTGGTCATTAGTTGGGAATTGGTCATTGGGTCTTGGTCATTACATTCTATCCCAAATCGCCCAACAGGCCGAGGGTCATGGCCGCAACTGCGACTGCCGCAGTCTCAGCCCTCAGCCTTCTTGGGCCTAAAGAGAACGAAACCGCTCCGGCGGCCTTCAGAGCGTCAATCTCAGACGGCTCGAACCCGCCTTCCGGCCCAACCACCAGCAATACGGACCCTGCCTTACGGTCGAGCACTTCGCCCAGCCCGGGCCCGCGCTCCTCTTCGTACGCGACCAGGGCCTGGCCAAACTCGTTGACGGCCGTGAGCAGTTCGCCAAGCCCAGTTACCGCGTCAATCTTCGGCAGTACGGTCCGGGTTGATGATTTCAGGGCCGCCAGCGACACTGTCCGGAGTCGTTCGAGCCTGACCGCGCTCAGCCGCCCCACCGTACGCGCGGTCTGAATCGGGATGACCCGGCTCACTCCCAGTTCGGTCGCCTGCTCACAGACCTGTGCCAGCCGGTCGCCTTTCAGCACGGCCTGGGCAATCGTCACGCGGTGTTTTGGCTCGCGCGCACCGGACCTGGTACTGAGCACCCGACCCGCAACCCTGTCGGCCCTCACCTCGGTCAACTCGACTTCATACTCGGTTCCGACTCCGTCAACCACGCCAATCACGTTCCCGACCTTGTGCCGCATTACCCGTGCAATGTGACCGGCCTCCGAGCCGCGGATAATCAACGTCCCGCCATCTGGCGGTTCCGGCGAGTAGTACAGTTCAAGACCCATGAGAGGTTAATGACTAATGACCAAGGGGAAATGTCGAATGAAGCCCCAATGACCAAATGACCAACCCGAGCCCAGTTCGGCCATTGGTGCCTGGTCATTTCCTAATTGATTAGTCATTAGGAATTAGGAATTCGTCATTTCCTGTCAAGCCGGTTTCCTGGGCCCCGGCATCTCCTCGGTCCTCGACTCGTCGAGCTTCTTCAGTAGAGCCTTCTCGTCCCGTGAAAGATGCTTCGGCACGTGAATCACGACCCGCACCAGTTCGTCGCCGGCCCCACCGTCCAGGTGCTTGATGCCTGCCCCGCGAACCCGCAGCACAGTGCCGGATGGCGTACCGACCTGTACCTCGACCTCTCTTTCGCCGGTCAGCGTCGGCACCTTCACCTTGCCGCCCAGTACAGCGGTCGCAATCGTGACCGGCACCTCGACCGCGACGTCGTCGCCCTGTCTCAGGTAAAGCGGATGCTCCCGCTCCTCGAACTGTACGAGCACGTCGCCGCTGCCGCCCGGACCGAAGTGACCCTCACCGTGCAGCGGCAGGTAGGTGCCGGCCGAAACCCCGGCCGGTATTCTCACCTTAAGGGTTCGGGGTTTCCGCACCCGGCCCGCGCCGGCGCATTCCTTGCAGGTCTCTTTAACGCGTTCACCCGCACCGCCGCAATCCGGGCACGCCTGGACCTGCACGAACTGACCGAGGAAAGAACTGGTCCGGTGCTGCACCTGGCCCCGGCCATGACACGACGGGCAAGTCTCCTTGCCCTTGCCGCCCGCGCCCGCGCATTCCGGGCACCGCTCGAACCGGCTGAAGCTAAGTTCCTTGGTCACTGACGCGGCAATCTCCTCAAGGTCCAGCCGCACTGAAATCCTGATGTCCCCGCCGCGCGCGTGCCTTCGCGACTGGGACCGGCCGCCGCCAAGCAGGTCGAACAGTCCGCCGCCCGAGCCCATGCCGAATCCCTGAAGCAGGTCGCCGAGTATGTCGGTAATGTCCTCGCCATGCGTGAAGTCCCGGCGGAAGTCGAACCCGCCCGGTCCGAACTGCCGCGACACACCCTCGAACCCGTACGAATCGTACATTCGCCGCTTGTCGACGTCGGCCAGCACCTCGTACGCCTCGGAGAGTTCTTTGAACTTCTCTTCAGCCTCGGCCCGATTGTCCGGGTTGCGGTCCGGGTGGTGTTCCTTCGCCAGTTTGCGGTATGCGGACTTGACCTCGTCCTGCGTAGCGCCGCGGGAGAGGCCCAGCACTTCGTAATAATCGCGCCTGGTGGTGGCCATGTTTGGATGCTAGATGTCGGACAAGGGGTGTACCATCAAGACCAGACGCCTGCCGCCTTGCGGCTCCGGCGTCCGACCCAGCGCGTGCAGCTTTCGGTTCGCTCCGCTACTTCTTGTCCTCGTCGATAACCGTATAGTCTGCGTCGACCTTCTTCCCCGAGTCCTTGTCCGGCTGGACGTCCGAAGGCCCGGGCTGGGGCCCGGCTTCCTTCTGACGGTACATCTCTTCGGCCAGCTTGTAGCTCACCTTCTGCAGTTTCTCTATCGCCGTGTCTATCGCCGCCTTATCGTCGGTTTTCATTGTCTGGCGCAGGCCCGCGGTCGCCTCTTCAATCGCCTGCTTGTCGGCGGCCGGGACCTTCTCACCAAACTCTTTAAGGGTCTTCTCGGTCTGGTAGATAAGCGTATCGGCGCGGTTGCGACTGTCAACAAGTTCACGTCGCTTCCTGTCGTCGGCCGCGTGCGACTGTGCGTCGCCCACCATCCGGTCGACCTCGTCTTTCGCCAGTCCGGACGAAGCCGTAATCCGAATCGACTGCTCCTTGCCGGTCGCCTTGTCCTTGGCCGTCACGTGGAGGATGCCGTCCGCGTCAATGTCGAACGTCACTTCAATCTGCGGCGTGCCCCTCGGCGCCGGCGGAATTCCGGACAGCTCGAACCGTCCAAGAGTCCGGTTGTCGGCAGACAACTCGCGCTCGCCCTGCAGTACGTGAACCGTTACCGCAGGCTGACCATCCTCGGCCGTGGTGAATATCTGGCTCTTCCGCGTCGGAATCGTCGTATTCCGGTCGATTACCTTGGTCATCACGCCGCCCAGGGTCTCGATGCCGAGCGACAATGGCGTTACATCGAGCAGCACCACGTCCTTGACCTCGCCGGCCAGCACCGCGCCCTGGATCGCCGCGCCGATTGCCACGACTTCATCCGGGTTGATGCCCTTGTGCGGCTCTTTGCCGAAGAACTCACGGACCAGGAACTGCACCCGCGGCATCCGGGTCTGCCCGCCCACGAGAATCACCTCGTCGATGTCCCGCGGCGTGGCTTTCGCGTCGGTCAGCGCCTGCTTCACCGGCACGAAGCTCCTCTGCACCAGGTCCTCGACCAGCGCCTCGAGCTTCGAACGGGTCAGACGCATATCAATGTGCATCGGGCCATTCTTCTCGTCGGACCAGATGAAGGGCAGGTTGATGGAAGTCTCCATCGAAGACGACAGCTCGCACTTCGCCTTCTCCGCTGCCTCCTTCACTCGCTGCAGCGCGGTCTTGTCCTTCGCCAGGTCCACGCCGTGCTCGCGCTTGAACTCGTC
>JAPLUO010000025.1 GCA_026397595.1 Caldifarciminota bacterium
GCAAAACCCTACCGCGTTGTCATCCGCCTGAAACCCCTGTCCGACAAAGACTGGGCCAAGGTGACCGACGCGATGGCGGCCAAGGCGCTCTTCGCGGCCAAGCTCTTGTCCGGTGAAATGCCCCAGAACATCGAAGAAGCGATTCACGATGCCAAACGGCCACTGATGCCGGAATCGAGCCGGGAACTCGTAACCGACTGCTCCTGCCCGGACTGGGCCAACCCCTGCAAGCACATCGCCGCGGTCTACTACATCATGGCGGAACGGTTTGACGAAGACCCATTCGTAATCTTCAGGCTTCGCGGCCGGGCCAAAGAAGACCTGATCAGAGAACTTCGCGCCAAGCGTCCGGTGCAAGAACCGGCAGCCACGCCCGGTGAGGTCTCTGTCTGCGGCCTGGGCCAGGCAGACCGAGATGCCAGGGACGTTGCCGTTCCCCTCGCGTCCTGTCTAGAAGCATTCTGGCGGGCCGGCCCCGAGCTCGACGCCTTTGTCATCCAGCCACCCGTACCTGAGGTCGCCCGAGCCGTCCTCAGACGCCTGGGCGCAGCGCCCCCGGAGTTCGGCGGCCCGCCCTTTGACAACCTGCTCGTGCAGGCCTACGACGCTGCGACCGAGGCCGCGCAACGAGAGTCGCCAGAGACCCGGTAAACCAGCTCGACGCCCGCCCTTCCCCCATTTCCTCTTCCCCCTTTGCTTTGTCCTTTTCCCTTTCCCCTTTGGCCTTGTCGTTCTTGGCGTCCTGACTCCGACTTCGACATTTCCACTTTCCCCTTTGCATCATGGCCGTTCCATTCCGGGTTTCGGGGTCGCCCGAATGTTGACATTCGGCCTTCGCCGGGCAATATCTAGGCGGAGGTAAAAATGGCAGAGATGCACTTTCCATCGGCTCCGAACGAGTTCTGTATAACCGACGTCGGCAGCACCACGACTAAGGCGCTGCTGTTCCTGAACCAGGCCGGCGCCTGGCGCTGCTTCCGGTACGAGACGCCGACCACGGTCGAGAAACCGCACGAGGACGTTACCGTCGGCGTGCTGCTCGCGCTCCGCGGGCTGGAACGCATGACCCGGCGCACCCTTGTGCACAACGGCGCGCCGGCAGTGCCGTACTTGACGACGTCCAGCGCCGGCGGCGGGCTGGCCATGGTTGTCACCGGGCTGATGTACAGCATGACTGCCGGCACTGCGCATCGCGCCGCCCTCGGCGCCGGCGCCATCGTGCTCGAAGTCATCTCGATGGACGACGGCCGGACACCCTACCGCAAGATTGAGGACCTGAAGCGTCTGCGCCCGGACATGGTGCTGGTCGCGGGTGGTTTCGACGGGGATGCCGTTTCCGCACCGGTGTTCCTGGCCGAGCTGCTGGTTGAGGCGGGACTCCACCCCAAGCTGAACCCGGCCGCCCGAATGCCGGTCGTCTACGCGGGCAACGTGCACGCCACCGACCACGTACGGGAAGTCCTTGGCGACGAGTTCATGTTCCGGGCCGTGCCCAACGTCCGGCCCGAACTCGAACGAGAAAACCTCGAGCCGGCCCGGACCGCAATCCACGAACTCTTCATGGAACACGTGATGTCCCAGGCCCCGGGCTATGAGAAGCTGAAGCAGTGGGTCGCGGCGCCGATACTAATGAGAGCAGGAAATGTTTGTCATTCTGAGGCGTTCGACGCCGAAGAATCTTCGCTGCGCTCAGGGTGACAGGGTATAAGGATACTCAGGGTGACATCAAGAACTGTCCAGTATTTCATGCTCCCCGTAATAATGCCCACCCCGGCCGCGTTCGGCTCGATTCTCAAACTGCTCTCAGCCGCGACCGGCCACCGTATCATGGCAGTAGACATCGGTGGAGCCACGACCGACGTGTTCACCGCCCGCACCGGCGAGGTGTTCCGCACGGTCAGCGCCAACCTCGGCCTGAGCTATAGCATCCTGAACGTCGCCGAGCTGGCCGGCATCACCCCGATTCGCGAACTCTACCATCCCCACCTGACCGACGGAGCGATGTGGAACCTCATCGGCAACAAGCACATCAACCCCACGCGGCTGGCCCGCACCCCAGACGAGATGCTCTCCGAGTGGGCATCGGCCGCGGTCGCAATCCGCGAGGCCGTGCGCCAGCACTTGAAACTACGCGACGGTGCGAAGCGGGAAACCGGCCCGGTGCGACTCGATCTCGACGAACTGATCAAGGGAGAGCGCCTCCCGCCCCGACCCGCGACGCCGTTCACGGACACCGAGTGCGACCTGCTCATCGGCAGCGGCGGCATTCTCTCCCATTCCCCGCGGCCGGCGGCTGCCGCGGTGCTGCTCGACGCGCTGGCCCCGGGCGCCCGCGTTGAACTGGCCGTGGACAGCGAATTCATGTTCCCGCACCTCGGCGCGCTCGCCCAGGTTAACCCGGAACTCGCGGTCGACCTGGTGCAGCGACTCGGGATAGTGAAGCTCGACCGCGCGAACCGGAAGCCGCCTGCCGGCTACATACCGCCTGCTCGCGCTGATGAGCCCGCTGTTTCCGGCCCCGCGGTGAGGCAGGGCGAGATCCGCATGCACCGCGAGCTCGCCATTCCCGGCCAGGTCTTCGTCAAGGCGGGTCAGACTGTGGCAACTGATACGCTGGTTGCCCGCAGCGTGCGCGAGTTCCTGCGGCCTTTCTTTCTTCACGTCGCCGAGGCGCTCGAAGTGCCGCCGGCCGAGGTCGAGCAGTATCTGGTGAAGCACATCGGCGACGAAGTTGACATCGGGAGCGTCGTCGCCCGCACCCCGCGCGATGTCACTCACAAGACCTTCCGGTCGCCGGTTAGAGGAAGAGTCGAGAAGCTCCTGCCCGACGGCGTCCTCTTCCTGAGGGAAAGACCGGAGGAGGCCCGCGAATACACTGCGGTGGAGGTTGCCAAGGAACTCGGAGTCGAACCGGACAAGCTCGGCCCGTACTTGAAGGTGAAACCCGGCGATGAGGTCGACCGCGGGCTCTGGCTGGCTGAGATTCTCCATGGAGACAAGTTCAAATTCGTGGAATCACCGGTCCGCGGCAAGGTCAACCGCATCGACAAGCACTTCGGAATCGTTCTGATTGAGCCGCTGCTGGAGGAGCTTCAGGTCAAGGCCTGGTTGCCGGGCGTTGTAGAGAGTGTATCCGAGCATGGGTGCACAGTCGTCGGAAACGGCACCGCGATTACAGGCGTCTGGGGCTCAGGCGGCGAGAGAGCCGGCGTGCTCACCAACTCGGGAGTTGCGGCCGGGAAGGTCTTAGTCCGCGACTTCGCCGATGCCAGGACCATCGCGCAGGCGAGAGAACGGACTGCGGCCGGGCTCATCTGCGCCGGCGTAAACCTGCAGGACGTGCTTGAACCAGACCCGCCGTTCACCATCGTCGTTCTCGAAGGCTTCGGCGAACAGCGGCTGTCCGACGATGCCCGCGCGATTCTCGCCGGGCACGAAGGACGACTTGCGCTCCTTGACGGCACGACGCAGCTTCGCGTCGGTGTGGTCCGGCCAAGGGTGATTCTGCCGGGGCAGCCGGAGAGTCCGAATGGATGAGGGTAGTCGCTGGTGGTGCGATTTTCCCGGCGCGGTAACGGTGTGCGACCGCGAGGGTGTAATCCTGGAGATGAACCGGAAGGCCGTGGCGACGCTCGGGAACGGGACGTCTCTGGTCGGCGCGAGCATCCTCGACTGCCACCCGGAGCCGGCCCGCTCAAAGGTGGGCGAGCTGCTGGCTTCGGGCCGAACCAACGTCTATACCATCGAGAAGAAGGGCGTGAGGAAGCTCATCTACCAGTCGCCGTGGTTTAAGGATGGCGAGATGCGCGGGCTGGTCGAGCTGTCGCTTGAGCTTCCCGACCCGCTGCCGCACCACGTCCGGGACTAGCCGAGCCCCAAAACCATGCCAAGGACCGCGTTGTCGTGCCCAACCGAAAGAGGAGATTCATGAACCAGTTCACCGCACTATTCCTGTGTGCCGGCCTGACCGGTGCATCTGCAGCCGGCAATGCCGATGCCCACTCGCGCGACTCGCTGCTTGAGACCTTGCCTGACTCGCACCCGGCAACGACCGTGGTGAAGCTGCCCGACCCGGCACGTGACGGCAAGGTTTCGGTCGAGAAGACAATGGCCGAACGCCGGTCCGTACGCGAGTATGCCAATGCCCCGCTGAACCTGGCCGACATATCACAACTGCTCTGGGCGGCGTATGGAGTCACGCAGCCGGTTCCGGGCGTACCGCAACTGCGCGGCGGGCTCCGAACCGCGCCGTCGGCGGGCGCGCTTTACCCGCTCGAGCTGTACGTCGTGGCGGGCAACGTCACCGACCTCGCGCCCGGAGTCTACCGGTACCGGCCCGAAACCCACGACCTCGTACTGGTCGCGGCGGGCGACAAGCGGCCGGCGCTGTCCCTTGCCGCGGCGTCCCAGACCTGCGTCAGAGATGCGCCGGCGTCAATCGTCTACTCGGCGGTGTTCAGCCGCAACACCGGCAAGTACGGCTCGCGCGGCCGCGAACGCTACGTCTGTATGGACCTCGGCCACTCCGCCGAGAACGTATACCTGCAGTGCGGCTCACTGGGACTCGGCACCTGCGCCATCGGCGCCTTCTACGACGACGCTGTGAAGCTCACCGTTCGCATGACAAAACCGGAAGAACCGCTCTACATCATGCCGGTCGGCCGCTTGCCGAAAAGGGATTAGGGGCTAGGAACTAGGGACGGGGGATCTGGACGTTCTGACTTCTGGCTTCTAGCCTCTGGCTTCTGACTTCGCCTGGCTTGCCGCGCCGCTACTCGATCTCGTACGTGATATAGACCGTTCGGCTCAGCTTGAACTCGCCGGGCTCCAGGCTCGGCGTATCCTCGCCGCCCGCTGCGCGGTCGAACGCCACGTTCGCCTGCGCGTAGTACCGGCCCGAGCCGCTCGGCTCGGACTCGCTGATGGTTATCGGCTTGCCCAGCTTGACCCCGGTCAGGTCCGCCATCGTCTGCGCCTTGGCCTGCGCCGCCTTCACCGCCTCCACCCGCGCGTCGGCCGTGTACTTCTTCGGGTTCTCGACCGCAAAGGTAACGTTATTGACCTGGGTAGCACCCGCTTCCATGCCTGCGTCGAGCACGGCCGAGGCCTTCTCAAGATCGCGCACGTTCACGTCGAGCGACTGGTACACACGATAGCCATCAAAGACCCGGCGGTGGCCGGTATCTTCGTAATGGTACTGCGGCGTGACTGAGAAGCTCGAAGTCTGAAGGTCCTTAGGCCCGATGCCGGCCTCCTTGATCGCCGCGCTTACCGCGTTCATCAGCTCGGCGTTGATGCGGTACGCATCCCGCGCGCTCTTCTTGTTGATGGTCTCGACCCCGAAACTGATGTAGCAGATGTCGGGCTTCACCGACACCTCGGCGGTCCCGGTTACGGTGAGGGTCCGCCGCGACTGCTCCGGCGCTGCCGCCAGCGCCACCGCGAGGCTCAGGATCAACAGGGCTGCTGTCTTCTTCATCCAGAACTCCTTTCGTCTGCACCGACTCTCGGCCTGTGACGCGTTGTCAAAGCCGTTCCATTATCTCAACGAATTGATGAGGGCGGTGGCACTCGCACCCAGCACGGCGATGTATCCGCCTTCGGATTCAAGCGGGTTCAGGCTCACGACCTTCACGCCGGTCTCCTTTGCCAGCATGTCCGGCAGGGCTGATGGCAGTTGCGGCTCGGTGGTCACGACTCTGATGTGTTCGTGTCGAATCAGGTCCACCATTCGAGCAAGCTGTTTCGCGGACGGCTCCTGCCCCGGAATCGGCTCGACGGTCGCCACGACCTCGAGTCCGAACCGGCGGCAGAAGTACGGCCACGCATCGTGGAACGAGATGAAGCGCCGGTCCACAAGCGACGCGACCTGCAACTTGATTGCCTGTGACAGGCTGTCGAGTTGCATGAAGTACGCGGCCTCGCGCTTCCGGTACGAGCTTTCTCCTTGCGGGTCGAGTCTCACCAATTCTTCCACCAGGTTCTCGATGCCGGTCTTGGCGTATTCCGGGTCGAGCCAGATATGGGGATTGCCGTACCTGTCATGTGCGTCGCCGGCGATGATGCCGGTCGCGCCGGCTGCCACGTCAATGATGACCAGTTTCTTGTTGCCGGAGTTCTCAATCGCCGGGTCAAGCCACTCCTCCATGCCAAGCCCGACCCGGAACAGGATGCGGGCGTTCGCAACCGTCTTCACGTCAGCGGGCTTGAGTTCGTAGGTGTGCGGGCTCTCGTTGCCGGTCAGGAGACTGGTCACCTCAACCTGGTCACCCCCGACCTGCCGCGCCCAGTCGGCGAGAACGCCAAGCGTCGTTACGACTCTCAGTCGGCCGGTGGATTT
>JAPLUO010000363.1 GCA_026397595.1 Caldifarciminota bacterium
TCCATTTCCTTATCGATGACGGGACAGGTTGCTATATACGTCCGGGTGCCGGAAATAGATTCGGCGATACGCTGGGCGTACGTGCTTTTGCCGCTCCTGCTGCCCCCTGTTATGAGAATGATCTTTGCCATACAAACCGACCTCTTACTCCTTACTCCTCACTCCTCACTCCTCACTCCTCACTCCTCGGACCGAAGACCGGGGACCGAAGACCGGTCTCCCGTCTCCCGTCTCCGGTCTCTCTCCACCTCATGCTTTGCCGCCGAATCTGCCCAGCACCAGCACCTTATGCCGTGCCGGACCGGACGGCCGGCCGACGTGGAAGGCGCGATTGCGGGGCGACTGAGGCAGGTTCACGACCGTCTTCGTCCGCCTGAACCGGGATACGTTCAGCAGGACACCCGCGGCAAACAGGTTTGATAGCAGGGCCGACCCCCCTGACGATATGAACGGTAAAGGCTGGCCGGTCGTCGGTATGACGCCCAGCGTGACAGCGATGTGCACGATAGCATAAAGAAAGATGACAAACGTGATCCCCGATGCGAGGTACTGTCCAAACGGTCCCGACGTTTCACTGCTGATCTTCATACCGTATAGAAACAGTATCAGGTAGAGCAGGCAGACGGCCACGCTGCCGATGAACCCGAACTCCTCCCCGATTTCGGCGAAGATAAAGTCGTTGTGCATCTTGGGAAGGAACTGGAACTTCTGCCGGCTTTCGCCCAGGCCCCGACCAAAGGGTCCGCCCGAGCCGATGGCGATCAGCGATTGTTCCTGCTGGCGGTGCTTGCCGTTGGCAAACCTGTCCCACCGCTCGTGCGCGTATGGAATGTAGTTTATCGCCAGGATGAATAGTCCGGCCCCTACCGCCACGGTCACGAGCAGGTGCCACCACCTCACTCCGGCGACCACGAACACCGCCAGACTGGCCAGGGCGATAATGAAACTCGTACCCACTGCGGGCTGCAGGAGTGTCAGCCCGACGACTCCGAAAACGGCAAGCCCGGGGAGGACCAGCCCCCAGGCCACGCGTCGCTCCAGTCCTCGCTCCTTGACCCAGTCGAAGTAGCCGGCCAGCCACGTGAGCAGGGCGAACTTGGCGAACTCGGCCGGTTGAAACGAAAAAGTGCCGCTCCCCAGCGCGCGCTTCACATCTTTGAACATCAGTCCGACTACCAACGTCAGAATCAGCACCAGGGCTGACCCGAAGAGCATCATCCACTTGATGCGCCGGTTCCATGTCGTGTAGCGAATCCTCGCACCGAGGAAAAGCGCCACGAACCCCACGCCGGCCCTGAGGCCCTGCGACTTGAGGAACGCGATACCCTTGTGGCAGGTCGTCGCGTAGACGAGTGTCACGCCGATGAGAACCAGCGTCACGACGACGAAGAGTACGGTGGAATCAATCGACGCCGATGCCCGCTCCGGACTACGGGCTCGCAACCCGAAGCCCGAGACCCGCAGTTCCCCTTGGCTCCTAGCCAAGGTTGCTCACTTCCCGCCGGAACACTTCTCCCCGGGCCTCGAAGTCCTTGAACTGGTCAAAGCTGGCAAACCCGGGCGCGAACAACACCGCATCCCCCGCCGTCGCCTTCGTCCTTGCCGCCGTCACGGCCGCCCTCAGGTCGGGAAGCGTGTCGTACCGGCGGAATCCCAGCGCCGACAACTCACGCGCGAGGCGCGCACTGCTCTCGCCGATCAGCAAGACCCACTTCGCGTACTGCCTCATTGCCCGGGCGTATTCCCCGGTCGGCAACGCCTTCTCTCTGCCGCCGGCAATCAGGATGACGCGCCTTCGGCAAAGGGGATAAGTGGAAATGGCAAAGTTCGGAGTCCGGACTTGTTCATTTCCCCTTGGAACTTTCCCCTTCATCATGGCAACCGCCTCGAGGGACCGGGCGCCCGCAACCGGGTTGGTAGTCATGGAGCTGTTAATGTAGTCGACGCCCCGGAACCGGCGTACGAACTCAAGTCTGTGCGGCAGGCCGGCGAACGTCCGGAGCACGCTCCGAATCGCGGGCATGCCGACGCCGAGCAGCCGGACCGCGGTAATCGCCGCCAAGCAATTCTGGAGGTTGTGCTTGCCCGGCAACCGAACCGCTCCGGCCGACAGCACTTTGTCGCCATGAAACCACAGATACCCGGCGGAGAGGTACGCATCGGCCGTCCGGCGCCGCAACGAGAAGAAGTGCTTTGCCGCCTCTCCCCGCCCTGCCGCCGCCCGGACCAACGCATCGTCCTGGTTGAGGACCGCATGATCCTCGCTGCCCTGGCGGTCCAGAATTCCGAACTTGCACTCGGCATATCGCTGGACGGTGCGGTGACGATTCAAGTGATCGGGAGTGATATTGAGAATCACCGCTATCTTTGGCTTCAGCCAGCGTGCTCGCTCGAGTTGGAAGCTGGACACCTCGACGACATAGTAGTCTCGTCGTCCGGTCAGCAGCGCAACCGAGAAAGGCCGGCCCGGCGCGAGGTTCCCCCCGCAGAACACCTTGTTGCCGGCGCGTTCGAGCATCCGCGCAATCAGGGCCGTTGTCGTTGACTTGCCGTTGGTGCCGGTGACCGCGATGACCGGCCCCCGAACGAGCCTGCTGGCGAGGTCAAGCTCATCCACAACGGGGACCGAGCGCCGACGCAGACCCCTGACCAGTGGATGCACGTCACTGATACCCGGGCTGACGACCGCCCAGTCGGCACGGGCGGTCGCGGGGCGTTGCGTCATCGTCATGCCGGCGCTCCGAAGCGCTGCCACCGGTTTCGAACTCAGTGTTGCCGGATCCTCGTCAAACCCCGCGACCTTTGCCCCAGCCTTCAGCAGGAAACGGGCGGCTGCGGCTCCCGAACGCCCCAAGCCGACCACCAGCACGTTGGCACCTTCGATTTCGTCCGTGTTCGACAGTGACAGTCCGTGTCCGTCCGTCTCCGCCCCCTTCATCGTATCTTCAGCGTGGCCATCGCCCCCAGGCCGAAGAGCACAGCAAGAATCATGAATCGTGTGACGACCTGCGGCTCCGACCAACCGGCCAGCTCGAAATGGTGATGCAGGGGAGCCATGCGGAACAGCCGCTTGCCCCCGGTGGCGTGGAAATAGCCGATCTGCAGGAGCGTCGAGCCGGTTTCCATCACGAGCACGCCGCCCACTATCGGCAGCAGCATCTCATGCTTGCACAGTATCGCGGCGAGACCCAGGATGCCGCCCAGCGGCAGCGACCCGGTATCGCCCATGAACACCTGGGCCGGATACGCGTTGAACCACATGAACCCGAGGCAGGCTCCAACCAGGGCCAGACAGAACACCGTCATCTCTCCGCCGGTCGGTATGAACATGATGTTCAAGTACTGGGCAAGCCGGTAGTGCCCGGACACATAGGAGAGCACGGCATAGCTGCCGAGCGCGATCGTCACCAGCCCAGCGGCGAGGCCGTCAAGCCCGTCGGCCAGGTTCACGGCATTTGACGCCGAGACGATGACCAGCATGACGAACGGGATGTAGAACCAGCCGAACTGTACTATCACGTTCTTGAACAACAACACGTTCGTGGTCGAACGGTTCGCAGGGTCGACCGGGATGAAGTACAGCACCGCTCCGACAATGAACGCCAGCGCGAACTGGCTCACCAGCTTGACCGTCTTGCTCAGCCCGCGCGGTTTTCTGAGCCTGACCTTGACATAGTCGTCGACGAACCCCAGCAACCCGAGCGAGACCGCGACCAGCAGGCCGAGCTGAATCTGACGGTTCTTCAGGTCGGCGAAGAGAAGCACCGCGACGATCCCCGCCGCCAGTATCAGGACCCCGCCCATCGTCGGGGTCCCGGCTTTCCCTTTGTGGCTTTCCGGCACCTCATCGCGGATGTTCTGGCCGATGTTGAGCCGCCGAATGAGCCGGATCAGCGACGGCCCAAGCAGGAGCACGAGCAGAATGGAGAGCGCGCCGGCCGCCGCCGCTCGGAAGGTGATGTATTTGATCAGATTCAGTGGGCCGTATGTCTCGCGCAGCGGCGTCAGCAGGGCGTAAAGCATCAGCTTGAAACGGGTTCAGGGGTTCCGGGGTTCTGGGGTTCCGGCCCGAAACCCGGACCCTTGGACCCCTGCTCCCCCGAACCCTCCAGTAGTTCGCGGATCGTCTCTCGGTCGTCGAAGTGCCGGTGTTCGGTACCGACAATCTGGTAGTCCTCGTGCCCCTTACCGGCCACCACGACCGTATCTCCCGGTCTTGCCTCGGCCAGGGCGCGTCGAATCGCCTCCCGCCGGTCCGGCTCAACGACCTTCTCGGTCGAGCCCATTCCCCGGACGATCTCATCGATGATGGCCTGCGGCGTTTCGCCGCGCGGATTATCGGAGGTAACTAGGGACACGTCCGCGAGCTGCGCTACCGCCTCGCCCATCAACGGTCTCTTGCCGCGATCTCGGTCACCGCCGCAGCCGAACACGACTATCACCCTGCCACTCGTGAATTCCCTGACCGTCGAGATGACGCGGCGCAGCGCGTCGGGCGTGTGGGCAAAATCCACGAAGACCCGGAACGGCTGTCCGGCGTCGACCGGTTCGAGCCGGCCGGGAACCGCGGCCAGGGCCTCGGCCCCGGCCGCCATCAACTCCGGCGCCCAGCCCAATGCCTTGCCGGAGCCGAACGCGGCCAGCAGGTTGAGCAGGTTGTACCGGCCGGCCAGCTTCAGCCGCACCGGCCAGGCTCGACCATCTGCGTTCACCTCGCAGTCCAGACCGTCCGGCCGCACTCCGCTGACCTTGCCCCAGATGTCCGGTACCGGCTCCAAGTCCGGCCTCGTGCCGTAGGAGATAACCCGTGCCCGCGCCTGGTGAGGGATATCCCGCCCCATCGCGTCGTCGAAATTAACGACCGCGGTCGCGCTGGGTATCAACCCGGCGAAGAGTCTCAGCTTCGCTTCGCGGTATGCGTCAATGGTCCTGTGAAAATCCAGGTGGTCCTGGGTTAGATTGGTGAAAGTGCCGACCTTGAAGTCCAGATCGAACACCCGGTCCAGCGCAAGCGAGTGCGAGGAGACCTCGGCAATGCAGAGCGGGACCTGTTTCTCGACCAGCCTTGCGAGCAACTGCACGAAGTCCAGGCTTTCCGGCGTGGTCTGACCGGCCGTCCGGGTTTCGCTCCCGTTCCAGTACTCGATCGTCCCGACGAATCCCGGCTCAATGCCGGCCTGCCTCGCCATGGCCCGCAGCAGAAAGGTCGTCGTCGTCTTTCCGTTCGTACCCGTGACACCGACGAGGCTCAACTTCCGGGCCGGGAAGTCGTAGAAGCGGTTCGCAACCTGCGCCAGAAACCGACGGGGGGTCTTCGTCTGTATCACGGCCACCCAGTTCTTGCGCACGCTGTTGACGTCGGTTGTTGCCACCGCAACCGCACCTCGGTTGACAGCCTCGTCAATGTACTGCTGTCCGGAGACCTTGAATCCCTCGATCGCCACGAACAAATAGCCTGGTTTTACCGCTCCCGAGTGATAGGCCAGCCCTTTCACCTCCACGGCCGAGTTACCTTGTACGGTGCATGGGACGCCTTTCGTCAAGTCCGCGATACGTTTCATGCCTGCTTAGCCTCTGTCGCTCGGTGGGGTTCGGTCGGCATGTTTGTCGCCTCTGCCGCTCGAGGCCTCAGGCAGCAGCCGGCTCCGCATCCGGTCGAGCAGAATCAGGCTTTCGCCAATCTGCTTGAAGACCGGGCACGCGGCCGTGCCGGCGAATCGCTCCGTCTTCGGTTCGTCAATCAGCACCGCGATGACGTACCGGGGCCGCTCCTTGGGAAAGAAACCGACAAAGGTCATGCGAGACTTGGTCCGCGAGTACCCTACGCCGGATTCGACCTTTTGAGCCGTACCGGTCTTCCCGCAGACTGTCACACCCTCGATCTGTGCCAGCACTCCCGTCCCCTCGGTGACTGCCCTCTCCAGGATATCCTTGATTCGGCGTGCATTCTCCGGCTTGAGCGCCTGGCGCAGCCGGGTCGGGCCGAACCGGCGCACCACCCGACCCGATCGCCGCACCGACTCAATCAGGTAGGGCCGGACATAAGCGCCGTCATTTGCCACGCAGAGGTACGCCCCGGCCAACTGCAATAGCGTCGTGGTCACACCCTGGCCGAAGACAACGTTGGCAAACCGCAATGGGTTCAGTCGTTCGGGTGGGTCAATCCAGCCGCTTCCCTCGTTGGGCAGCCCGATCCCGACCATGTTACCGAATCCGAGCGCCCGAGCCAATTCGTAGTACCGCTCCGGCTTCAACTGCGTCGAGAGCATGGCGCAGCCCGGGTTCGACGACTTGATGAACAGCCCGGCGAAATCGAGCACACCGTTGTTGTGCACGTCGTGGATCTTGCGATTGGCGATTTCGACATAGCCGGACGAAACGTCAAAGGTCTGGCGGGTAATCCGGGCAGAATCCGGGCTCTCCAGCGCCGCCGCACAGACAACCAGCTTGAACGACGAACCCGGCTCAAACTGGTCAGACACGGCCGTTGACTTGTAGCGTTCCGTGGGAAATGCCGCGAAACGCATCGGGTCGTAACCGGGATAGTCTGCCAGTGCCAGGATAGCGCCGCTCGAGGCGTCCATCACGACTGCCGAGCCCTTGAGCGCACCGCACGCCTCCACTCGCTGCTCCAGCGCATCGTAGCAGACTTGCTGTACATCGAGGTCCAGCGTCAAGTGAATGTCCAGGCCGGCGACCGGCCGCTTCGCCGGGAAGCTCGGATATGGAAAGGCCCGGCCAATCGCGTCCTTCTGCAGCAGCACCCAGCCTCCGCTGCCGCGCAATACCGAGTCGTATTCACACTCAAGACCTGCCAGTCCGTGATCTTCGCCGGTGAAACCAACAATGTTGGCGCAGAACTCGCCGTACGGATACAGCCTTGCGTTGTCGTCATCAACATACGTGCAGTTGCTGAACTGCCTTTCGACGAGGACCCGTCGCAACGAATCACCGGCTGCGTAGTCAACCTGACGCTTGAACCAGAACAGACGCTTGCGACGGGTCAGCTCCTGAGTAATCGCGCTGCGTTCTGCCAGACCGAATCCGACCAGGATTCCCGCCAGCGTGTCCTTGTCGCGCGCCCACTGCGGCAGAATCCGGATCGAGCAGCACGACCGGTTAAGCGTTAGTGGCCGACCGCCCTTCTCGAAGACCCGTCCCCGCGCAGCCTGGAGGCCAAGCGTCTCGCCCTGTTGCCCGAATGCCTCCCGTTCGTAGTGTTTCCAGCGCCCGATCTGAACATACGCAAGGTACGCAAGCAGACCGGTCCAGACCGCCGCTGCCGCGGCGATGAGTACCTTCGAGCGGTTAATGGACTGCTTCATCCGCCCCCGTGTGCCGCACCAACGCCACGGGCTGGCCGTCAATCGGACCCAGCCGGTCGACGGGAACCGCAGGCCGCCCCCGTGCAATCCAGAGCGACTCCATCCGGGCAAAGCTCGACAGCTTCACAATGTCAGCGTCGACGCTGTCCAGCTTCTCGGCCAACAGTTGCCGCTCAGTCTCAAGTCGGGACAGACTGCGGGTCAGCTTCATGCTGTAGTTGTGCTGGTACAGGTAGGCGACCGCCAGGACGCAGAGAACGAAGACCAGCAGAATGCGTCTCGCCGTGTTCATGAAATCACCTCCGCGGCTCGCAGCCGCGCGGACCGCGAGCGTGGATTTTCCGCCACCTCTTCCGGGCTCGGCCGAAGCGGTTTCGGCGTCAGCACGCGCAGTCTCCCGGCAACCCGGCCCGCCCGCAAGAACTGCTTGACTTCCTTGTCTTCAAGCGAATGATACGAAAGCGCCACCAACCTGCCGGTTGGAGCCAGCACCTGCAGCGCGCCGGCCAGTCCGCGCCGGATGTTCTCAATCTCGCAATTGGTTACGATTCTCAAGGCCTGGAAGACCCGCGCCAGCGCCTTGCGGGCGAACCGCTCCGGGACTGCGCTCCGCACTGCCCGAACCAGGTCGCCGGTCGTATGCAGCTCTCGTCGCCGCTCGTGGATCACCCGCGCGATCCTGCCGCTCATCGGCTCCTGGCCGAATTCCCGGAACCACTCCCGCAACGTCTGTTCCGACGACCGGCGAATCCAATCCAACGCGGTCGGCACCGGAGCCGTCTGGTCGAATCTCATGTCGATTGGTCCGTCGGAGTCAATGGCGAAACCTCGAGGGCCGGAAGTGAACTGCGACAGGCTCGCGCCGAAGTCAAACAGCACCCCGGTCACCGGCCGAATGCCCAGCCCACGCACAAGCGTGGGTAAGTCCGCGTAGTTTGCGTGAACGATCTCCATGTTACTGAAATCACTGAGTTGCCTTCCCGCCGAGGCTATCGCCTCGGTGTCGCAGTCAATACCTAGCAGGCCGCGGGACCACCGACACGGCCCCGTCGGCTGGCTATCCGCGTGCGCGGCCGGCTCCGCGCGGCCGGCACATCCTGATCGACTGTCTGCTCCCTCGGGACTCGCGGCGAACGCCTCGAGAATCGACCGTGCGTGGCCACCTCCCCCGAGGCAGGCGTCCACGATGACGCCGCTGACCGGCCGCAGGTACTCGAGCACCTCACGGAGCATTACCGGCTGATGGTACACCGCGTTGGTCCTGCCCGCCGCATTCCGCGGCTTTCTCCTCGACCGACCGACTGCCATCAAGCCTCTCAATCAGTCCATCGTACAGCGGGCTGTTCTGCGCGACGAAATCGTCAAACTGCCGAGGATTCCATATCTCGAAGAAAGGGCCCAGCCCGATGAAACGCGCCTCGGCGCCGATGCCGGCCAACTCCGTCAGCCTCTTCGGCAGCAGCACGCGCGCCTGACCATCAAGCTCAATCTCGGTTGCACCCGACAACAACAGCCGCCGCAGGGTCAGGTCTTCCTTGTTGTACAGGCCCAGGTTCTTGAACCGCTGGATATGCAGCCGCCACTCAGGTCTCACGTGCGCCTCGATGCACCCGGTGGCTCCACGCAGCAGGACCAAGTGGTCCTCGGTTCCACTGGGAAAGCTTCGCCTGAAACTCAACGGAATCGCTACCCGATTCTTGGTGTCCACCGCGTGAGTGTGGTCACCAACGAACAGAAAGTCGTAGCTATCTTCTACCATTTTTTACCACTTAACTTGAATCAACCTTGATTCTACATTTACTTAGTCCCCACGTCAAGCCATAACTGTCACTAATGTACTGACTTAACTGATTGACTTACTGTCTTTTAACAACGTATGGTGCATTCTGCAACACTCCACCTGGGCTGGGGGCGTGAAAATGTGCCCGACATACGCCCGAGGGTCATTTTCAGCGTCTCGCGCTGGCAGCGGAAACCAAATGTGGAAGCATGTCAATCATCTGATGGGCAGGGGATTTCCACGCCGCGTCAATTTTCGAACGAATCCTGATGGTGGGGGCGTACCGCGACGATGCAGGCAAAACGGCTTCAGGGACTTGCTCTGGCCGCGACGAGCCCGAACCATCACGGCTGATGGTGTTCGAAATCGCTTGACATCCGGCCCGATTCCTGATTGAATGGCCTCGTGCCGACGGGACGTAGTGCCGCCGGCAGAACAAAAAAGGAGAAAGCAGCCTTCGATGAATACCACAGCCTACTGGCGTGAGATTCGCAAGTCCTTTCCGAAACTGACGAAGAAGTACGGCACGCCATTGTTTGTCGTCAGCAGAACCCTTCTGCTCGCGCAGGTCGCAAAGTTCCGCCGACTTCTGCCTCGAGTCGAGCCGTTCTACGCGGTGAAAGCCAACCCCAACCCGCACGTACTAAAGGTCCTGGCCCAGGCCGGGCTCGGGTTTGACGTCGCGTCGGCCCCGGAAATCGAATTGGTGCTGGCCGCAGGCGCCACGCCGGACAAATTGGTTTACGCCAACACGATGAAACGCAACGAGTCCATCGAGTTCGCGTGCCGACACAAGGTAAATCTGATGACGTTCGACTCCGAGTACGAACTGGCCAAGATCGCCCGCCATGCGCCGGGCGCGTCGGTGATGGTACGAATCAAGGTCCCGAACGTCGGCTCGATTATCGAGCTCTCTCTCAAGTTCGGCGCCGACCCGGCGGACGCGGTCCCGCTGCTGCTCAAGGCGTGCCGCCTCGGACTCAAGCCGGTCGGCGTCAGCTTCCACGTCGGGTCTCAGTGCACGCATGGCGACAACTACCTTGAGGCATTTGAACTCTGCAAGATAATCGTCAACGATGCGTTGCTCAAGAAACTGCCGTTGGAGATGATTGACATCGGCGGCGGGTTCCCGATTCGGCACTTCGACACCGACGAGGACTGGTTTGCGAACATGGCGCCGGCGATAAACATGGAACTCTGCCGGCTGTTCGACCCCGGTATGAGGATTATTGCTGAACCAGGCCGGGCTCTGGTCGGACCGGCCTGTATGCTGCTCACGAGCGTCGTGGGCAAGTCAATCCGCAACAACAAGCACTGGTACTTCCTGGACGATGGCGTCTACGGTGCCCTGTCGGGCATCATCTTCGACCACTGCAAGTACCAGTTCGAGGTCCTGAAGAAGGGACCGACGCAGCTTACGACTCTGGCCGGACCGACCTGCGACTCGCTCGACATCATCTCCGGCGCCGAGGAGTTGCCCGAGCTCGACTTCGGCGACCTGGTCTACGCGCGCAGTATTGGGGCCTACTCTCTGGCCAGCGCCACAACGTTCAACGGCATCCCGCCGGCCAAGCCGGTACTCGTGCCGTAGGAGAGGAGTCAGGAAGTGAGGAGTGAGGAGTGAGGAACAAGGACAAAGGACGAAGACCGAAGAATCCTCCGTCCTCCATCCTCCGTCCTCCATCCTCCATCCTCCGTCCTCCATCCGATGTCCCGGACTGGCTCCGCCGGCGCGAGTGCCCACACAAGGCGAAGTACATGTCGGGCCGGCGCATCATGCCCAAAGGCATCACCGGCAAGGAGGACCTCGCCACTCTGATGGACGAGACGTTCCTCGCCTACAACGCCGCGCGCCTGCGGCAGGGCTGCGAACTGTTCGTAGACAAAATGCTCGCTCCCGACACCGTGGTCGGAATGAGCCTGGCCGGCGCACTCACTCCGGCCGGTCTCGGCTGCTCATCCGTGGTCCCGCTCATCAAGGCCGGCTTCGTCGACTGGATCGTCGCGACCGGTGCGAACATGTACCACGACCTCCACTTCGCTTTCAACCTGCCGCTGCACGTCGGTTCGCACGTCGTCGACGATACGGACTTGCGCCGGAACGACGTCGTACGCATCTACGACGTCTTCCTCGGTTACACCGACTGCCTGATGGCGACAGACAAGATACTGCGCTCGATCATCGTGCAACCTGAGTTTCAGAAGGAGATGGGCACGGCCGAGTTCTACAATCGGCTCGGCCGCTATGCGGCGGAGTGGGAGCGGAAGAGCGGCAACCGAGATGTCTCGGTCCTGGCTGCGGCCTATCGTGCGGGTGTGCCGGTCCACACGAGTTCACCCGGCGACTCGACAATCGGCATGAACATAGCAGGGCTCGAGCTGAAGGGCCTGAAACTGCGCATCAACCCATCGACCGACGTCAACGAAACCACCGCATATGTTCTCCACGCCAAGCGCGCCGGCGGCAAATCAGCGGTCCTGCTCATCGGTGGCGGCAGTCCTAAGAACTTCATGCTTCAAACCGAGCCGCAAATCCAGGAAGTGTTGATGATCAAGGAGTACGGCCAGGACTATTTCTTCCAGGTCACCGACGCGCGGCCGGACACCGGCGGCCTGTCCGGCGCGACACCGAATGAAGCTGTCTCATGGGGCAAGGTTGACCCGAACCGCCTGCCGGACGCGATCGTCTGCTACACGGATGTGACTATCGCCCTGCCGATGCTCACGCATTACGCGCTGGCGCGGCACCGGCGACGCAAGCTCCGCCGCCTCTATGACCGGCGCGCCGAACTGGTGGGCAACCTCACGCGCGAATTCCTCGCGCATTCGCAGTTCTGAAGGAAAGTGCCCCAGTGGTCAAGTGACCCAGTGCCCGGACACTAGACCACCGGAACACTAGGCCACTCGACCACTAGAGTCTCTCCAGTTCCTCTTTAATCAACTGTCGCTGGTACAGCTTCCAGTACAGCCCCTGCGCCGCAAGCAGATCCTCGTGTGTCCCTTGCTCCTTGATCTCGCCGGCGTCGAGCACGTAGACCCAGTCGCAGACACTCAGAACCGAGAGCCGGTGCGAAGCGATGATGACGGTGACGTCGGGCAACTGAGTCATCATCCGGTTGACCAGTTCCTGCTCGGTCTCGGCGTCGAGCGCCGACGTGGCATCGTCAAGGACCATGACCGGCGGCCGACCGACGAGCGCCCGGGCAATTGCTACGCGCTCCTTCTGCCCGCCGGAAAGACGAGTCCCGCGCTCGCCCAGTACCTCGTCAATACCTTTCGGGAACCCGGCCACGTCGCCGGCCAGCTCGGCACCGGCAACCACCTGCTGCAACTGCTCGTCGGTAACGTTCTCGCGGCCGAAGACGACATTGCCGCGAATCGTATCCGAGAACAGCGTCGCTTCCTGCGGAGCGTAGCCGAAGAGCTTCCGGTAGGCATCGAGGTCAAGCTGCCTGACGTCCTGTCCGGAGAGCGTGACGCTGCCCTCTTGCGGGTCAGCGGTGCGAAACAGCAGACGGAATATGGTGCTCTTACCCGACGCGACCGTACCGGCAATTCCCACCTTCTGACCCGGCGAGAAGACCATATTGGCTCGCTTGAGCACAACCCTGGAACCAAAGGAGAACGTGACGTCATTCAGCCTCAATTCACCCGGCACGGGCGGCGCCGGCCGGGCGGGGGGCTCGACCTCCAACGGGTGCTGCCGGAGCGACTCGATGCGCTCGGCCGCGCCCTGCGCCCTCCGGCCCGCCACGAACAGGTTGCCGATGTCGAACATCGGCCCGAGCAACATCAGGATGTACGCGTTGAAGGCCACGAACTCGCCCAGGGTCAGGCTCTTGTGGACTACCTGCACGCCGCCGATCCAGAGCACGAGCAACGTCGCGACCGCCGCAATTGACATGTAGAGGATCCCAATCCTCGCCTCGGTTCGGACCTCGCCCATCGCAACCTCAACGCGGCTGTCGAGGGTTGTGCGGAAACGCCGGCCGAGCTGCTCTTCGATGCCGTAGGACTTTACGAGCCGGATACCGGTGAACGCGGACTCGAGCTGGTTGTTGATTTCGGATATCTTCTGGCGCCACTTCATGAACCAGGCGTACACCTTCGGCCCCAGCCGCATCCAGCCGACCACGGCCAGCACGGTGGGCAGCACGGTGACGAGCGTCAGGAACGGGTTCATCCTGACCATGATGTAGAGCGCGAAGAGGAGCGTGAACACGGCGGCCATGAAACGGAAGATGCCGGAACAGGCGAACCATGACAGCTCGCCCATGTCGTGGTCCAGCCGCTCCATCACATCACCGGTCGGGTACTTGCTTACGAACGTGTGCCCGGTGTCGAGTACGCGCCGGAAGATGTCGCTCCGCACCCGCCATTGGTAGAGTTCGTTAATCCGGCCGCGAGAGAACGGCAGCAAGACCTCGCCCACTACCCGCAGGAACCCGAAACCGACCAGCAGCAGCACGAGCCTGACCAACTGCGGCTGCGTGATACCGCGCTTGATACCGTCGATGATGAGCCGCAGGAAATACGGAAACACCATCGAGATGGCCGTGACCGCGACCGTGCCGGCCAGCAGCGCAACCGCCCAGCCCGGCCGCCGGCGCCAGAACTCAAAGATGATCTTCAGGCTGCCGCGTTTCTCAGCCTGGACTTCGTCATTCGTCCCTCGCACTTCGTCCTTCATCCTAGGCCGTCTCCCCGACATACTGCAGCCGGTACAGGCGCGAGTAGATGCCGTTTCTGGCGACCAGCTCGTCGTGGCTTCCCTCTTCGGCGATGCGGCCTTTGTGCACGACGAGTACCCGGTCGACCATGCGGATTGTGGCCAGCCGGTGCGCCACGATGATAGCCGTCCGGCCCTTGAGCAATTCCTCCAGGCCCTCCTGAATCAGGTGCTCGGTGTGCGGATCGACCGAGGAAGTCGCCTCATCGAGTATCAGGATTTCCGGGTCGCGCACCAACGCGCGCGCAAAGGCAAGCAGTTGCCGCTCCCCGAGCGAGAAGTTGGCGCCGCCCTCGGTCAGCACCGTATCGTAGCCCTGCGGGAACCGCAGTATCCGGTCGTGGATGCGTACGCGCTGCGCCGCGACGATGACCTGTTCGCGCGGAATCGCCTCGTCGAACATCCGCAGGTTGTCCAGGACCGAACCGGGAAACATCACCACTTCCTGCGGCACAAAACCGACCGCCGCTCGCAGTCGGTGCCGGTCCATCGTCGCGAGGTCCTCTTCGTCGTAGGCAATCCGGCCCCGCGCCGTGAGGTAGAACTTGAGCAACAGGTTGACGATCGAGGTCTTGCCGCCGCCGGTCTCTCCCACCAGCGCGACCTTCTCACCCCGGCGGATGGCAAGGTTGATGTCCCGCAGCACGAGTTCCGTCCCGTCGTAACTGAAGTCGACGTGCTCGCACGTAATCCGGTCGGCCAGTCGCAACCGGCCTGGCCGCGCCATGCCCTCGGGCTCGGGCGGCTGATCCAGCACCTGGAACGTCCGTTCCGCCGAGGCAAACGCACGCTGCATCACGTTTATCTGGTCCGAGATGGCGCGCAGCGGCCCGAACAGTTGCGCGATGTAGGAGACGAACATAAAAAGCGTGCCGATGGTGACCTGCCCGTGCAGCGCCCAGACCCCGCCGACGCCCAGCACCAACCCGGTGCCGAGGATTTCGCCCATGTCAACGAGCATCCAGACCCCGTGCCACATAATGGTCGCCTTCAGTTCGCCCTTGTACTTCAGCCGGTTCAGGTCGTCCATCCGGTCCGCGAACCGCCGCTGCTGGCAGAAGACCTGTATCACCGGCAGCCCCTTGAGCGTTTCGTTCACGAGGTTATTGGTGTCGGCCACGGTCTTGCGCACCTGGATGTAAACCGGCCGCACTTTCCTCTGGAACACCCAGAATGCGACCACGAACGGCGGCAAGAGCACCAGCACCAGCAGGTACAGCCGCCAACTGGCAAACCCCATGATGACGCTCATACCCACAAGCATCAGCGCGCTCTGCAGCAGCACGACCGATGTGTTGGTGAAGAGCATCTTCAGCGCCTCGGTATCGCTCTCGACGCGGGAGATGAGCTTGCCCACCGGGTTCTTGTCGAAGAACGACATCGGCAGGTCCAGGAGATGCCGGAACAGCGACTGCTTCAGGTCAGCCGCGCCGCGCTCGCCCACCAGCGCCAGCCACACTCGCTGGAGATAGCTTGTGACCAGCAGCACAGCCTGTATCGCCAGGAAGAAGAGCTACGTGACCCCAAGGCCCCGGAGGTCGCCATGCCCGATGTTGACGTCAATCGCCCGCTTCAGGAGCACCGGCCCGAGCAGGCCCAGCCCGGTCGAAACCAGAAGCAGCACGCCGGCCGCGATGACCCGGCCCACGTAGCGCCGAAAGAACGGCCACAACCGCCTCAGGTAGGCTCCCGCCTTACGAGTCGGCTTGGTCTCCTCAAGATCGAGTTGGGTGTCGTCCCAATGCATGACGCCCCATTATTGCGACAAATTCGCGCGTGTAAAGGTCGGAGGCGCACCAGGAAGCCCCGACCGCACAGATTGACGCACACCGAACCGTGTCCTATCTTCTTTCCTGATGCTTGAGTTACCCGAGTTGGAAGTCAGCAAAGACCGTCTGCGCCTTGCGCTGGTCGGCAGGCGCGTGACGGCGGTCGAACTCCACAAGCCTGCCGCGCTCGAGCCGACCGGCGTGGCGCCGGAGAAGCTCGTGGGCGCGCACTTCAAGAACGTCAGCCGCGTCGGTCGGCATCTCTGCTTCGAGTTCGACTCGGGCATCTCTCTCTACGTCAATCTCGGCCGGGAAGGTCACGTACACCTCTACGAACGGGCCCCGGCTCGCCCCGACGCAGTCCTGACCATCCAATGCGAGAAGACCGGGCTGAGGGTCAGCGAACAGGACAGCCACCGCCCGGTCCGCATCGCACTCCTGGCCGGGCCCGAGGAAGTCGAGTGGCTGGGCAGGCTTGGGCTCGACCCGGCATCCCCAGACTTCACCCTCGACCGCCTGCGCCGGGTGCTCGAACGCCGCGACCGACCGGTGCGCCACATCCTCACCGACCAGCGCGCCATCGCCGGGCTCGGCGAAGCCTACGCCGACGAAATCCTGTTCGAAGCCCGGCTTTCCCCTTTCCAGACCACATCCGAACTCAAACCCGAAGAAGTCATCCGCCTCCACGCCGCTATCAAGAAAGTCATCTACCTCGCCGTCGTCTACCTGAAGGCCCTGCCCAGAATCGAACTGCCGGTAGAACGCAACCGGAACCTGAAAGTCCATCGCCGCAAAAGCGGGCCGTGCCACGCCTGCGCCTCCGCAATCCAGATGGTCAGGGACGGCAAGATACTCACCAACTACTGTCCGACGTGCCAGACTGGCGGCAATATCCTCCAGGACCGCGAGCCGGCGCCGGCCAAGCCGACCGCCCGGTGATCGATTTTCCATCCGTCTCGGATGCCCGCTGTCTTTGGCCAACTGCAAGGAACCGAGATAGAGATTTACCACAAAGGCACAAAGCCGGGCACGGCCGGAAGTGTCTTGGTATGCTTGGTGTTCCTGGTGTCTTGGTGGTTCAATTTCGGCTTTCGGGCGGCTGCTCCCCGGTGAATCCCGCGCTGTTGCTCATTTCCGCCCTGTGCATGGCCGCGCCCGGTAGCTTCGCGCCGCCGGACTCAGCCGGGCCATGCGCAGTCGCCACTTTCGAAGTCAGCATACCCCGCGGCCGCGGCAGCATGCCGGGCATCGTCTACCGCCCGCTTTCCGACGACTCGTCATCAGGGCTCCGGCCGGCGGTGGTGTTCGGACACGGCTACCTTGCCTCCGCAGGCCGCTATGACAGCATCTGCCGGCGCCTCGCGTCCCACGGCTTCTACGTGCTCGTGCCGGCCAGTCCCGACCCGGGCCTGTTCCGGTCGCTGGCACCGGCTGCGGACGACATGGAGGCCGCGCTCGAATTCCTCGACAGCCTCGGCCGCATGCCCGGCATGTACCTCGACCCGCGGAGAGTCGCTCTCGCCGGCCACTCGATGGGTGGAGGTGCCGCGTTCCTTGACGCCCAACGCGATACTACCGGCAGCGTCAAGGCCGTAGTCGGCCTGGCGCCCTATCGTATCTCGAAGCAGACACACCCGGAGAGCCTGCACGTCCCGGCCATGGTCATCGCCGGAGGAAACGACCGCTCGGCCCCGGCGGCTGCCGTGCGCCGTGAATTCTACGAACCCTGCCCGGCTCCCTGCTACTACGTGGTGGTCCGCGCCGGCGGCCACAATGGCTTTCTCGACCTCACTTCCTGGATCGAAGACCGATTCGAACCATTCGACCGGGTCATCCAACTGAGAGCGGTGCGCACGTACGTTACCGCCTTCCTGCAGGTCTATCTTGCGGGAGACGAACGGTATCTGCCTTGGCTGTTGGACCCGACACTGAGCGCGAACCCTAACGTGCAGTTGGAGCACAAATGAGCGCGTCCGCTTCCGCCATTCGACATTCGTCCTTCGACCTTCGGACTTCTCCTCTTGTCTCCGTCTGCTCGGAAATCGGCCGCGGGCATCCTGCCTACCTCGACTCGGTCCTGCTGGCGCTGTCGCGACTCTGTAAGGAAAGCCAGCCCGCTCCTATGTGCCTCACGGTCCCCGATCTCTGCACCGGCACTTCCGGGCTAGCATGGAAGCTCGCACGACTTGGCTACCGCTTCGGCGCTCAGGGCGGCCCGGCGACATGGCTCTACAACCGCCTCCGCTCCCCCGATGCCAGGCCCTCGGGTCTCCAACTCGCGCTGCTCGGCGCGAGTCTCCGTCGGACATTCACCGGCTACGCCGGCATCTGCATCGTTGACCACCCCCTGCTCGCCCACATCCTCACGCCGGTCTGCCGCGTTGCCTATCTTCACTGCGAAATCGCGGCGCCCGGCCTCGCGGCAGTCCCTCAGGCGTGGCGGACGTTTGTGCCACTGGAATCCACACGTCAGAAGCTGTTGGCCGTCGGCTGTCAGCCGTCAGCCGTCTGTGTCACCGGTCTGGTCATCGAAGCCGAACTGACCGACATCGCCCAATCGGCATTCCATGCCCGAATCACGCGACTCGCGTCGGACCGGCCGCTGACCATCGGCTTCTTCGCTTCCGGCGCAGAACCCCGACCGCACTCGTCGAGCATCATCACCGGAACGGCGTCAGTCACGCGGGCCGGACACAAGGCCCTGCTGTTCTCGGGAACCGGTATGCTCCGTGCCGCCAAGACACAGCTTGCGCTCCGTCGTCAAGGTGTTCCCGAAGAATCAGCGCGGGTCATCTGGACCCGCAACCGCCAGCACGGAACTAGCCGCGCCGCCGAGTTCTTTCCGGACCTCGACATCCTCGTGGCCGCCGCGCACGAACGGACCAACTGGGCGGTTGGCCTGGGATTGCCGATGTTCGCGCTGATGCCCAACATCGGCCCATTCGCTGCCGGGAACTTCGCGTTCGCCCGGGAACAGGGAACTTGCGTGCCCTTGGACGGTATCGCCGGCGCGGTTGGACTCGACGACACGATAGCCGACCTGCGTCGCTCGGGCCGTCTTGCCGAAATGGCCCGCAACGGCTGGCAGGTGCACTCCATTGATGGTGCGGCCCGGATCGCCAGGGCGCTGCACGACACGGCCTCGAGTTCTGTTTGATCCCGGGCTCTACTGCCCGGAAACGTACGCCCCTGTCTGAACAACTGCGCGCGGCAAGCTGGCCGAGAACTGCCGCAGGCAGTCCTTCAGCCGGGCTTGTTCTTCCGGCCGGCAGGCGAAGAACGCAACCGAATCGCACCCGCAGGCCAGATTGTCAAGGATACTCCAGCACCCGACCTTTGACCACCGGGCCGGCACAGCCCCGGTCTGGGTCAGCTTCAGCCAGTCCTCGTAGACAACTGCAATGCGCACACCGGCCGATTCCGCCATGGCCTCCAGCGCCTCGGAACTCAGTCTGCCGCGCGCCTTGAGCCGTGCGACCTCCATCGTGGCCAGGCCCCAGGTGTCGAAGCACCTGATGTCTGCAAGATAATTGATAGCACCCACATCGTTTGCCGCGACGGCCTCGCCTTGGTAGAACCGCCTCAGGAACAGTCCCATGTGGTAGTTCTCCTGGTAGATGTTGTTGGTCCAGCGGGGAACTTGTCTCATCACCCATGCGCCCTCCCACAGCATCACAGAGGCGGCAAGTCCCGCGATCGTCGCTACGGTAATCATCAGAGGCCTGTCGTTTGCGCGATCCTTAGTCAGGCCACGAAGCAGCAAGACGCCAGCGGCGATGCCCAAGCCGACCAGGTACGCCTCGTACCGGTGCAACGCCCCGGGCCCGGCAAATTGCATGTGCAGAAAGACCACAACCAGAAAGACCAGGCCAGCAGCGGTGTCCACGGCCAGGGACGCGCCCCTTCTCGCCAGACGGATGACCAACAGGACGAGCACGGCCGCCGCCGGTGCCAGAATGTGTGGCGTCGTCGCCACCTGCCTGAGTCCCCAGAACCCGGCCAGATTCGCCAGTCCTTTCCAGAACCCTGGGTGAGCCCGGCCCGCCCTGATGAGATGAACAGCGTTCCGCATGGCCTGTGCTTTCATCAGCACGGAGTTAGGCAGGAAGTACCACCCCTGTGAAACCGACAGGATACCATACGCCGCAATCGGTACCAGCGCCGCCCCGGCCAGAGCCAGCCCGAGCAGCGTGCGCCTTCTCAACAGCAGAAGCAAGACAACGACCGCCACGAGAAACGCGCCCTCATAGCGCACGGCCACAAGCAAGAATCCAAGCCCCACCAGCAGTCGGTTGAACTTCGGTCCCAGGCCTGCAACTGCCTCTGCCCCGACCCAAAGAAACAAGAAACTGACGAAGGACTGGAGTACGTGTTCCTGCCCAGTCAGCACCGTGGCGGGCAGCGGAATCAGCACCACGAGTCCGCAGAGGACCCAGAGCCTCGACCACGGCCCAAGACCTCGTCTGGCCATTAGTCGGTCAACAAGGACCAAACCAAGCAGGGCGATAGCGAGATTGAGTATCAGAAGCGCCGCCTCGTTCGGGCCGGTCACAAGATAGACCAACGACAGCAGCAGGACCCAGAGCGGCGATGACGACGATGACGTGAACCCGTACTTAGTGATGCCCCACACGCCGTGCTGACTGAAGTTCTTGGCCATGGCCATGTGGATGTACGGGTCGTCGAGGGGGTAGACGAAGTGCCCCGCGTTCAGCATCACCGACGCTCGGACCAGCAGACCGACCGCGGCCAGCAGGATGACAGCCGCCGCAACCGGCGGCCAACCGCATCGCGTTCGCTCGGCTGGCGTCTTCACAAGATTATGGCCCGATCAAGCTCGACAGACAATAGCACGTGACAGTCCACCGTCAAGTTTCTAGGCATCCGTCGCACGACGAGCCCTGGAACCGACATAGCTCTCGTTTGTCACCCCGAGCGAACGAAGTGAGTCGAGGGGTCTCTCAGGCGAGATTCCTCGACTACGGCGAGGACGCCTTTGCTCGGAATGACAACACCCGTCAGGCGAGGCCGCCATCCAACCTGGCAAGGCGTGTTTGCAGACTTCTGCGGCGCCAATGTCGGATTCAGGGACGAGGAAAACGCTTGACAGCGCGGGCCATTTCGGTATTCTTATACCGAAATGGCTAATATGGGACGTCAGAATGGCTCCGGACCCTTCCGGGTGTCCGAGGCGGCGAACCTCGGCCTGCACGCGCTGGCCGTCATCGCCGCCGGGCCCGAGCCCGTTGCCCGCACCCGCGAGATTGCTGTCCGGCTCAAGGCCTCGGCCGCACACCTCGCCAAAGTCATGGTCGCGCTCGAACACGCCGGGCTCGTGGCTGGCACGCGCGGCCCGGCCGGCGGCTACCGGCTCATGCGGCCCGCGTCGCGCATCTCGCTTAGGGAAATCTATGAGGCAATCGAGGGACCGATGCAGGCCCGTGCCTGCCTGTTCGGCGAGCCGGTCTGCAAGGCAGGCGGCTGCGCGCTGAGCGGCTATTTCGGCAGGCTTAATCGCGACGTCATGCGCACATTGGGGCGCACGCGCCTGACCGACCTGGTCAAGGAGTTTGGAGGCAATAGTGGGAAGTAAGCGCAAGATAATCAATGTCGATGAAGAAAAATGCACGGGCTGCGGCCAGTGCATCCCCAACTGCCCGGAAGGCGCGCTGCAGGTAATCGACGGCAAGGCGCGGCTCGTCTCCGACCTCTTCTGCGATGGCCTCGGCGCCTGTGTGGGCCATTGCCCCGAGGGCGCGATGACCGTCGAAGAGCGCGCAGCCGAGCCCTACGACGAAGCCAAGGTCATGGCCAACATCGTGAAGGCCGGCCCGAACACGATTGCCGCGCACCTAAGACACCTCAAGGACCACAGCGCGATGGAGTACTACGTTCAAGCGCTCGACTTCCTGAGGGCACGCGGCGTCCCACCCCCGGAAAAGGCAAACGCCAAGAGTCAAGAGTCAAAACTGGCCTGCGGCTGCCCCGGTTCTGCAGTCCGCGAGCTGCATCCTCAATCTGCAATCTCCAATCTGCAATCTGAAATGCCGCGCGGTTGTCCCGGTTCTGCCGTCCGCGAGCTGACTCCGTCCGACACTCGATCCCTTGATCCCTCGATCCCTTCTCGTCCCTCTGCCCTGCGCAACTGGCCTATCCAGCTTACGCTGATGCCTGTTACCGCGCCATACCTGAAAGGCGCTGACCTGCTGATTTCCGCTGACTGCGTCGGCTCATCGCATCCGAACTTCCACGAAGACCTTGTGAAAGGACGGGTCCTTATCATCGCCTGCCCCAAGCTCGACGACGCCGATGCGTATATCGAGAAGCTCACGCGGATGTTCGCCGAGAGCACGCCGAAGTCGGTGACCTGCGCCCACATGACAGTGCCATGCTGCTCCGGCCTCGTACGAATCGTGAAGCAGGCGATTGCCGACTCGGACAAGACGATGCCATTCGCCGAAGTAACCATCGACGTAGACGGAAAGAAGGTGGCGTGAAACCAATCACGGTCGCCGAATCGCCGGTCGTTTCTAGCCCGAACGGCCTCGATGCTCACCGCCTCTTCGCCTCTCCCCTCGCCGAAGTGGTCCACATCCATCTCCCGGCCGGGCACGCGCTCGTGCGCCACGCCTCGCCGGTCGACACACTTCTCTACATTATTAGCGGCACCGCGACCATCGAGTCCGACGCCGGCCGCGTAGAGGCTGAGGCCGGCACGCTCGTACCCCACCCGAGAGAGACCTTTCACCGGGTGCGGAACGAAACCGGAAACCGGCTCGAGTTCCTCGTGGTCAAACTACCAAGGCCTGACCGGCCTCCCCGCATGGAAGAATGATGACACAACCAACCTTCAAAGGAGTTATCGAATGAGCATGTTCTGCTACCAATGCGAGCAGACCGCCAAAGGCACCGGCTGCACGGTGCAGGGCGTCTGCGGCAAAGACGAAACCTGCGCGACCCTGCAGGACCTTCTCCTCTACGCGACCAAGGGCATTGCCCAGTATGCCCATCGCGCCCGCGCGCTCGGCGCGACCCACCCCGAGGTCAACGCTTTCACGGTGGAAGCGCTCTTCGCTACCATCACCAACGTCGACTTCGACCCGGAGCGGCTCGAGAGCCTGCTGAAGCGGGCGGCGACAATGCGCCTCAACGCGAAGAGAATGTACGAGGACGCCTGCCGCAAGGCCGGCGCGAAGCCGGAGGACCTGTCCGGTCCGGCTACCTGGATTCCCGCGGTCGGCATCAAGGCGCTGGTTGAACAGGGCCGGGATGTCGGCATCCTGAAGCGTCACCAACTGTGGGGCGATGACGTGGCCGACCTCCACGACCTCGTGCTGTTTGGACTCAAGGGCGTCGCCGCCTACGCCGACCACGCCCACGTGCTCGGCTACGATGACGACACCATCTACGCCGAGTTCCACCGTATCCTCGACCTGCTGGCGCAGGACAAGCAGGACGCAGGCGTGCTGCTCGCCACGTCGATCGAGACCGGCAAGCTCAACCTGAAGGTCATGGAACTGCTCGACAAGGCGAACACAACGACCTACGGACACCCGGTTCCGACCAAAGTCCGCATCACGCCGGTTGAGGGCAAGTGCATCCTCGTCTCCGGCCACGACCTCCGCGATCTCGCGCTCCTGCTCCAGCAGACCGAGGGCAGGAACATCAATATCTACACGCACGGTGAGATGCTGCCCACGCACGGCTACCCCAAGCTGAAGGCGTACAAACACTTCGTCGGCCACTTCGGCACCGCCTGGAACAACCAGCAGAAGGAATTCCCCAACTTCCCGGGCGCAATTCTGATGACCACCAACTGCATCCAGAAGCCGCGCGACTCGTACATGAATCGCATCTTCACGACCGGGCTCGTGGCATGGCCCGGCGTCACCCACATCAGCCCGGACAAAGACTTCACCCCGGTCATCAACGCCGCGCTCGCGGCGCCCGGCTACCCCGCGGACGAACCGGAAAAGACCATCACCGTCGGCTTCGGCCACGAAGCGGTGATGTCGGTCGCGGGCAAAGTGATTGACCTCGTGAAGGCAGGCAAGATCAAGCACTTCTTCCTCATCGGCGGTTGCGACGGCTCCAGGCCGGACCGCAACTACTATACCGAATTCGCCCAGGCCGTGCCCAAAGACTCGGTCATCCTCACGCTTGCCTGCGGCAAGTTCAAGTTCAACTACCTTGAGTTCGGTGACATCGAAGGCATCCCGCGCCTCCTCGACATCGGCCAGTGCAACGACTCCTACTCGGCAATCCAGATTGCTGGCGCGCTCGCCAAGGCCTTCAACACCGACGTCAACGGCCTGCCCCTCTCGTTTATCATCTCCTGGTACGAACAGAAAGCGGTCGCGGTCCTGCTCACGCTCCTCCACCTCGGCATCAAGGACATCCGCCTCGGCCCGACCCTCCCCGCGTTCCTCACGCCCAACCTCCTGAAGATACTCGTGGGCAAGTTCAACATCATGCCCATCACCACGCCGGATGCGGACCTGAAAGCGATTCTCGGATAGCATCCGCCTCCTTACCACAAGGGCCGCGGTTCATCCGCGGCCCTGGCTTTTCAACCACGGATGCACTGTCGGACAGGGGCCGCCGAGGCCAACACAGATGACCCAGACAGATGCCCGGATACAGCAGAATTCAGACAGCAGACACGAGAATGCCCGAACGTCAATGCGTAATCTGTCCACTTACTAATGAGAGCAGGAAATGTTTGTCATTCTGAGGCGTTCGACGCCGAAGAATCTTCGCTGCGCTCAGGGTGACAGGGTATAAGGATACTCAGGGTGACATCAAGAACTGTCCAGTATTTCATGCTCCCCGTAATATCAGACTTGCCTGGGTTGCTTTGCCCTAAGTCCTCACGACTTCGGAATTGGCCGTATGAACCGCTCGCCGGAACGCAGGCCGTACCGACGAAGTATCCGCCGGTGTAGACGCTGGCATGGGCGTTGTATGAACGCAGACGCATCCCGGACCGGCAGTATCTCGCCGGACTGGCATTGCAGGTACTCATCTGGCTGGGAGAGCGCGTCGGACTGGCCGCGCTGTACGGCCACAACACCGGACACCTTCTCGTCCGTCAACTCCCCCGGAACATACACCTGCTGATGCACCCCGAGTAGCTACTGTTGTTCCGGCAGATTGGGAATTTCCCGCTCGTCCCGTTCGGGCCGAATGTTGTCTTCCTGCTCGCCCTGCTGGTGGCTATCCTTCGGTCCCAGCGCACCAACCGACTGCTCAGGAATGCCCTATGGATCGCGGTTCCGCTGTTCTCTTTCGCTTTCCTCTTCGGGCATATCGAAGAAACCCGCGCCTACTACGAACTGTTCCCTGTAGTATTCCTTATCCTGATCGAGGGTGTGTACTCCGTGCTGGGTTACCGAACGCCGGACCGAGAACCCCCTCAAGATGTCAAGGAATATGGGAAGTCCCCGAATCCGACATTGAACCACCAAGACACCAAGATCACCAAGCATACAGAGACATTGCCTTCCGGACCCTCTTTGTGCCTTTGTGGTAGACTCCTATATCGGTTCTTGGGGGAAGTGTGGAGCTGTCGAAAAAGTGCCTTTACCGCGCTTCTTGTGAGGCGATCGCAAGGAGCGTACCTGCAACATTCATAGAATCATGCGGGCGAGGCATGCAGCTCCGGCGGACTCGCCACGGCTACCTTCGAGCCGAGTTCTTCAACAGCCCCAGTGTCCTGGGTTTCCCCCGGATGCCGCCCCCGACGCGCAGCAGATCTCGATACTGTTTGTGCATAGCCACTCGGGATAGCTCCTTTCAGCTTTCCTGCCTCCCAAGTATTGTACTTCATTGTTGAACCCGCGCCCGGTTTCCCCCTTCCATGTCCTTCGATGATACCTCGCTCGCTTCAAAGCTCCCTTGAAAACTCACCGGAAAGCTCCGTACATATTACGCCGAGCATGAAATGTTTGACAGTTCTTGATGTCACCCCTTATACCCCTGTCACCCTGAGCGTAGCGAAGGGTCTTTGCACTCGAAGATTCTTCGGCGTCGAACGCCTCAGAATGACAAACATTTCCTGCTCTCGTTAGTAGCTCCACGCGCAGTTCCTTGGGAAGCTCACTCGAAAGCTCGCCGGAAAGCACCGGCGAAAGCTCGGTCCAAAGCGCCGGCAAGAACCTCGGCCATCGCTTCGCGGCAAGCTCCCGAACAAGCTTGCGTCAGAACTCGCGGCATAGCTGGTGTGAAGGCCTTGGGGAAAGCCCGCCGCAAAGCTCATCGCCAAGCCCTCTTGAAAACACCATTCAAGGCTCATTCCAGAACTGGTTCGAAGGCAGCGGGAAGGGTGTGCGAGGGAAATCGGGGATAGCACATTGAGAGCGAGGAAGTTAGAACACGTCTCGGCGGGCGGCGGATGTATGCTATAGGATACATATGGAGAAATGGGAAAGGGCGGCAAACCTGACCGACTCCGGATGCCCCGGGAACTCAACCCAAGATCCCGGGAACTGAAACAGGAACTCACCGTCAAGACACCTAGATCGGTGCGCGGCAGCGTACTGGCCTACATCATCGTGGCCCAGGCACTCGGCTACGTAATCATCACTGTCTGGGGCCTGCTCGGAATCTGGCGTCTCCAAATCAGGCCGACGCCCGAATGACACGCCAAGAATGCCGGGAATCGCCGCAGTTTCGGACTCCCGGCTTCGTGTTCTGGTTCCTCCTCTCTGAACTCTGACCTGCCAGTCGCCCGCAATCCGATGTCTCTTGCCTGCGCCTACTCTTCTTCAGGGCTGACGGTCTCCTCCTCGGTACGACGGGCAATCTGCAGCGGAGGGTCGAAGCATTTAGCGGTCGTGGTCTGGCGAAACCCCGCCTTGTCAGCGGGGTTGTTGTCTGGTACGACCCCGTCGCTGTCTATTGCCTCACCTTCTTGGTGTCGTTCCTGACCAGCACGTTGTTCCTCGTGTCGTTTGTCAATGAGATAACATGATAGTCACGCGCTGTCGCCTCAAGCTCCTCAGGGAAATCCTCAGTCGCCCATACCTGGAGAATCATATCCGGGGCGTGATGCTCTATTGTCCAAGCCATGGAGAACTTGAGATGCCCGGGCAAGAACCATGTGAGTGGGTTTTTACCCTTCGGTGCGCGGTGCGCCGGCATCCTGGCTATTGTAGCCTCATTCATCCCCAGCAAATCCACATACAACCGCTGCTGTGCCATCCACGGGATTATCCCGGCAGCAGCGACGGCTATCTTGGTGTCACGCTCGGTGTGGTTGCTCACCCACCGTGCCATCCAAGCCATCCTCTGATACTGGATTTCCCCCGGCTTGTGTATTAGCAGAGTCTTGGCCGGGTTTACCCACGTCAGGCATAGCAAGGCCACGACCATTGCTCTAAGTAGCTTGCTAAAATTGCGCGTCACGTCTACTACGGCTAGAGAACCGAGGATTGCCAACAGAGGCAACGCGGAGATGACTATGCGGCTTCCTTCCATCGAACTTTGCCACGCATCACCGCCAACGGCGACAGACAACAGGACCGCGGCCAGGAACGTCCACAACAGCGGACGGCGTTCACGACTCCATGTCCGCGCTGCCACGAGTGTCAAGAACAACAGCGGCAGACCACGACGCAGCAGGTCGGTAAACTCCACCCATGCCCCGCGAGTTACCATCAGCAGCCATGGGTAGCCGCTGAGTTTCAGTGCCAGCGTGTTTGTCGGCAGCGGGAACCGGGTCAGGACAATCAGGGCTGCGGCGGCGGCGACCAGCCACCACTTGCGTCTCAGCCAGTAGTAGTATGCCGTGACCAGCCCTAACGCGACCATCGAGAACTCCCATCCCTGCGCGAACACGTTGACCACCGGCCAGCAGGCTATCGTCAGGACTCCCGCGATGGTAGCCGCACGGTTGCCACCGAGCAGGTCTGCCGCACGCATAGCGTAGAACACGGTCAGCACATACGCCACGCCGTTGAACGCCTGAATCAGCAGCGGGGCCCTGGACACAACCGGCCACAACTTCCAGGCCAGCGCCGACAGCCATACCCAAAGGATGGACGAGAAACCGCCGCCTGGCCCGCCGGGATACCACGCAAGCTGTCCGACGTCGGCCAGCGTACGCCCGTAGCACATCGTTATCATCACATCGTCGGCCGGCATGAAGTAGCGCGTCCCGTCTATGACGAAAGAAGGCCGCCACACACATGCGGCGTAGTAAATGGCGGCTACTGCCAGAAGCAGAAGACGGGTACGGGTCGTCATCTCCTTCTCACCGCCGGTAGTCTGACTCGCCGTGCGTAGTGCTCGCGTGGTGTCCAAAGTGCCACAAGAATACCTCGACTTACGAGGTTGGCAAGCGGCAGGGCAGCACTTAGCCAGATACCGAATCACCTCACTGCTGCCATACGCCTTTGTGGAAGTCATCTTCATCGACGGCAAGAACCGCGTGCTCGGCCTCAAGCGCAACATCACGCCGTTCCACATGGCCGGGGCCTGGCGCGGAATCAGAACCCGCACACTGCCTGCCGGCGCTATCGCGGCAGAGGCTGCATCAACCGACAACTCCGTGGTCCTCGAGACGAAGGAGACGTATGCAGGCTGACCCCCGTGAGAACCTCCGTGGCAAGCCCGCGCGTTGCCGCGCCGTCCGTCGCTATGTTCGCGCATTAGTAATCGTTGCTCTCTACTCGTTTGGAGCGCTGTTTGCGTTGAGTGAGTCAGTCCGCTGGCCCGGAATGGTCGGAGGGAAACGGGCGGAATTCGGCGACATGGTCTACGGTCGAGCAGAACGCCCATTCGTCACGCGCGTTCTCGTGCCTTGGGTAATTCACGCGGGTGTGACCTTGATGCCTTCGTCGGCCAAGGCGCTGGTCGCCAGCGAAGACCGCGCCGCGGTCAGTTCGAGTCCTGAGCTGTCCTGGATCGAGCAGTACCCAGTCGAATTCCTGCTGGCCATGGTCGTGCATTTCCTGGCGCTCGTCGCGTTCGCCTTTGCCCTGCGCCGCCTGTGTGCTACCTTGCTCGAACTCAGGGGGATGCCGTGCGATTTCGCCCCCTTGCTTGCGCTGCTGACTCTCCCATGCATGTACGCGGTCTTCAGCCATATCTACGATTTCACGAATCTGCTGTTGTTCACTTTGGGACTACTCATGCTCGCCGGGCGCCGCTGGAACTGGTACCTCCTCGTGTTCCTGCTCGCAACCGTGAACAAGGAGACGGCTATTCTGCTGACGCTGTTATGGGCGTTGTATGAACGCAGACGCATCCCGGACCGGCGATATCTCGCTCGACTGGCATTGCAGGTAACCGTCTGGCTGGCAGTGCGCGCCGGGCTGGCTGCGTTGTACAACCACAACACCGGATACCTTCTCGTCTGGCAACTCCCCCGGAACATACACCTGCTGATGCGCCCCGAGTACCTACTGTTGTTCCGGCAGATTGGGAATTTCCCGCTCGTCCCGTTCGGGCCGAATGTTGTCTTCCTGTTCGCCCTGCTCGTGGCTGTCCTCCGGTCCCCGCGCACCCACCGACTGCTCAGAGATGCCTTGTGGATCGCGGTTCCGCTGCTCTCTTTCGCCCTCCTCTTCGGGCACATCGATGAGACCCGCGCCTACTACGAACTGTTCCCTGTAGTATTCCTTATCCTCATCGAAGGTGTGTACTCGGTGCTGGGGTACCTAACGCTAGACCGACATCCGCCCCAAAGTGTCCAGGAACATGGAGAGTAGAACTTATCCCAGACAACGAACTGTGCTTGCTTCCCCAGAATCCATGGCGGTCATCTAACTCAGCCGCCCCAGATGGTACTGTCGTTCTGCCAGGTGGGAATAATCAAACAAGCTCCACACAGCCGCCTTGACAGCGCACCACGGACTGCTACTATCTCGGCGATGGTCGCGAAGACCGAACGGCCTTGACAGAAGTGAAATAAGCAATGGGGAGCTTGTCCCAAAACCACTACGCGGAAGGTTCTCGCTACAAACGGCGGTCCTCTCGGCCGATGCCAGACTCAATGCGCTGCGACAGGAGCACGCGCCGGTCGAGTTATTAGACGAGCTGTGTGCCCCGAGATTTCCTATTCCCGAGTCTCGCCCCGGCTGTCCTGACGTCAGAGAACAAGCCCCATGAGCGTTCTTGAACCCGCACCCCTTGCCGAAGATGCGAGCATCGGCCTAGATGCCCAAGGTGCTAATCACCGCTGGAGAGCGGCAGTCGCTATCCTTGCTCTGGCAGGAGCTGGGCTTGTTCTCCTATCCACAGCCAAGTACGGAGCCGGAATCTCACCTGACTCGGTGTACTATCTCGATGTTGCGCGCAATCTCGTATCGGGGAAAGGGCTTGTCTTCCACACTGGGGCACCTCTGGTCTCGTGGCCGCCCCTCTATCCGATGCTGCTCGCGCTCATCGGGTTCGCGACCGGCCTCGACCCTGCGGTATTCGCGCATCTCGTCAACGCCGCCCTCTTCGCCCTCGTCATCTACCTCTCGGCCCGCCTGTTCCGGACCGGTTTCCGGCAGAACGCTACTTACAGCGTAATGGGTGTGTGCGCCGTGCTGCTCTCCATACCCCTGTCCGAACTCTACGCAATGGCTTGGTCAGAGTGCCTCTTCATCCCCTTCGTGCTCCTCTACTTGGTTTCCGCACAGTGCTACTGGGACAGCGGCAGCATGCTGTCGCTTGCAGTCATGATTCTCTCAACGGCGCTCGCGTGCTTAACCCGTTACAGCGGCGTCGCCCTTGTTCCTGCCGGTGTCCTGACGCCCATGCTCGCGACGGGGGTGAACTTCAAAGCGCGGTTCGCCCGCGCATTCGCCTTCGCGGTCCTCTCGCTGGCGCCTCTCGGACTGTGGCTGTTGCGTAACCACCAACTGACCGGAACGTTTGCGGGACCCCGAGGGCCCTCCACGTCCTCCATTACCAACAACGTCATTCTCTGTGTAGAGCCGATGCTCTCATGGTACTTGTTCGGACTGATCTCGGAGTTGGTCGTTCTTGCATGGATTGCCGTTCTGACAATCAGGGTCATGTCGTCGAGAACTGCAGCAAGAAGACTGACAAGCAGTCTGAAGGCTGTCCTCGCCGGTCATCTTCCTGCCGTGCTGTTCTTGTTGACTTACACCATCATGCTGCTAGTCACATCCAGCACTGTGGAGTACGATCAAATTGGTAGCCGGCTTCTTTCCCCCATCTACGTCCCTGCTACTCTGGTCCTGCTGAAGGTCGGTTCATACCTGTTTGGTCCGACCCAACGTCGCACAACTGCTTTCGTCAGCAGAGTTCCGCCGGTGCTTCTGGCTCTGTGGCTGTGCTTTCCGCTCGCGAGCGTCGCGCGTTCAACCGCCCGTCGCTTCAAGAATGGCGCTGGCGGCTGCAACACCAGGATGTGGCGCGAGAGTGAGACCGTCGCGTACGCCAGACAGATGCTATCGACCAAGGACGATGTCCACGTGTACAGCAACGGCACGGACGCTCTATGGGAACTGGCTCGCGTGAACGCGAGCGAGCTTCCGCTCAGAGCGGAAATCAACCAGGGCGACCTTTACGGTCACTGGCCCACCGAGAGCGCGTCGGTCCTCGTGTGGTTCAACAACCGCGCTTGGCGCAGGTATTTCTTCTCGATCGAGGAACTGGAGGAGATTGCCGACGTTGAGGAAGTCGCGCACTTCAGCGATGGTTCTATCTACCGCGTCTCTGTCCGGGATACAGCAGCGCCATATTGACGGCGGTAGCTCAACGGCTATGTTCTCCGCACTCAACTCGACTGACGGCTGGGGGCGGGCGCCGGACGGCGGCAGGTAAACCGCGTCGACTCCGTCACTCCGGTCAACAGGTTCCGGGTTATCCTCAGCCGGTTTTTCGACACCACGATGACGATCCTGCCTGATCGCAGCTACTTCTCCATCCTGTCCCGTCCCTACCAATTCTACGACGCGGACCGGCCGGAGTCCTATCCGGTCATTGGAGGGACGGGCGAGAAAAAGCAGTAACGCCTTCACGCGGCCCCAATTGCCAATCGGAAATCGTCAATCGGAAATCAAATAACCGCCAAGTACGCCAAGGCCCGGAGGGACCATCCGCAGATTACATAGACGACGCGAAGCGTCACCCCGACGCGGATGGAGGGGTCTCTCGGGAGTCCGCTCGTAGCTGGCCGCTTCCCGCCTTCCGCTATTCGCCACTGCAAACTGCAAACTGACAACTCGGGTGCTCAGGGCATCCCGCAGAGCTCGCTGGGAAGCTTGTGGGAAAGCCTCGTAGATTGGTCATTCGAAGCTCACTATGTGCGGACTTTCGCCCCGCGACAGGCATCAGCCTGTCAATAACGCGGGAGTCAGGCCCAATGTCCCGCTCCCCGCTATTTCCGCAGTTATCCTGTGCCTTCCGCTACTTCGGTTGCCCGGGCGGACGAGCGCGGCCGAGCGGATGCGGGCCAAGGGACTGGCGCAGTTCCTCCCAGCGCGGAATGACGATCACAGCCAGCCTGCGCACCAGCGCCGGGGCACGGCCACGGGCCGAATAGTACTCATCGGTCGCCATCGCCTCGACCTGTCTCTTGCACTCGTCCGATTCCGGCGCGTGATGGTCAACAGCGGAACAGAGCTGACGCACAAGGCTACGCCAAAGCTGTAGCCGCCTGGGGTCGAGCCCGGCCAGTTCCGGCAACCGACTGACCTCCTGCCAAAGCTCTTCGACCAGGGCTGCACGCGCCTTGTCCCACGCATCGCGCTCCGGCCGCCGGTCCGGCTTTGGCTGGAACCCGTACCTGGGCTGGGTCTCGCCCGGCTCGAACTGCGGTGCCACGTCAAGCTGACCCGCCATCTCTGCCTGCCCGAAGAACTCAATCAGCCCATCCCTGACTGCCTGCAGATGCTCTGGTCTCACCGCCTCTTCGCCGGCACGAAGCCTGGCCGCCTGCTCGAGCAGGGCCGGACGCTTGCCCGCGCGCCTGCCCCGGGACCGGTTCAGCGCGCTCCACACCCTCACCGCGTAGCTCTGCAGATACCGCTCGTTGTCCGGCCCGGGCCGCAGGTGCTCGGTCTCGATGATGTCCACTACCCGGCGCCTCACCCGTCTTGCCCAGACCTGGGACAGGGCAAAGCTCCGCGCCCGCCTCACCCGCTCCTGAGGAAGAGGCAAGGGCTCGTGCTTCTCCTCTGCCCTGCGCCTGATTCCCCGGTCAAACCGCTCCACGGCCCGGTCTATCTTGGCAGGCAGGAACTCCCGCACCTTGGCCAGAGCCTTGCTCGTCTCGACCTCAACCACGGTCTGCTTCGCCGTGTATCGGTCAAGCACGTCCTGGATGTCGGCGAAACCGGCCCGGCAGGCGCGCAGATAGTCGGCCAGCAGGCCGACACCGGGGTTCGGGACCTCGCCCCGCTCAAGCCTGCCCGCGACGTGATGACTGCCCTTACCCTGGCGGCCCATCGCGGTCGCCAGCTTCTGCTGGGTCAGACCTGCCTTGAGCCTGCACTCGCGCAGCCTCTTGCCAAGCTCCTCATCGCAGTCGTACCGGTCCTTAGGTCTCTTCATGTGCCGGTGCCATTATACGCATGATAAGTGTTCTTATCAAGCGTATTCTCTCCCTTGTCATTGTAAGCTCCGCGCTCTGCGCTCATTGCTCATAACTCGCTGGAAATGACACCCCCGTTGGGGGGAGGCTCTCCCCCAGTCTTTGGCAGGCTCTTTGCCAGAGCCTCTGCCAAGGCCTTCGGCAAGCTCTCCGACAAAGCCTCTCCCAAGCTCATTGGTCAGGCCTCTGGCAAGGCCTTTGCCCCGCTCTCTGGCAAGGTCTCTCGTGAGGCCTCTGACGAGGTCTCTGGTAATGACTTTCCCCCGCTCCTTGGCAGAGCCTCTGGCAAGGTCTCTCCCAAGCTCCTTGGCACGTTCTCTGTCAAGGCCTCTGGCAAAGCCTCTCCTAAGGCCTTGGGCAAGTTCTTTGGCAATGCCTCTCCCAAGCACTTTCCCCCGCACTATGTCAACACCTCTGCACGGTTCCGTCGCCCGTCCGCCCGCCGGGCCGCTGTCGCGTGCCATTGAAAACTGACCCCTTTGTGCCACTGAAATCTGACCCCCCTTTTCGTCCGCCATCCTATCCACCGCTTTCTCCGCCATTCTGCCCGCCGCCTTGCCTTCGCTATTCTGACCGGTCGCGCGATTCGGGGCTGACACCGGGCCCGACACATGGCCGCACACGCGGCTGCACTGGTGGCCGGACAAGGGGCCGCACAAACGGCCTGACCGATAGTCCGACACATGGCCCGACAAACGGTCCGGCAGAGGTCGGTCTGCGTGTAGGTCTAGACGTGTCGGCAGACGACGTTCTTCGTGGTTCCGTGCATCGTCCGGCGCATGACCGTCGAAACCCCGCTCTTCATGGTCGTCGTCATGGAGTCCTTCACGGCCCGACGCATCCGGGCATGAACCCGGGTGTTCACGGCATTCTTCAAGGAATCCTCAAGGCAGGGGGAGACCATCTACCCCATGACGTAGGTGCCGTTCCCACCGCTGCTCCCCGTGCCGCTCTCGGGGCCGGCGGTATCTCCTCTTAACCTTCCGACCCAACGGACCTTAGCTCCTGAGCCGCGGTCCACCCCTGCCAACCGCCGACCGCTCACCGCTTCGGATGCCGGCCCGGCAATCGAAAATCAGCAATCGTCAATCGAAAATGCGATGGCCGCCAAGTTCCCGACTCCGCACTTCTGCCTTCTGACTTCTGCTCTCTGACTTCTGACTTCGATTGCTCCGCCACTCTATCCCTCGATCTCTCTATCCCGCTGTCCCATTCGCTCTCAAGAGCAATCTGCATTTCGGCCTCGAAATCATGCGCCTACCTTCGGCCGGCCGTGGTCCAGCCCGCGAAAAGGACGAATGCCGCGCGACGCGCCTCGCTAAGTACCCGAATCTCCGCAATCTAAAATCACTTCCGCAATCTGCAATCTTGAATCTAGAATCTAGGAGTCCGGCCGAAAACCCCGTTTGAGGCCGCACGTCGGCAGACCGGAGATCGCGTAACCCTTGATTCTTCAAGCCTGGCACAATAGTTGCGTTTGCGACCGAGTGGCTTTTCGGCCGCGCTCCTAGAAGTCCGGCCGGAAACCGGGGGTCTGGGGCACGCGACCCCGAGCTGACGCGGGGAAAACGAGACGTTGTCGCCGTTTCACCTCGCCGATGAGATTCGGCACGAAAAGCAGGAGAAAAGTCAGTTGTAGCAGCAGAC
>JAPLUO010000321.1 GCA_026397595.1 Caldifarciminota bacterium
CGTGCTGGAACAGGACACGCCGCTGCCGTTCATCGGCATATTCGGATTCCACACTGGACGTGACTATGACAAGTTCGCCAAGGCGCAGTTCCGGGACGGGCTGACCGGCACCCCGCTGCTGACCGAGCACACACTGGCAGCGATCGAAGCAAAGGTGAGGACCGCGGTCGATTGCGGCTCACATACGATATTCATCGCGGACGTGGTCGCAAGCGAGTTGGTACGGCCGGGCGCGCCGCTGACCTACGCTTACTATTATGAGGTCAAGGGTGGCAAGACCGGCAAGAATGCGCCGACCTATGCGGCGACTACAGCCACCAAGAGCGTTGAGATTGCTGAAAGGAGCAAGAAGATGAAGAAGTACGTCTGCGCGGTCTGCGGGTACGTCTACGACCCGACCGCGGGTGACCCTGACAACGGCATCAAGCCGGGAACGTCATTCGAGCAGTTGCCCGAGGACTGGGTCTGCCCGGTGTGCGGGGCGAGCAAGGACCAGTTTGAGGCAGAAGCCTGAAGGGGAAAGTGGAAAGGGGAAATGGCGAAGGGCGGAGTCGGGTAGGAAGAGACTAGAGAGCTTTGCGCTGCAGCCGCCTGGGTACGTACTCGGGCGGCTGTTTCGCTTTCACGGTCGCGGCGGTGATGATACATTCTTCAACGTCCGTCCGCGAGGGCAGCTCAAACATGATGTTGAGCATCGTCTCTTCGAGGACCGCGCGCAGAGCGCGGGCACCGGTCTTGCGCGCGGCCGCGGCCTCGGCAACCGCGCCCAGCGCCTCCGGCGTGAAGGTCAGTTTGACCCCTTCAATCTCGAAGTAGAAAGCGAACTGGCGGGTGAGGGCGTTGCGGGGCTTGGTCAGGATGTCAATCAGCGCTTCCTTGGACAGGCTGTGCAGGCCGGCGACGACCGGCAGCCGTCCGACCAGCTCCGGTATCAGACCGTATTTCATCAGGTCGTCCGGTTCGACCAGGGGCAGCAACTCGTCGGACGTTCGTTGCCTGCGTTCGGCGATGTCCGCGCCGAATCCGAGTGTGCTTGACCGGAGGCGGTGCTCGACAATCCGCTCAAGACCATCGAACATCCCTCCGCAGATGAAGAGAATATGCTTCGTGTTGACCGGAATGTACTGCTGCTCAGGGTGCTTGCGCCCGCCCTGCGGGGGCACGTTGGCAATCGTTCCCTCCAGGATCTTGAGCAGCGCCTGCTGGACGCCTTCGCCGGAAACGTCGCGCGTAATCGAGGGCGAGTCGTTTCTTCTGCCCAGCTTGTCAATCTCGTCGAGGTAGATGATGCCGGTCTCGGCCCGGCGGACATCGCCGCCGGCCGCCTGGATCAGGCGCAGCAGGATGTTCTCGACGTCTTCCCCGACGTAGCCGGCCTCGGTCAGCGGGGTGGCATCAGAAATGGAGAACGGCACATGCAGGAATCGGGCAAGGGTCTCGGCAATCAGCGTTTTGCCCACGCCGGTCGGGCCAATGAGCAGGATGTTCGACTTCTCGACATCGATGTCGGTCCGGCGCGAGAAGACCCGTTTGTAGTGGTTGTAGACCGCTACCGAGATGACTTTCTTGGCGTGGTCCTGGCCGATGACATACTCGTCGAGGAAGGACTTGATCTCGGCCGGCTTGGGCACCGTCGCCGGCGGCCGGACGGGAGGCGCGCCCTTCTGTTCTAGGAACAGGCCGGAGACGGTCGAGCAGCACCGCTCGCAGATGCGGCCGGTCCGGCCCTGGACCAGTTTCAGTTCCGGGCCGGCTTCAAGGCCGCAGAAAGAGCAGCGGTTGCGGGTCGTCCGCCGCTTCGGGCCGGTGGTCATTTCCGCTTCTCGATGACGTCGTCAATCAGGCCGTAGGTCTTGGCCTCCTCGGCGGACATGAAGTAGTTGCGGTCCGAATCCGCGATGACTCGCTCAAGCGGCTGGCCCGTATGCTTGGCCATTATCTTCGACAGCTCCTCCTTCAGCTTCAGTATCTCGCGGGCATGGATTTCGATGTCCGTGGCCTGGCCGGAGATGCCGTGGGCCGAAGGCTGGTGAATCATTATCCTGGCATTGGGCAATGCGAACCGCTTGCCCTTCTCGCCGGCGGCGAGCAGGAGCGCGGCAATCGAGGCCGCCTCGCCTATGCAGGTGGTCGAGACTTTGGCCTTGATGTAGCGCATCGTGTCGTAGATGGCAAGGCCGGAAGAGACCACGCCGCCCGGCGAGTTGACGTACAGGTTGATGTCCTTCTCCGAATCCTCGGCCTCGAGGAAAAGCAACTGGGCGACAATGAGATTGGCGACGTTGTCGTCAATCGGCGAGCCCAGGAAGATGATACGCTCTTTCAGCAGCCGGGAGTAGATGTCATACGCACGCTCACCACGGCCGGTCTGTTCGATGACCATTGGAATCAACACTGGTACCTCCATCGGTTCCTCAGCATGCAATCTGAATTCGGGTTTGGCAGGGCTAGCTGACATTCGCTTTGTCCACAATCAGCCGCAGGACTTTCTCGCGCAGGAGCTGATTCTTGTAGACCGCGGTGTCGAGCATCGACTCGACCTCTTCAACCGGTCGCTTCGACTCCTCGGCTACCTCCTGCGCCTGCTGCTTCAGCTCTTCATCGGTCACGGTGATGCTTTCCTTCTCGGCAATCTTCGTCACGATGCAGTCGAACTTCGTCCACTTCTGCGCGACCGGCATCAGCTTCTCCCGGGTTGCATCGTCTTCGGGGAGATTGTACTGGGTGCGCAGGCGGTCGAGCGACGACTCGACCCATGACTCGGGCGGCTCGAACTGGTGCTCGGAGGTAAGGAAGTCAAAGGCCTGGTTCTTCAACCCGTTCTGGGTCAAGCGGTGCCGGTCGGCCAGAATCGACTCATTTATCTCAATGCGGAGCTTGTCCATGCTCTCGAAACCGAGGTCAGTGGCGAACTCCTCGTTCACCTCGGGCAGAATCCGCTCTTTCACGTCGCGGACCACGAACCTATAGGTCAGGGTCTTGCCGGCAAGGTTCTTGTCCGAGTGGTCGGCCGGGAACGTTGTTGTCGCGGTGCGCTCCTCGCCGGGCCGGACGCCGGCCAGCGCCGTGTTGACCTCGGCCGAGTTCATCGCGTCGCCCAGTTCCATCATCGCGTTCGTGCGCGGCTTGCCCGTTTCGGCGTCGCCGACGAATGTCTTGTAGTCAACCACAACGAAATCGTGATTCTCGGCCGGCCGGCTGATCGGTTTGAAGGTCGCACACTTCTCACGCAATTCCTGCAGCCGGCGTTCGAACTCAGCGTCGAACCCGGTCGGCTCTTCCTTCTTGAGCGCGAGGCCGACGTAGTCCTTCAACTGGAACTCGGGAACTACCTCAAACGAGAGCTGGAACCGGATGGTCTTGTCCGGCGCGATTTCGAGATTGGTGAACCGCGGCTGGGTGATGGGCTTGAAAGCGTCGTCGGTCAGCACCTCCCTGACCGCGTCCTCGACGAGTTCCTCAGCGGCAGCGGTCTCAAGCTGACCGCCGATACGGCGCTCAAGTATGTAGCGCGGGACTTTGCCTTTCCTGAAGCCCGGGACCAGCGCCTTTTCCTTGTACTCGACGAGTAAATCCTCAAGCTTCGTCTTCAGCTTGTCGGGCTCAATTGTTACATCAATCTCGCGCAGCCACTCTTTCGGTGACCGGACTGTCTTATCCAAATAGAACTCCTGTTAGTACGTCCACAGATTACACAGATTACGCAGATGGTTCCGGAGAGAATCGGTGGAATCTGCGAAATCTGCGGATAAACGCTGCCTTATGCGAGGAGGGGGAGTTGAACCCCCATCCGGTTAAGGACTGGATCCTAAGTCCAGCGCGTCTGCCAGTTCCGCCATCCTCGCATGGCGGGTCAGTATAGCGAACGCCCCCAGTGAAGTCAAAAGGCAGAGGAACGAATGAGGAGTCCTGCCGGAAAGGAACAAGGAGTCGAAGGGGAAAGGGGAAATGACTGAGGAGCGAAAGCGGACGGAGTCAGAAGTCAGAAACCAGAGACCTGAATGCAGGAGTGACGGGCAGATGGGGCAGGGATGGCATGGAGCGCGCCCGAGTTTGGAGGCAGGAGGGTGGCACGGCCTGACCTTTTCCCCGACAGTGATTCACGCGGATCAAGGATGCTGCCGGCGAGGACGGGGCGATTTGTTGGGTACGCGGGGCGCGGGCGGTGCTGGTTAGGTCCAAGAAGAAGGAGGAGCCGTAGCTCCTCCCTGGAAGTGTTGTGCGGTCGCGAACTAGCTGACCGTGACCGGGACGATTATAGTGAAGGTGTTGCCTTCCCACGTGCCAACGAATTCAAGGGTGTGGACGCCGGCTGGCATCACGGCGCCGCCGGCGTTCCATAACGACGTGTAGGTCGTACCCGCGGTCTTGGCGCCCGGCGCGCCCGGGTCGGCGTCGGCGCCGCCGCCCGGCCAAGAGATGGTGAGCGAAGTCAGAGTTGCATCGTAGTTGAACGAGTAAGTGAACGTGGTTTGAAGGCCGTCGCCGGACCGGCTTCCCGAGGTCGAGATCTTGAGTTCCTTGTAGATCAGCATCACGATCTCGCCGACGTCGGTGGTCTTGCCGTCCTTGACCGTGACCTGGGACCCGCCGTAGCCCGGCCGGTACGTGCCGCCGTGGATACCGACGATGTCCTTGTCACTGACTACGCCGTCGCCGTTCAGGTCTTTCCAGGCGATCAGGTAGTAGTAGCCTTCGACCGGGTCGTCGAATGTGAACGGCGAGTTGACAGTGGTGTTCTGCTGAGACGCGACTTCCTTCACCGGGCTGCCGGTCAGGTCTGAGGACACGAAGAGCTGGACCTTGCAGTTCTGCACGTCGCCGGACTGACCGGTCTGCAGTATCAGCGTGCCGGTCAGCTTGGTCGCCTTGGTGCAGCTTCCCATGAACGTCACAGCGATGACGATGAGCGCGAGCAGTACCGTCTTTTTCAGCATTGAGCCTCCTTGTGCTCGATTTCTTCCGGTCTTCTGATACATCTTGCATGCCCGGCACCGGACATTGTCCGTACCGCGCTTGCCTCTCACGGCGGCTCGATTGTAGCGCGGTGACATGCACGGTCAAGGTTTTTCTTGTCTGGCCGGGCAGCGATTCCGCCGCCGGGCCGGCCGGCTTGACCTGCGGCCGATTTGGCCTAACCTTAGCTGGGCTGGGTCGGAGACCATTCCTAAGATTCATCTACCGGTAAAGGAGCAGGACGTTTATGCGGCGATGGGAGAGTACCGGGAGGCGCACGTGATTGCCGCGTTAGTGATCGGGATCGTGGCGGCGGCAGGGGCCGGGTTTGTCGGCTGGCTGCTGGGCCGCCGCGCGGCTGAGTCACGGGCAACCGGGTTGGAGAGCCGGCTGGCGCTGCTGGAAGATGCGGCGGGCCGCAAGCACCGTGAGCGGCTGGCGTCAATCCGACGCCGGCTGGGTTTCGTTTATCTGGACGGGCTGCCTACTGCGGCCGACCCGGAAGTCGCGGACATGTTTGAGGCCGGGGCAAAGCACGCGACGCAGGCCGAATGGGACCGGGCCGGGGAGCGCTGGACCAAGGCGCAGGCCAAAGCAGGCCGGGCAGAGGTCGTGGCGCTACGCGTGCTCTGCGGCGTCTGCCGGCTGCTGCTCGACGAGCCCGAGAAAGCGCGTGTGGAGTTTGAGGGAGCGCTGGCCGCCAGCCGGGAGGCGCAGGACCGGGCCGGTGAGGCGGCAAGCCTGCTTGCGCTGGGCGTGATGGCGGGCGAGCAGGGCCTGGTTCGCGACGCCGGCCGTCATCTTGACAATTGCGTGCGTTTGAGCCGGAAGCTGGGCCTGAATGAGCTCGAGGCCGCGGCCCTGGTTCGACTGGCCGAGTTGGCCGAGGCGGCAAAGGAGCTTGACCGGGCGCTGGTTTTCCACCGCCAGGCGTTGCGTGCCCTGGAAGCGGCCGGGGACCGGGTGGCTGCGGTTCGGCAATACGGGGCCGCAGGTGAAGTTCTGTTCCGGCAGGGCGAGCTGGACAAGGCACGGGCCGCCCACGAGGATGGCCTGCTGCTGGCCCGACAGGTCAAGGACCGGCTAGGCGAGGCGGAACGGTTGGCGGCAATCGGCGTCATCCATCGCGTCCAGGGCGATGCCCAGCGTGCCCTTGAGCTGCTGGAACAGGCTTTCCATCTCTACGAAGAAATCCACCAGCCGCGCCCGCAGGCAGGGCTGCTCTACGAATTGGCCCTCATCCATGAGCAGCTTGGCGAATCGGACGCGGCCCACGAGTACAACGAGCGTTCTCTGGCCGTTGCGCGTACCGTCGGGGACCGGCTTCTGCAGGCGCGGAATCTCGAACAGATGGCCGAGCACTGTCTGGCTCAAGGCGCATTTGAATCGGCCCGGACAATGTTCGGGGAGGCGGCGCAACTTGACCGCGAGGACGTGAGGAAGCGGGATCTGTGTCACGATCTGACTGGAATCGGCCGGGCGCTGCTTCGTCTCGGCCGGGCCGATGACGCAATCAAGTCTCTGACCGACGCGCTGGCCCTGTGTGATGAACTGGCGGACCAGAAGGCCGAGGCATGGGTGTCGCTATTCCTTGCTCAGGCGCAGCGTGCTGCCGGTCTTGCCACTGAGGCCATGCAGAGGCTGGAGCGGGGACAGGCGCTGGCCCGGCGGCTCGGGGAGGACGGGATCCTGGCGGCAACGCTGACCGAGGCCGCCATGGCCCATGCCGCGGAGCGCGACTGGCCCAAAGCCACGGCCGCGGCGCAGGCCGCCGCCGAACTGCACAAGAAGCTGGGCGACACGCAGGGACAGGCACGTGACCAGGTCGGCCTCGGCGTGGCCCTCAGGCACCAGTCGCGGCCGGATGAAGCCAAGTCCCGGCTCGAGGACGGGTTGCGGCTCGCCCATTCGGTCGGTGACGCGGAGACCGAGGCGTGGTCTTTGTTCGAGATGGCCGCAGTGAACATGGTCCTGGGCAACGCCGGGCTCGCGCGAGAGAACCTGCAGCGGTCACTACAAATGCACGAGGCCGAGGGTGATGTGCGGGGGCAGGCGGAGTGCCTGCTGGAACTGGGCCGGTTGCTGGCTGCAGCGGGAGAGACTGAAGCGGCCCGGTCGCGACTGGACCAGGCCGCGCGGCTGTACGTCAAGCTGGACGACCGGGAGCGCGCAGCCGACGCCACCCGGGCGATGGCCGGGCTGCCGGGTTCGGGCGGCGGCGTTCAAATAATAGGGCAGTAGATCAAGCCGGTGCTGC
>JAPLUO010000309.1 GCA_026397595.1 Caldifarciminota bacterium
GTGCGTGGGCCAGGAGACCATCAGGAACGCCCGGGCAGCGAGGGCCGGGTTGATGAAGTTATGGCCGAGGCCGCCGAAGAACTGCTTGACCACGATGGTGGCGAAGGCGGCGCCGATGACCGGCATCCAGAGTGGGACGCCGGGTGGCAGGTTGTAGGCTATGAGCAGGCCGGTAATGACCGCGCTGCCGTCAAGCGGGGTCGGTTTGCGGCCGAACGCCTTCTGTGCCAGCACGTCGAAGAGAAGCGAAGAGCCAACCGCGAGGGCGACGAGCAGAAGTGACCTCGGGCCGAAGAACCAGACCGAGCCGCCGAGCGCGGGCAGCAGGGCGATTACCACCAGCCACATGATGCGGCCGACCGTGGCTTGGGAACGGACGTGCGGGGACGCGGCGACCACGAGCGGAGAGGTTGAGGTCGAGGTTGAGGTTGAGGGGGACTGTCCCCGCACGGGGACTGTCCCCAAAGCCGGAGATTCCTTGCGTTCCGCGCTCACTGCCTACGCTCCATCGCCGCGATTTCGGACTTCGCGTATTTGAACTGGTGGACCAGCCGGATGCGGGACGGGCAAGCCCAGGCGCAGCAACCGCATTCGATGCAGTCTTTGACGTGTTCGGTCTTAGCGTCCTCGATCCGGCCGCGCCGGATGAGGTTGTTCAGCCGGAGCGGCGCCAGGCCCATCGGGCAGGCCTTGATGCACCGGCCGCAGCGGATGCAGTCGTGCTCCTCGAAAAGCGTGGCGGCGCGGTCGAGGACCAGGATGCCGGAGGTTCCCTTGACGACCGGCACGTCGTCGGAACTGACCGCGATGCCCATCATCGGGCCGCCCATGATGAGCTTGCCGAGTTCGGCCGAATAGCCGCCGCAGAAATCTATCAGGCTTTTGACCGGCGTGCCGATGCGGACGCGCAGGTTCTTCGGTTCTTTGATGCAGGGGCCGGTGACCGTCGTCACGCGTTCGTACAAGGGCCGGCCAAGGCGGAGCGCATCTCGCACCGCCAGCGCGGTGCCGACGTTCTGCACCACGCAGCCGACGTCCATGGGCAAGCCGCCGGACGGCACTTCGCGTTTGAGACAGGCCTTGATGATCTGCTTCTCCGCGCCCTGCGGGTACTTGGTCTTGAGTTTCCTGACCTTGAAGCCGGTCGACGCGGCCGCCGCGGTCATGGCCTTCACCGCATCGGGCTTGTTATCCTCAATCACGATAATGACGTTCTTCACGCCGAGGACCCTGGCCATGATGACCACACCTTCGACAACCTCGGCCGGATGTTCCAGCATCAGCCGGTGGTCCGCGGTCAGGAACGGCTCGCACTCGCAGCCATTGATGAGCAGCGTGTCAATCGGCTTCTCTTTGGGTGGAGTGAGCTTGAAGAAGGTCGGGAATGCCGCGCCGCCCATGCCGACGATGCCGGCGAGCCGGATGGTCTCGATTACCTGTTCGGCCGTGAACGATGAATAGTCGCGTTCCTTCATCGAGTCGTCGGGCGTGTCGGTTCCGTCCGAGTCGATGATTACAGTCGGGCCGCGCCGGCCGGTCAGCGGGTGCGGCAAATCAGCAACGTCGGCGACAGTGCCCGAAATCGAGGCGTGGGTCGCGGCGGAGATGCGGCCGCCCGGTTCGCCGATGAGCGTGCCGGTCTTTACAGTGTCGCCCTTCTTCACGACCGGCTTGGACGGCGCGCCCGCGTGCTGGGACAAAGGGATATAGACCCGCGCAGGCAGAGGAAGCCGCTCGACTGGTTTGTGTTCGGTGGCTTCCTTGTCTTCGCGAGGATGGATTCCGCCGTGGAAAGTAGACACTGGGCGGCGGCAATTGTAGCGCGCGCCTCCCGCTTGTCAAGCAGTCGGGCCAGCCAGCAGAGAAATCGAAAGCTGCAAACCGGTTGTTTGGGATAGTGGTGTGATGATAAGGGGTCGCCCCCTCAGGGTTCGATATTGTCCAGCAGGTCCTTCAGGTCGCGCCCGCGCTGGTGATAGGACCGCAGCAACGCCATT
>JAPLUO010000179.1 GCA_026397595.1 Caldifarciminota bacterium
GAAGCCCTGTCTGAAACTGGTGTTTGCCGCGCTGATACGAGCCAGCGAGAACTGGGCGCGGGTGAAGTTCAGCGAGACGGAGCTCGAGCAGTTAGACACGCTCCGGCGGATACTGGGATTGGCAGTGGATCGAAAGACGGAGCCCGGCCCTCAGACTACCGGTCAAAAGATGTCAGCCTGAGATGGGAATTTACAGGAAAATCCGGACTTGACCCTGCCGTCCCCTGGACTATCCGGGGAGGCCTTTCCCTCTATACAGCCCTCGCTCCAGCACCCACAACAGCGCCCGGCCCTCGACTCGCAACGACCATCGTTCCAGCCCTTGTCCCGGTGCCCGCAACAGCACCCGGCCCTCATCTCGCAACAGCCGCCGCTCCGGCCCTTGTTCCAGCACCCGCAACAGCGCCCGGTCATCGTCTCGCAACAGCCATCGTTCCAGCCCTCGCGCCAGCACCCGGCCCTCATCTCGTAGCAGCCGCCGTGCCAGCCCTTGTCCCAGCGCCTGCAACAGCACCCGGTCCTCGTCTCGCAACAGCCATCGCTCCAGCCCGCGCTCCAGGACCTGCAACAGCCCACAGTCTTGCACCTGTGCCTTTTCTTTCGTGTTACTTGACCCCTGTGCAACGCATGCTTGACTATGGACAGCGCAAGACTAACATTCTGACGCATGTCGCTACACGCTGTTGGAGGTCTGCCTTGGCTGTGAACGCGGCGGCCAAGGCAGACAAGAGCCAGGAGCGTTTCTACGACGCCCTGAGGGAGCTGTTCGTCGGCGCGAAGGTGGAGGGCCGGTTTCCGGCATACAGAATACAGCATGCAGCATACAGGGGTTTTCGCAGCGACCTTGACTTCCCGGTGTCTCCTGTTAACCTGTCGGTAGAATGAAGAAGCGAGTCTACGTCGAGACGACGGTAGTCAGTTACTTCGCTGCCCGACCCAGCCGAGACCTTCTCATTGCTGCGCACCAGGAAGCCACGCGCGAATTCTGGTCCAGGCTGGCCGGTCGTTACGAGGTCTATGTCTCGGCGCTGGTGTACGAGGAGGCGGGCAGAGGGGACCCTGAGCAAGCCCGAGTGAGGCTTGGCGTCGTCAAGCCGCTCAGGATGCTTGACATCGACGATGCCGCGCGCAAGTTGGCCGAGCGGATGGTCTCGTGCGGGTCAGTGCCGAAAGCAAATCCGGAGGATGCTCTCCACCTTGCCATCGCCGCCATCAACGGCATGGACGTCTTCCTGACCTGGAACTTCGCCCATCTGAACAACCCATTTACGCGTGAGAAGGTGCGTCAGGTAGTCGAAGATGAAGGATACCGTTGTCCGGAAATCTGCTCGCCGGATGAATTGCTGGAGGTACACTGATGAAGGACCCGATTGTCGAAGAAGTCAGAAAGCACAGAACGGAACACACACGGCAGTTCCGGGGCGACCTCAAAGCCATCTGCGCCGACTTGCGGTCGGTGCAGAAGGCATCGGGGTTCAAAGTGGTTCGCCTGTCACCGAAGCGACTCAGGGTTTCAGCCCCGTCTAGCCGCTCCGGGCGGCGCCCCCTTCAGCCATGCTGAGGGAGTATGCAGCATACAGCATGCAGTATGCAGGGAATAAGGACGAATGGCTGAGAAGATAGCGCGGTTTGAGGACCTGTTGGTGTGGCAGAAGGCGCACCAGATGGTGCTGCGGGTCTATCGAATCACCGGGAGCTTCCCGGCTGAGGAGCGATTCGGCTTGAGTTCGCAGATGAGACGAGCCGCGGTCTCGGTCCCGGCCAATCTCGCCGAAGGCTTCAAGAAGCGCGGGGTCCGGGACAAGCTCAACTTCTACAACATCGCGCAGGGCTCGCTCGAAGAGCTGCGCTACTACCTGATTCTCTCAAAGGACTTGGGATACATGCCTGACAACCGCGACATGGCCGAGGCCGCCGAGGAGATTGCCAAGATGCTCCATGGCCTGATAGCGTCAGTCGCTGGCGCGAAAGGACCGTCGTCTTGATGCCTGTGTGCTGTGTACTGCCTACTGCATGCTGCCTCGAAGCCGCGCTCAAGCCCTTCCCTGGCTTCCGGCAGGAATTGTTCGACAAGCTCTACGATTTCTTCCACCGCTATTTCAGCCCGAGCGGGTCCATCTACTTCCAGCACACCCCGGCCCACAAGAACATCTACGAGAAGGTCTACACCGACGACCGGGACGTTGTGCTCTTCTGGAAGACCAACATGCTCTACTACGTTAAGACCGACCGGCTGTTCAACAGCCTTGAAGTCGAAGTAGACGACCGCAAGTTCTTCTTCGACGCCTCGACCCTCGAGCACAAGCGGTCCAACGAGAAGCGGGAACTGGTCTACGAGTTCACGAGCAAGCGCGAGGACGGCGCTCTGGTCTTCGCGACGGCCTACTCAGAAAAGGGCCGGAAGACCAAGCTGGACGACATCATGCGCCAGTTGCACAAGCTCGGCGTCGAGGTGAAGGAAGAAGCGGTCGAGCGGGCGTTCCGCGTGTTCGAGCGGCAGAGCGAGGTTGACTACTTCATCAACAAGAACGCCAAGGCCTTCCTGCGAGAGCAGTTCGACCTCTGGCTCTTCCAGTACGTCTTCTCGGGCGAGAGCGAGTGGACCGAACAGCGCATCAAGCAGTTGCAGGTCCTGAAGGACATCGCGCTCAAGGTCATTAACTTCATCAGCCAGTTCGAGGACGAACTGGTGAGCATCTGGAACAAGCCCAAGTTCGTGCTCAACTCCAACTACGTCATCACCCTCGACCGCATCGCGGCAAAGGACATCGGTCTTGTCGAACGCCTGCTCAAGCACGACGGCATGAAGGCGCAGATTCAGGAATGGCGCGACCTCGGCATCGTCGGCGACGACTTCCGCAAGACGCAGATACTCGATTCGGAACTGGACGGCAAGGTGCCGGCCAAACAGTGGCGGTTCCTGCCATTCGACACAAAGCATTTCAAGGACCTTGAGCTTGAGATTCTTGGCCTCTTCGACCACCTCGACGACGAACTCGACGGCTGGCTCATCAAGAGCGAGAATTACCAAGCGCTAGAGACGCTAATGAGCAGATTCCAGCACCGCGTCCAGTGCATCTTCATAGACCCGCCCTACAATACCGGCAACGACGAGTTCGCCTACGTGGATGTGTACAGGCATGCGAGCTGGCTCTCCATGGTAGCGGACCGCACCGGCTTGGCAAGGCACCTCCTCGATGACCGAGGGGCATTGTTCGTGACGATTGACGACATCGAGGCGCCTCGTTTGCGTCTGATGCTTGACGCCCTCTTTGGCGAAGACAATTTCATAGCGAACATCGTCTGGCAGAAGAAACAGTCGCCCCAGAACGATGCCGTGAATCTGTCCGACATGCACGACCACGTGCTTCTATACGCGAAGAGGGCCAAGTCATCAAGAGACGACCCAAGAGGCTGGCAGCGCAGCTTCTTCGCTCGCGGGGAAGAACAGGAGAGCCGATACTCGAATCCGGACAATGATCCCCGCGGGGTATGGAGCTCGGGAGATGCCACCTGCAACAAGACGGCTGATGAACGTCCAAACCTGTACTACAGCGTGACGAACCCGTATACAAAGAAGGCCGTTTGGCCGACAAAGCGCAGGGTTTGGCTCTTCGAGAAGGCCGAGTTCGAGAAGTTTATCAAGGACAACCGTGTATGGTGGGGCGACGACCACCTGAACTTCCCACGAGTGAAGAAGTTCAGGACAGAAGTCGCGGAAGGCATCGTGCCGTCCACATGGTGGCCACGAGAAGAAGCTGGAGACAATCAAGAAGCACGGCGGGAGTTGCGCTGTCTATTCGTCGACGAACCCAGATCGGCCATAACACCAAAGCCGAGTCGCCTGATTAGGAGAATTGTCGGTCTCGCCGGAGGTGACGAGTCCATTGTGCTCGACTACTTTGCTGGAACCGGTACGACTGCATCTGCTGTCATGCAACAGAACTCCTCGGACGGCGGGCACCGGAAGTACGTTCTGGTCGAGATGGACGACTCGTTTGACGACATCATACTTCCCCGTGTGAAGAAGCTCGCGTTCTGTAGCGACTGGAAGGACGGGAAGGCAGAAGGTGGAAAGGGCATCAGCCATTTCGTGAAATACTTCCAGCTTGAGCAGTACGAAGACTGTCTGCGCCGGGCGAAGTACGAGGAAGCAGACCTGTTCGACGATCCGTACCAGGACCCGTACAACCAGTACGTCTTTCTGCGCGACCGGAAGCTGCTCGACGCGGTCAAGGTCGATACCAAGAAGAACAAGGTGCAGGTTGACTCATCGCGGCTGTACAAGGGCATCGACTTGCCCGAGACCCTCTCGAACCTGACCGGCAAGCGCATCCGGCGCGTAAAGCCGGACTCGGTCGAGTTCGAAGACGGCACGGTCATAGACCTGACCAAACAAGACTTCGAGTTCTTCAAGCTCATCAGGCCGATGGTGTGGTGGTGAAAGTGCCGCAGAAGCCAGACGTCGATAACCAAGAGACGGCGGGAGATGAGTCCCACTCACATGCTGCTGCCTCTACCCTAGAGGAAAGATACCAGACGCTAATTGAGATTCTTCCCGTAGGGTTCTACATGGTCACGCTGCACGAGGGCGTTAGCCTTATTCGATCCTGCAACAGACAATTTGCAGAGATCTTCGGCTACAAGAGTGAGGATGAGACCGTAGGCTTGAATGTAGAAGGACTGTACTCGCTTCCAGACGAACGCGAGAAGCTTCTGTCCGCCATTGCGAGCCAGGACGAAGCGAAGAAGCCACTCGTGGGTTTTCCTCTCCGGGTGAAGACGAGGACGGGTGAAGAGAAGGTCATCGAAGTCAGCAGCCAAGTGGTGAGGGACAGACATGGCATGGTGACAGGACGGGTTGGGGTAGTTCGCGACATAACATCTGAGGCAGCACTCAGGGATTTCCTGGACACCGTCCGAGCGGACATAGGCGGCCTGTTGCATGGTTTCTCATCAACACTGTTCAGTGTTCGAAACTCGCTTCAGGCCCTGTGCAGGTCAGTCGGTACCGACCCCTTCGATGGCACTAGTGAACCCACGCAGGAACAGATATCTGGCATCTTGGAGAAACCAGTTCGGACGCTAGCGGGTTCGCTGTCGGACCTGCTGGAGGCGTTGTCCGCAGCCGAACCAGCCGTGCTATCCGAGGCGAGTCGAACTCAGTTGGTTGGACTCCAGGAGCTAGTCGTTCAGTTGAACGAGATACACCTCGTTGAGTTCCGAGTTCCGGCTGCTCGAGAAGCAGCCTTCGAAATCATTAAGGTCTGCGGCAGCATTCGCGTCAAGGGGCCGGTCCACAACACACTGAAGCGAGTTCGAGCGCAAGCGGGGCGCATCGTTCGTATCTGCAACTTCATCACACTGCACCGAACGGACAGGACCATTGTCGATATGGATACTCAGATTCTGTTGTTTAGGGAGTACGTGGTCTCCGGAGTGAATCCTGATAGGAGAAGGTCACTCGTCAGAATTGGGACTCTGATACAACGCACGGCCCAGAATCTGGAGGAGTTCGCTAGAAATCGCTGCGTCGCCGTACGTTATGATATCTCAGACCCCGAGGCGAAAGTGGAGGTAGCGGAGAGAGATGTAGTCCGCGCGCTGTCGAGCCTTCTGAACAATGCCATCAAGTACAGCTGGGCCCGCTCCGTCGGGCAATCTCCTTGGGTGACGGTATCCACTAGGTCAGAAGGAGAGCGAGTCCTGATTGAACTCGTGAACTGGGGTGTACCCATACCGAAAGAGGAGATAGAGCGAGGCTTGATCTTCCAGGTTGGATATCGCGGTCGGTTGTCAGGGGACATGGGACGACTCGGGACGGGAGTCGGATTGGCCGATGCAATGCAGGTCGCGCGGGTCCATCAAGGCGGCGTCTTCGTTGAGAGCCGGCCTGCGTCGCCCACTGGACCGGATGGCGACTCGCCGGATTACTATAAGCAGCCCTTCTTGACGAAAGTCGCGTTTTGGCTACCACTAGACCAAGACAAGGTGAGTGATGCGACATAGAGTGCTTTGGATTGAGGACGAGCTGACCACAACCCTCTCCATCATGGCCGCCCCAATCTATACCAGTGGCCGCTACCACCTGACAGTCGCTGTTGATGCGACCGAGGGCGTCCGCTGCCTCTTGTCGGAAGAGTATTCCGTCGTGATCGTGGACATTCGCCTACCTCCCGGCACCGATCAACAATGGAGCGACCTTTGGAACGCCTACGGCGCCAGTAAGTCCCCGGCGAGGCTTGGGCTCCGGCTGCTCGAGGCTCTCTTCGACCCCGCTGCGGCGGCGCTAAAGCTAGAGTCACGACCGGCCTGGGTCGTGCCAGCCCGGTTCGGTGTCCTGACGGTTGAGGGCGAATCTGAAGTCGCCGACCGTCTGGCCCAACTAGGTATCAGATGCTACGTGCAGAAGAAGGCCGGACTACCCTACACGGCAGTGGTTGACATGATAGAGAGGATCTTGGACAACTCGTCTTCAAGGAAGACGCCGTAGATGCCGCCCGAGCTGAATGAGGCATGGGTCACAACTTATGTCCAGATTCTCATCGCGCTACTCGTGTTCGCACTCGGCATGCCCCCGTTGATCTACCAGTTGTCTCTGCCTAGAGAGATCGGACGAGTCGCTCAACGGCAGGGCGTCAAAGCGTGGGAGTATGTCCTCTTTGCTGTATCCGCGTCGGTGCTTGCGTCGTTCGCCTTCATTTGGCTCCTGAACCCGACCAACAGCTGCCTCGCAGGAAAGACCTGGGGATGTGCAGGGGCAGCAATGGTGACGGGCGTCGTCATTCTGATCAGTGTTCCGTGGGTCAGAATAATGCTGCAGAGCTCACCGGAGGGGTTGGCTGAGCGAATATGTCGGAGTTCCGTTCGGGGATTCGCAAGAACAGGCGAGCTAGCCGAATGGAGGCTGATGGACCTAGCTGTGCTGGGCGCGTGGTGCACTGCTGGCGAGGAGAAGGACCGAGTGCTCGATTCTTTCTCTGCAATTGCCGTACAGGTGCAGTCTTCGAAGCGCTACACCGGGGCTGAATTGGTGGAAGTTATCCGCGGAATAGAAGCTACGTTGAGCAGTAGAGATCGGCCTGGCAGTGACCCGAACCTGACAGCCGGGTGCAGCATTCTTGCCTCCATCCGGCAGCGTGGCGCCAGCGCCGTGTCGGACAGAGATAGCGTTGAGGCCGGAAGAGCCATCGGTCGGCTTGGCTCCTTCGCCAGCACCTACCTCTCTGACAGCACCGCCTTTGCACTCCTTCAGTCGTTAGGAAATGACCGGAGTGCGACATTCGACTTGGGGCTGGCGGCACTGGGAACGGATCGCTTCTTCATCGCTCTGGCCGCGCTGAGCCAGCTGGAGTCCTTGGAGGAGAGAGATAGAAACCTGGTCGCCGGCAAGTCCTACGAGCTGCTCGGACTGCTCGCTCACTTCTGGGCAAAAGGCGGTTCGTCCCGCAAGCGCGCGGAGGCCTTCATGGACTTGTCTGCAGACAGCTTTGAACCGTCCTTTGGGGAATGCGTACGTGCCGCTCAAAGCTATCACTATCAAGTGGCCCTGTACGCAACGTCTGATCGACTTGAAGAGCTGCTCGCTCGGGTCCGGAAAGGAACACAGTAACTCCGGCGTGTTTGGCCACCGTGATGACCTGTCAGTGCGCCCTGACCTAGTAACACGGCACGTCAGCTCTCGGGCTGCCGTTGTCCAATAGACCAAGTCAATGGCTCGTACACTGCTCCAAGACATGGTCGAGGGCAAGCCGTATGAGTCACTTCCGGCCAACTGGAGTTCGTTTGACCTGAAGAGCTTCTCGCGGCAGAAGCAGCTTTGGGACTATCAGCAGCAGGCTGTGGCGTCCAAAAAGAAAACGCCCCGCGAGGGGCGTCAGTCCAGAGATGCTATCTCTGGAGGTGCAATGCGTTCTATGGTAGCCTGCCAGCACTTCTTGTCAAGTTTGGCCGTCACGCAGCAGGAATCCCTGTGGCTGACCGCGTAATAGCATACATAGACGGGTTCAACCTATACTACGGGTTGAAGGAAATGGGTTGGCAGCGCTACTACTGGCTCAACCTGGCGGAGCTGACGCGGCTGCTGCTACCTGCCGACCAGCAACTCGTTGTGGTGAAGTACTTCACGGCACTCGTGAGTTCGACACGAGCCGACCCGGACAAGAATAGAAGACAGACGACGTTCCTCGAAGCCCTTCTGACGCTTCCGAATCTGCGCATCTTCTACGGCCACTACCTGCAGAAGCAGGTGCAGTGCTTCAGGTGCGGCGCCATTTGGCATACCCACGAGGAGAAGAAGACGGATGTGAACCTCGCTGCCGAGTTGCTGAATGATGCGTACAGCGACGCATTTGACGTGGCGCTGCTTGTCTCAGCGGACAGCGACCTCGCCGACGTAGTGAAGGACATCCCCAGGCGTTTCGCCGAGAAGAGGGTGGTCGTGGCCTTTCCTCCCGGTCGGCAGTCACTTGCCCTCAGCAATGTAGCGAGCCATTCATTCATGATTGGCAGAGCCAACCTGCGCAAGTCGAGGTTTCCAGACAGCGTGCGCAAGGCAGACGGGTTCATCCTCCAAAGGCCAGCGTCTTGGCGCTGATGGAAGGCTAGCCGGATCGTGGCCCGAACTCTCCTTCAGGACATGATCGAAGGTCTGTCATATCAGTCCCTTCCGGCCAACTGGAGTTCGTTTGACCTGAAGAGCTTCTCGCGGCAGAAGCAGCTTTGGGACTATCAGCAGCAGGCGGTCGCGTCGGCCGTGGTCGCGCTGTGGAAGTACTACGAGGAGTTCGGTGGCTACCAGCGCGACGAGAGCTTGGACGTGAACCTTGAGCGGAAGCGACGGTTCTACCAGTGGTATCAGGACAACGAACTGCCGGCCGGAATGAACTTGACGCTGGCCCGGCTCGGACGACGGCTGCGGCAGTTGCTCGATGATTACTATGACACAGAGTCACCCTCACCCCGGCCCTCTCCCAGTCAAGGGAGAGGGAGAACCGGAGGGGGAACGGGAATGGCGGGCGAGATACCGTTTGAGAGCATCGTCAATCGGATGTGCTTCTGGATGGCGACCGGTTCGGGCAAGACGCTGGTGCTGGTCAAGCTCATCGAAGTCCTGCGCGGGTTGATTCTGGCCGGCGAGATTCCGCCGAATGACATCCTTGTGCTGACGCACCGGGAGGACCTGATTGAACAGCTCAAGCGCCACGTTCAGGAGTTCAACTCCGCGCGCAATGACCTGTACGTCCGCCTGCGGGAATTGAAGGAATATGCTGAGGCGAAGCGGGAGAGCCCGTCGCTCTTCGGCGCGCGGGAGATGACGGTCTTCTATTACCGGTCGGATAACCTGAGCGACGAGCAGAAGGAACGCATCATAGACTTCCGCAACTATGACGACAACGGGAAGTGGTACGTTCTGCTCGACGAGGCGCATAAGGGCGACAAGGAAGACTCCAAGCGCCAGCACATCTACTCGATACTCGCCCGCAACGGCTTTCTGTTCAACTTCTCGGCCACGTTCACCGACGAGCGCGACATCGCGACCACGGTCTGCGACTTCAACCTGGCCCGGTTCACGCAGGCCGGGTACGGCAAGCATCTTGCCATCCTGCAACAGGAGTTCCGTGCGTTCCGGGACCAGGACGACTATACCGGCGAAGAGAAGCAGAAGATTGTGCTCAAGTCGCTGATGCTCCTTGCCTACTGCATGAAGCTGGGCGCGCGACTCAGGACAAGACAGCCGAAGATGTACCACCGGCCGCTGCTCCTGACCCTGGTCAATTCCGTGAACACCGAGGACGCGGACCTGAAGCGGTTCTTCCGGGAATTGGAGCGAGCCGGAAAGGGCGAAGTAGCGGACAGTGTCTGGCAGGTCGCGAGGAAGGAACTGCTGGACGAACTCAGCCAGCGGCCTGCGCCGGTGTTCGAGAGCGACAGCGTGGTTTCGGTACAGGAAGACGTGCTGCGCGGACTGAAACCGAAGGACATGTTGAAGCTCGTGTTCAACGCGAGTTCTCCGGGTGAGATTGAGGTCCTGGTCAGGCCCTCGAACCGGCAGGAGTTGGCATTCAAGCTGAAGACCAGCGAGCGGCCATTTGCCCTGATTAAGATTGGCGACGTCTCGGGCTGGCTCAAGGACGAACTGGACGGGTATAACGTGACCGACCGCCACGAGGATGAGAGCTACTTCGAGCGGCTGAATGCGCCTGACTCAGAGGTGAACATCCTGATGGGGTCGCGCAGCTTCTATGAGGGCTGGGACTCGAATCGGCCGAATGTCGCCAACTTCATCAACATCGGGGTCGGCACGGACGCCCGGAAGTTCATCCTGCAATCGGTCGGCCGGGGCGTGAGGATTGAGCCGCTTGAGGGCAGACGCCAGCGGCTGAGGTTCCTCAACAACGCCGGACTGCTTGCGAAAGGCGTCTATGGACAGATTCAGGATGATGCGCAGGCGCTGGAGACTCTGTTTGTGATGGGCACGAATCGGGATGCCCTGCAGCAGGTGATTGAACACCTGAAGAATGAGGCGAGAGCGGGCGAACGGCAGTTGTTGACCCTGTTCCGGAATGAGGAAGCCGGGAAGCGGCAGTTGCTTATCCCGGTCTATCGAACCGCAAGCGGATTGATGGCCGAGCAGCGCGAGTTGCCGGGGTTCGAGGTAACGCAGCCCGAGTTTGACCTGCTGCAGCGGTATGTCGGCTATCTGGGTGACGACCGCGTGCTGCTGGCGAACTGCGAGGCCGAACCGAAGCTGCTGGGAATGCTCAAGGAGAGCGTGAGCGTACCGATGGAGACGTTCTTTCGAGAAGGCGCGCGCGAGTACCGGAACCCGGACATGCTGACCCGGCGCGTGTTGGCCTACTTCGGAATCGCGCCACAGGAGTTCGACCGGCTGAAGGAACTGGACAAGGAGATTTGCCACTACCTGAATGTCCAGGTGACGCTCAAGGATGTCGGCGAGCTTCAGAAGGACGTTGACGCGGTGCACGATGCGAGCCGGAAGCCGGAACGGGAGCGCGAGTTAGACGAGAAGCTCGACCAGGGCGAGATTACACGGGCGCAGTATAAGGCCGGGCTGAAGGCGCTTGAACGGATGAAAGAGAGCGCCGAGTTCGACCATGAAGGCAGGAAGCTGAACATCGAGTATGTGCCGAACCACTACTACCTGCCGGTCTTGCTGGATGAACAGGGGCGGGCTGACTACATCAAGCATGTGATTCGCACCGAGAGCGAAGTGAGATTCGTACGCGACCTTGAGCAATACCTGGCTGACGGCGGAACCGGCTTCGACGCGTATGACTGGTGGATGTTCAGCAAGCTGGATGAGTCGCTGGACGACGTGAAGATTCCCTATTACGACCCCCAGCAGAACCGCATCCGCGACTTCAAGCCTGACTTCGTGTTCTGGCTGCAGAAGGGCGGGCAGTATCATATCGCGTTTGTGGACCCGAAGGGCATAGCGATTGCCGACTACCAGCGGAAGCTGGACGGGTATCGCGCGCTGTTCGAGAAGAACGAGACGCCTCGCCATCTGCCGCACGAGGACATGAAGGTCACGGTTCATGCTCTGCTGTATTCGCGGGAGGCCGGCGCAGTCGCCGAGGGCTACCGCCGGTTCTGGGTCGGCAGCATTGATGAGCTGCTACAGAAGGTCGGCGCGGAGAATCCCCGGTAACGAAGCAAGCGGCTATTACCAGGCCGTGACCGCGAGCCCGCAATCCGGCTGACCAGCCTGGCCGTTTCAGTAGCCGTGTCCGATGGATGCGCGGGCTTGCGCTCCGGAGCAAGGACGACCCACGCGTCTTGGCCCAAATGGCAGCATGACTTGTACAACAGCGGCTGCGTGAGCAGCCGAGTTAGCAGGTAGCAGTGAGCAGTTAGCACCTTAGGACGTCCTCCGTGCCTGCCCGTGATTGTTTGAAAGCCGCCGCATGGCGGCTATTCTCTTCCTGTGACTGACGAACGTAGGCCCGTTGCCGTTGCCCTGCTTTCCGGCGGGTTGGATTCGACACTGGCGGCAAAGGTGATTCTGGAGCAAGGCATCAC
>JAPLUO010000433.1 GCA_026397595.1 Caldifarciminota bacterium
CCCGGCGTCACGAGATTCCCGAACTCCCTTTGGAGGCGCTGCGCGAGGCGGTCATCAACGCGGTCTGCCACCGTAACTACTTCGAGCACGGGGCCACCGTGATGGTCGAGATATTCGACGACCGGGTCGAAATCTCCAATCCCGGCGGCCTGCCCAAAGGTCTGAAACCAGAGGAATTCGGAACGCGCAGCGTCACGCGCAACCCGAACATCGTGAGCCTGCTGCACCGACTGGGTCTCATCGAGAAAATGGGGACCGGCATCAACCGGATGCGCAACTGGATGGCGGAAGCCGGGCTCAAACCTCCGGTCTTCAGCTTCAGCACCTTCTTCACGGTCGCATTCCTGCGCCCGACCCAAGTCACGCAGATTCCGGCTGTTGGAGGGAATCAGCGCATACGTGATGCTGTAGATGATACTGTAAGTGATGCTGTAAGTGATACTGTAAAAGCCCGCTTGGTGACCGAATTGTTCCATGTCGTTGAACAGGGCGCCACCACAATCGCGGACGTGATGCGTCTCGGGTCAACATCGCGGGCGACCGCAAAACGCGACCTGCACCTGCTGAAACAGACAGGGCTTCTCCAATTCAGCGGCCCGCCCAAGACCGGAACCTATGTCCTTACTGACAAGGGCAAGGCCTTGCTGAGAGAGCTCGGCCGATGAACCGAACCGTATTCGTTCTCGGCTTCCCCCATCCTTCTTCCTCCGTCCTCCCTCCACTACTGATGCAAGGCCAAATCCGGCCAAACCCGACGACTCCGTCGCTGTTCTGCCTGCCTTCCTCTATCATCTGCCTTCCACTCCTCTCCGCGGTTTTGACCTTTGCCTTTTGGCTTTTGACCTTTGACTTGACTCCCCCGTCTCGTCACCCCGTCCTCAGGTCCTGACGTGAATCCTCCATCCTCCGACCTCGGTCTTTCTTCCTTCTCCTCCGTCCTCCCTCCTCCATCCTCCGTCTTCCGTCCTCCATCCTCATTCCTCTCTCCTCAGTCCTATTCTGCACCCGCCATCGCCTCCGCCGCGCCGCGAAGACGGCTACGGCATGGTCTTCTCCGGCCCACGGCTCTTCGTCGTTCGAGCCGGATTCTCTCGCTACCGGGACGCCGAAGCACAAGGTCGGGCTGTTTCATTGACTTGTCCGGGCAATCAGGTAGCCTTGATTGAGAAGCTCTCCGGCGCATGAAGACTACAAGGTATTTCGAGTAACAGGTATTCCGCAAGCGACCGTACATCCAGCGCGAGTGGTGCGAGGCGGCCCTGCGGCAACCGGTGCGACGCGAGGAACAGCCGGGCGGCCGCGTCCGCTACTGGACGTTCGTCAAAGAACTGGGCAAGTACCTGAGAGTCGTTACCCTCGCGGACGGCGAGACGGTACACAACGCCTTCCCGGACCGGGGATTCAGAGAGGAAAGCAAATGAAGTTCCACTACTATCCGGAAACCGATTCGCTCTACATTGACCTGTCGGAGAGAAAGAGCGTCGACTCACGCGAAGTCGTCCCTGGCGTCGTCATGGACTTCGACGTCGACGGGCAGCTTGTCGGAGTGGACATTGACCATGCCAGCAAAGTAGTCGACCTTAGCCGGCTGGAAGCCGACTCGCTGCCGGTGTCCAACTTGAGCCTGGTCCGCGCCTAGCATCTCGGCTGATGCAAGGCCAAATCCGGCCAAACCCGACGACTCCGTCGCTGCTCGGAAATTCGTCCTCAGGTCCTGACGTGTATCCTCCACCCTCCGACCTCGGTCTCTTTACCTCCCTTCTCCATCCTCTCTCCTCCATCTTCTCTCCTCTGTCTTTCTTTGTCCCTCCTCCATCTTCTTTCCTCCGTCCTCAGTCTTTTCCTCGGCCCGCGCCCCGCCCCGCCCGCGCGTTTGACAAACGTCCGCCACCGTCTTAAGATGCAGTCTATGTCAGCACAAGACCGCCCGGCCTTGTTGGGAATAGAATTGCCTATTATGCACCGGCCATCCCACTAAGCCTAGACCCAAATCACGTAATGAGTTTTCTCAAGAACATCCACGACCAGTTATTCACCGTTGTACGAATCTCTAAGCACATCTTGTCAGACGCGACCCATACGAGGACACTTGGTCTTGACGAGCTACCGGAGCGACATCGATTGGGCCAGTTGCAGCCTCGGGTTGGGTTCGTTCTGGCCATGTACAACTCCCTTGCCGCCATCGCCCGGGAACACAGCGAGTTGAGTGCAGACGAGCTACTGGGGCTGATGCTATGGACGCGGTTTCGCACTCCGTCGCCGACCGCCGTTGCCAGTCCCGAGGCCCTAGTTGCAGAAACCCTGGCATGGATGCGGCGGGATATCCCCGTGTGGCCTTCGCTTGACCTGAAGCAGAAGTTCGTTCGTACTTGCGCGTACGCGCTAGCCGTTGAGGAACGGCTTCTCCACCCGGAGATGCCCGCCAGCGACCACAATTCACTCCAGGACATCGCTGTCGCCGAGGGATACCTGCTTGCCAAGACGGTCATCGATGAAGTGGCCTGGAACTTGCCGCACCGAGGGTGAATGTGCTACCGACAGCTCTGGGCCTGTCCCGGCGGCCGTGTCGAACTCCTGAGCCGCGTCCCGCCGCAAGCGTATTGCCTCGCCTGTCCGCAACCCCGCCCGAAATGCGTAAGGTGTCTCCCAGGTTCGCCCGAGTGAGATGATGCTGTGCCGGTAGCCTCTCTTGGAAGCGATTTCTCGTATCATAAATACATCTCCAAAGTGAGGTTCTCTGACCTTGTCGAGAGCAACAAGGTCGTGGAGGGAGCATGGATAGATGCGGGTGGGCTTACCACGGGTTGCGTGCTGTGCGGCAGGAAACCGGAGGGCGAATCTGCGGTGCGGCTCAACAATGGCGGTCGGGTCTGCAAGCCGTGCTTTGAGGGGCTGCAATACGTGTACTTCCCTGAGACGTACCAGCGGCGACACGTTGACTATACGGTCGCGATGGAGGACAGACGTCTCGCCCGTCTGGAATTCGAGGACACACATCCGTGCACTGCCACAATTCGTCATCTGAGAAAGGCCAAACGAGCAGTCGGCTGGCTGATGGCGGGAAGCGTGGTGAGTTGTGCGGGACTGGGTCTGTTGACCATGGCAGCCACCCCGTTCTTCTGGATACTGGGTGTGCTGCTGGCGGCACTCTTCCTCGGTACGTGGGCAACCCTCCGCCGGAGCCACAGATCGAACGAGGTGAAACTTACAGCCGAGATGACCCGATGGGACCAGGCGAACCCTGCCCCTCCCGTGCCGGAACTGCGGCAGTTCCACGACCCGCAAGCCGTGCTCACCGAACACGACCAACGAGTGCTGGAGGTCTTCGACTACTGGCCAGGGTACCCGCCTTTCTGGGCCTACGTAAGGTCAGTAGTCCTGGCTTCTGACGGGCAGCGCTGTCAGGTTACAGGCTGCCCAAGCAGAACCGAGTTGCACATCCACCACATGCTTCCGGTCTCGGAGGCTGGAAGTCATCGGCCTGACAACCTCGTGACGCTATGCGAATTCCACCACGGGCTGTGCCCCGCGCCAGGGCACGAGCGGGTGTGGGGTCAGATAACCACAAGGTACTTCACGATGGTGAGAGCTCACCTGAGGAACGGTCATCCAGTGAAGACCCACGTGCGGAGACTGGAACTAGCCACTCAGGAACAACTGGAGCGTATCATTCAGTTCCACGCCATGGCGTGCAAGGGATGCGGCCATCCCAGTCCCAGGATTACGGTCGACTATGAAGAGAACACCGTAGATGTCCACTGCCCGAAGTGCAGTCGACTGGCCGAATGGGACCAGAAGCTGCTTGAGGAAAATGGCCCCTGGCTGACCACCAGGCTCAGCCCGAAGACGAATGTCGGTCGGTGGCATGATAACTCCGCGATGATGGAGTCTAGACGGCCTCCTGTGGGACGCAGACGCAGCGAAGGCAGACTGTCCCGGCCGGCAAGGCTCAAAGCTGGGTGGTATCCCAGACGGAGACGCTGGTAGCGACCATGGCCGTTGGCAGAAATGACCTCTGCCCGTGCGGGAGTGGCAAGAAGTACAAGAGGTGCTGTGGCAGCAAGGTCCGGGAACCTGAACCTGCTCGCGGTGGCACCGGAGTTCCAATCGGACGGGAAGGCGAACCAACACCCTCAATGCGCTTCCGTGTGGACCGCGAAGGCAGGCTCGAGGCCGAGTCGTTCGCGGCGGATGGCAGCCGGCTGCCGTTCTCGCTCCAGGCAACCATGCACCTTGTCTCTACGAGACTCTCGTCAGCGGTCTTCCGTGACTTGGATACGCTCGCTTGGCAGGATGAACATGGCAAGAGGCCGTTACGCGCATCGAATGCCGTGCGCATATTGGAACACAAGCTGTCGAGCATGGTGTACCACGCGAAACGGCTGTTTCTGTGGGAGCAGGTGATGGTGCACGCGTTTGGCTCACAGCCTTCCACAGGCATCCGAGTAGAACACCATGTGGAGGAAGTGACGACGGAACTTGAGGCTTTCCTGTTCCAGACTCGGTCACTGCTGGAGGTCCTCGGAACCTTGACTGCGAACGCGCTGCAGGACATGCTGGATTCGCATCCGCCGCTTAGATTCACCGACAGAGGGAGCCGTCTTATCAACTGGCTCAGGGAGAAGTCGCCTCCCGAAACGCGAGGCAAGTGCAGCACGCTCGCAGATGAACTGGAACGTCACGTACGCGAGTGGATCGGGGACGCGATTGACCGAAGGGATGATGCCTCTCACTATGACGCACTCCCCAACATAGCGCCTCTACTTGAGGGCCAGTACAGCGCTGGCGTCCCACAGCGTCTGGTTCTGCCGAAGCTACTGGGCGAAGAACCTGCGTCGGACTACGCCAATAGGATTATCGGAAGGACCATTGAGTTGATCCGGTTCCTTGGCACATGGCTACGTGCCATTCAGGTATCTCATTGACCGCGGTTCGTCAACGACAGCCATTGACAGCCGCGTCGTTTTCCGCTACAACCTGCCCATGACAGAAGGCGTCGGAAACCAGCCCGAGATACGTAGAGCGTCCGCGAGATTCCCTAGGGCATGAAACGGTGCCAAGCCGTCACGACCCGCGGAGTTCAGTGTGAGAATAGACCGCTGCGGTCGTCTGCGTATTGTCTCTCGCACCAAGACAAAGGAAATAAGACTGGCATGGTAGTCGGTGTCCTCTGCACTATCCTGACAGTAGCTGTGGCCGTGTTGATATGGCACCTCCAGGAGCGCGACCCGCGCGTGTCTGCCGTCTGCCGGCTCCTCCCTGATGGCCGTCCAGATATCATCGAATGCGTCGTGCACAACGAAGGGCGCGGCGAAGCGCAGAATGTCGTTGTGTCGTTCAACAACAAGCTCCTACTCGACACAGATATCAGGGCCGCCCCGCACGTAGGCGCTGAGATACAGAAGTCGAACGTACTGCCTGACCCTCAGGTGTCGCCAGAGGCAGCCTTGTACCAGTGCGCCTTCGCTGTCAGAATCGGTCGCGTGCGGGCGAAGGACTCGGTGAGATTCGAGGTGTACACGTCGAATCCCGACAACGTCAGGGCCGCCGTTCAGACAACGCGGATACAGTCCGAGATGGAAACCGTGATGCGTGCTTTCTTCGCGCTGGTCGCCGGGGCCTATCCGAACGAAACCTCGGGGCTCGACGTAGAGGCGGCCGTCCGTGCACTCGTGAAAAGCGAGTGCTACTTCACCCCCGCAGAGGTTGAGTACTCGATGGGGCGGGCACCGGTTGAGTACATGAGCCGCGCTGAGAGACTGGCAGACGCGATGTGGACAGACGTCTACCGCGCCCACAAGAAGGAATTCGTGCGCGTGTTCGAGAATCGACCATCATTTCTGGCCCCGGTACTGCGCATCATCACACCTCGCGGCGAAGGTACTTACGCCATCTTTCCTCCATACGTATACACGTTCATCAAGGTCACGGTGCCGATTAGCAGGGTCCGTGAACCTGCTGGCTACGAAGTTAGTCCTCCTGTGCCATCCAACTATGACTGAGCTGCTTGTATTTCTGTGGACTGCTCCGTGAAGAACCTCGCGTCATTAGCAGGGCTTGACAATGCTGCCCGTTTCCGCTACAACCTGCCATGATGGAAGGTGTCGGAAACCAGCCCGAATCGCATAATGCGTCACCAATATCCCCGGCACAGTCGCCGTTAGATGTGAATCTGCTGAGTCGGGTACGCCCGGCCCCGCACTGGTTTCCTATCGTGCAGTGCCCCTGCGAGGGGGTCCGCGTGCGTGGAGTGGGAAGGACTCTGTTCAGACGCCCTCTGACCGAGACCTTTCCCGAGTTCCTAGCCTACTTCGTCTTCCATCTTCTGGGACGCGAGTGGTATGGCGCGCAGAGGAACAAACCGGGCGCCCGGCGCCATGTAGTCATGCAATGGTGGTACGCTTGGCAGGACTGGTTGAAATCGCATCCGCGTGGGGTCGAGGAGACCGGTCCCGTACGCCGACTTCCGGCCACCGGGCCGATTCTGGCCCTGCTCGCACTGGGATACGACCTGTACTGTCTGACTCACATGCGGAGCTTGCCAGACGATATGCTGCCGCGCCTGCGCGACGAACGTCAGTTCCAAGCTGCTCGGTACGAGGCAATGGTGGCTGCCGTCTTTGTACGGGCGAGGTACGCCATCGAGTACACTCGCGGCGGTACCGAGAGGCGGTGCGAGTTCGAGGCAGTCTGGCCCCCAACGAGAGAGAGAGTGGCAGTCGAGGCCAAGAGCCGACACAGGCGGGGGCACTACCACGAACCCGGTCCTGCTGATACGACGGCGGCTCTCCGAGGTGACATTGAGGGCCTCGTTCGAACAGGGCTCAAACAGCGCGCCGAAGGGATTCCCTTCGCTCTTTTCGTCGAACTCAACTCGCCCCCTACGCCGGAGGTCGAATTCCCCGACCGCCAATGGTATTGCGACTTACTGTCTCTTCTCCGAAGACGAGGCCCGGCATCCTCCGACCGACCGGATGACATGAATGCGCTATTCATCACCAACTTCTCGCCGCACTTGATATCTGGACAGCTTGTATCGCCGCCCGGCGAGATGCTCGCCATATTCTCTCCTTGGCCCAGACACCCGCTATCCCTCCCAGCCCTAGCCGCGCTGTATGCAGAGCATGTCGCATACGGTTTCATCCCCAACGATACGGAATGGGGCTATTGAGTTGCGAAATATCGTAAAGACCCCCTTTGGGAACCTACCACCGAGTGCCAGCCTTGACTCCGTCGTCAGTCTCGGCAACTGCCTATCCAGACTGCAGAGTGCTGCACCGCAGCCGGTCAGAAGGACACGAGCATGAATAGTGATTCTCTGAGGCCCGGCGTTCCCCACATTCCTGGCCTGCGGGATTCCGTTCCTGGGGCCGCGTACAAGAAGGGCGATGTCATTGACCAGAAGTACGAGGTCTATGGCGTTCTCGGCTCAGGCGGCTTCGGCATCGTCTATCTGGTCTATTCCCGTGAGAGCAAGGGTGTTTATGCCCTGAAGACCTTCCGGGATGAGTATCTCGCTGATGCTCAGGCGAGAGAGCGGTTTCACACGGAAGCCAGTGTCTGGGTGGACTTAGGACGCCATCCCTATCTTGTGCGGGCACACATCGTGGAGGAAATCGCAGGCAGGCTTTTCATCGCCATGGAACACATTGCCCCGGACGAACACGGGCTTAACACGCTGGAGGGCTACCTGCGACAGAGGCCGCCTGACTTGGCGCAGAGCCTGCGCTGGGCAATCCAGCTCTGCCACGGAATGGAGTACGCCTACTCCAAAGGCATTCGCTGCCATCGTGATATCAAGCCCGGCAATATCATGATTGGCCAAGGCAAGGTGGTCAAGATTACCGATTTCGGTTTGGCCGGAGTGCTCGGTCCGTCGCAGGCCATGTCGGGAATCAAGCTCAACACCCAGCAAGGAATGGTGGGCCTGTCAGGCCAGACGATTGAAGGAACTGGATTTGGCACACCGACCCACATGCCACCGGAGCAATTCACTGACGCCGGATCCTGTGACGAGAGGAGCGACATCTACTCCTTCGGTGTGGTCCTGTTCCAGATGGCGAGTGGCGGTCGGCTCCCCTTCCTCGCTCCGTCGCCGACGGACAACTCGGAAGCGGAGAAGCTTCGGTTCGGACTGGAGATGCATCGTCTGCACGCCCGGGCGCCGGTGCCAACGTTGAGATCTCCCTTCTTTCCCCTCATCCAGCGCTGCATGGAGAAGGAGCCCGGCAAGAGGTATCCGAGCTTCAAGGAACTGCGAGGAGACCTTGGACCTTTGCTCAGGCGTCAGACTGGCGAAGCCGTCATACCCCCAGACCTCGGAGCACTGAAGGGCTGGGAATGGGCCAACAAGGGATACAGCCTCGACTGCCTGGGCCGCTGTGAGGAGGCGATTCGCTGCTACGACAAAGCTCTCGAACTCGACCCGCAGAACAATGCAATCTGGTACATGAAGGGAAGGGTACTTGGTAGCCTGGGCCGCCACGAGGAGGCGATTCGCTGCCATGATGAAGCTTTGGGGCTCGACCCGCGGGACGCAATGGCCTGGAGCAACAGGGGATTCAGCCTCGACGGCCTGGGCCGCCATGACGATGCCATGCGCTGCTATGACAAGGCTCTGGAACTCGACCCGCTGGACGCGAGAGCTTGGTACAATAAGGGCTGTTGCCTTGACAACCTAGGCAGGCCCGAAGAGGCAGTAAGCTGCTTTGACAAGACCTTGGAGCTGGACCCGCGTCTAGCGGCGGCCTGGAACAACAAGGGCACCAGCTTGGGTAAACTGAGCCGCCACGAGGAGGGGATTCGCTGCTACGACAAGGCCCTAGCACTCGACCCGCGGGACGCAAGAGCATGGTGCAACAAGGGCAGGACACTCGGCGGCGTGAGCCGCTACGATGAGGCGATTCGCTGCTTCGACGAGGCCCTGCAGCTTGACCCGCGGTACGCAAAGGCCTGGTACGACAAGGGACTCTGCCTCCACCACCTGAGCCTCTACAATGAGGCAATTCGCTGCTTTGACAAAGCCCTTGAACTCGACCTGCGATACACAAGTACGTGGTACACCAAGGGTACCAGCCTGAGCAAGCTGGGTCGCCACGAAGAGGCTGTTCTTTGCTTTGACAAGACCCTGGAACTTGACCCGCGGGACGCGATGGCATGGTACGCAAAGGCATTGGCACAGGAGAAACTTGGCCGGAGCCAGGATGCCGTGCGGTCGTACAAGCAGTTCATTGCGCTCGCCCCTATCCAGTGGCCGAAGCAACTCGAATACGCTCAGCAGCGTGTCCGCGAACTGGACGGGAGGTAGGACGTGAAGGGAGTGTCGGTCGGAGCTTCGCTGGCCTGGCAGATTGCAGCCTCGGAGGCTGCGGCGGCGAAGCATCAATACATCGAGAAGGAACACATGATGGCAGGTGTTCTGAGCCTTGAGAAGGTGCTCGGTGGCGAGAATGCGGAAATCACGCCGGACGCACGGGAGTTGCTGCAAGCCGAGTGCAGCAGCGTTGAGGACGTGCTGCGCGCCTTCGAGCTTGACGCGACGCAACTGCGACGGCAAGTCCGGGCAAGGCTTGGCAAGGGCAGCTTCAAGCGGACAGAGAAGGTGGTGCACCGAAGTGAGGATTGCAGGCGGGTCTTCGCACGGGCAGAGCATGTAGCGCAGCCAGCCCAAGCCACATGCCTTCACTTGCTGGCGGCCATACTGGAGGAACCGGGTGACGTCATCTGCGGCGTGCTTGCAGAGGCCGGGGTGAAGCCTGAGGATTTGCGTGAGCGTGCGCTTGCGGCAGTGTCGAAGGGGGCGGGCGAGATTCCTCACTTCGTTCGGAATGACAAACAGGAAGGCGGCGTGGGTCCCGCGCCGGAGAAGGTGCGGGCGGGCGAGCAGAAGCAGGACCTAGCGGCGACGCACTTCCTTGACCGCTATGGCCGCGACCTAACCCAAGAAGCTAAGGATGGAAAGCTCGGCCCAATCATCGGACGCCGGAAGGAACTGCTCGAGGTAATCCAGACTCTTGCCCGCCGCACCAAGAACAACCCGGTGCTGGTTGGTGAAGCCGGGGTGGGCAAGACGGCTATCGTGGAAGCGCTGGCCATTCGGGTTGCAGAAGGCAAGGACCCGGACATCCTTGGCGGCAAACGTATCATCGAGTTGAACATCGGCTCTCTGGTGGCAGGGACCAAGTACCGTGGCGAGTTTGAGGAGAGGCTCACGCGCATCATCGCGGAAGCTCAGGCGCACCCGGAGGTGATTCTCTTCATTGATGAGCTACACAACGTCGTGGGTGCGGGCAGGGCCGAAGGAAGCATGGACGCCGCCAATATCATGAAGCCGGCGCTGGCCCGGGGAAACCTGAGTTGCATCGGGGCCACGACCATTGCCGAGTACCGCCGGTACATTGAGCCGGACTCAGCCTTGGAGCGGCGGTTTGAGAAGGTCATTGTAAACGAGCCAAGCGCCGATGAGACAATGGCGATACTCAGAGGCATGAGGCCGAAATGGGAGGAGCATCACAAGGTCCGGATTGCCGACAAGGCCCTTGAGGCGGCAGTGAACCTTTCCGTGCGCTTTGACCCAGACCATCAGTTGCCCGACAAGGCGATTGACCT
>JAPLUO010000039.1 GCA_026397595.1 Caldifarciminota bacterium
AATGGGACCATCACCGTCGAAGGCGCGAAAATCTGCTTGGGTGACACGTCCATGAAGTCAACCTGATCGGGCGGCAGTGACACGACGTCGCCCTTGCGCCGGCAGATGACGTCTTCATCGGCAAAACGGTGTTCGGGCGTCAGTTTGCTCGTCGCCTGGGCAATCGCATAATGGTCCTCTTCGTCCGGGTTGAGATAGATCTCCCGGCCCTTGCCGACCATCACCTTGCCGTCGCTCACGCGCCAGTAAGGAGTAGTCATGAACCCGTACTGGTCGACCCTGCCGTAGGTGGCGACGGTCGAAATCAGGCCGATGTTCGGACCCTCCGGCGTCTCAATCGGGCAGATCCGTCCGTAGTGGGAGTAGTGGACGTCCCGCACCTCGAAGCCCGCGGTCTCCTTGGTCAGGCCACCCGGCCCGAGCGTCGAAACCCGGCGTTTGTGCGTCAACTCGGTCAAAGGGTTCGTCTGCTCCATGAACTGGCAGAGCTGACTCTGAGTGAAGAACTGCATGATGGCATTCGCCACGACCCGCGTATTGACCAGCTCCTGGGGCGTCAGCAGACTGTCGTCGATAAAGGCGGCCCGTTCCCGGATGTTCTGCGCGAGTTGCATCAGCGCCGTGCGGAACTGGTTCTCGAGCAGCTCACCCACGCGCTTCACCCGGCGGGCTGACAGGTGGTCGACGTCGTCGGCCTGGTACCGGATCGGCTCGGCCACCATCTTCCGGCCCCGGGCGCCGACGATCTTCTCGGCGCGCTTGCCGCGGCCCTCCTCGTAGTAGGTCATCTCGAGCTCGGTCCGGCGCTCGTACCAGTGATACCGATCGGGCAGCAGGTCCTGCTCTTTGAGCTCGGCGAACACCTTGTCCCGTTCATCGGCTGAGCCGGCCTGATACCGGATCTGGTAGAGGCGGCCTTCACCGGCAAACAACAGTATGTGTGAGACAATCGTCAGCACGTCCTTCTGCAGAAGCCCGGTCTCAGTGAGCGGCACCTTGGCCATCAGCCGCTGGTTGAGCTTGTACCGGCCGACCGCACCGAGGTCGAACCGCTTCTTGTCAAAGAGCATGCCCAGGATAACCGACTCGGCGAGTTCAATCGAATGCGGCGCGATCGAACGCAGGCGATAGTAGATCCGCTTGATGGCGTCTTCTTTCGACGTCGTCCGGTCGGCGCGCAACGTATTGGCGACAATATCGAGCCCCGCCGGGCTGCCTTCCACGACCCATCCTTCGGTGACGCCCTTGGACGACAGGAAATCGAGCAGCCCTTCGGTCACGTACTCGCCGGCGCGCGCCCATGATTCGCCCGACTCGGACTTGATGTGACGGGCGACGACCTGTCCGGGCGCGAAAGCCTGCTGGACGACCCGGAAGAGCTTCGCGATGATGTCCTCGTGGGAATAGCCGATCGCCCGCATGAAGGTCGCGGCCGAAATCCGCCGCTTCCGGTCGAGCAGAACGACCATCGAGTTATGCTTGTCCACCAGCAGCTCGAACCAGGCGCCGCGCAGCGGAACCAACAGCGCCGAGAACTCGTCGCCGTCGCGGGAGAAGTACACGCCCGGCGACCGGTGGAGCTGGCTGACGATCACCCGCTCGACGCCGTTGATGATGAACGTGCCGCTCGAGGTCATCCAGGGCAGCTCGCAGACAAAGACCTCCTGTTCGAGGATGTCCTTGACCTTCTCGGTGCCGGGGCCGGCCTGTCCCTCGACGGGGGTGAACTCCTTCTTGACCATCCGGAACATGACCTTGAGGGGCATCGAGTAATTGACGCCCTTGGCCATGGCCTCGTCCGGCGAGTACTTCGGTTCGCCGAAATTGTACCCGACGTACTCCAACCGGAAGTTCTTGTGCGCGTCCTCAATCGGGAACGTCTCCCGCAGCACGCCCTCCAGACCGCTCGGCTCGCGCCGGGCCGGTTCAGTGTCGAACTGGGCGAACTCCCGGAACGAATCGAGCTGCAGCGAAAGCAGGCTCGGAATCTCTAAGTGAGTACTGCTCCTAGAGAAGTCTAGATTTTTCATTCTGCGAGCCTCCCCCGTCATGGGCCGATAACCGGAAAAACCGCCTGCGACTCACGAGCCGTGATGCCGACTTTCGTCACTCGCCGCGTCTACTTGACCTCGACCTTGGCTCCGACCTCTTCCAGCTTCGCCTTGATCTTGTCGGCCTCTTCCTTCGGCACACTCTCCTTGACCACGCTCGGGGTCTTGTCGATCATGTCCTTGGCTTCCTTCAGCCCCAATTGCGTAAGCGCGCGCAGTTCCTTGAGCACCTGGATCTTCTTGTCGCCGACCGAAACGAGCGTCACGGTGAACTCGGTCTGTTCCTCGGCTTTGGCTTCGGCCGGAGCGGCAGCGCCGCCCGCGGGCATCGGCCCGGCCGCCATGAACGCGGGAGCCGATACGCCGAACTTCTCCTTCAGGGTCTTCACCAGCTCTGCCAATTCGGTAACTGTCAGACCCTCGATTGTCTCGATGACCTGCTGGATTTTGGTATCCGCCATCAATCCTCCTGGACTGTTAAACTGCCGCAAGCGACCGCGGCACTCCTATCGATCCGTCGTTGTGAAGCAGCAATTCTATTCTCAACTCTTGTCTCACGCGGCAACCGGCGCTTCGGGAGCCGGGGCCTCGGGGACCGGCGCCGCATCCTGCGGCCGATCCTTGACCTGGTCGAGCACCCAAACCAACTCTGACAGCAGCCCGTCGAGGCTCATGACCAGTCCCCAGATCGGACCTTCGAGTACGCCGACGACCTGCGCGTGCAGTTCATGCTTGGTCGGCAGCGCCGCGATGAAGTCGAACCGGTCGGCCGTATACAGCACCCGGTCCAGGTAAGCGCCCTTCACTTTCAGGGCCGCCATCTTCTTCATCTGCTCGCGGATTACCCGGGCCGGAGCGACCGGGTCATCGCCGGCAAATACCAGCGAGGTCGGCCCGACGAGCAGTGTCTCGATGTCGGACGACACGCCGCTCTCGGTCAGCGCCCGCAGCGCCAGCCGGTTCTTCACGACGCGGACCGCAACCTTCGACTCGCCCAGCTTCCGGCGGAGCGCGTTGAAGTCGTTGGCGGCGAGCTTCGTGAAATCAATGAAGTACAACGCCGACGCCCGGCCGATCTTGTCCTTCAGGCCGACAACCGCGTCAACCTTCTCTTGTTTAGGCATGGTTAGCCTTCCTTCCTCGCGGTCTCAAGGAACTCGCGGACGTCGACTCTCACACCCGGGCCCATCGTCGACGATATCACGATGTTGCGCACAAACTGCCCCTTGGCCGTCGCCGGCTTGGCCCGGACGACTTCGCCGACGAAACTGCGGACGTTCTCGGTCAGCTTGTCCGGCTCAAACGACGCCTTGCCGACGAGCGCGTGGATGTTGCCGGTCTTGTCCGTCCGGTACTTGATCCGGCCCGCCTTGAGGCTCTTCACGGTCGGCGTGATGTCGAACGTCACGGTCTGGGTCTTGGGTGACGGCATCAGGCCCCTCGGTCCGAGCATCTTGCCCAGCCGGCCGACTGCGGACATCGTGTCCGGCGTAGCGACCGCGACGTCAAAGTCGAACCAGCCGCCCTGGACTTTCTCGACCAGGTCCTCGAAACCCGTGAAGTCGGCCCCGGCCGCCCTCGCCTCATCCTGCTTCTCGCCCTTGGCGAAAACCAGCACCTTCACCTGCTTGCCGGTGCCGTTGGGTAGCGAGACCGTGCCGGAGACGAGCTGGTCGGTCTTCTTCGGGTCGATTCCCAGCTTGATGGCAATATCAACCGACTCATCGAACTTGGCCGTGGCGTTCTGCTTGACCACCTGCACCGCCTCGGTCAGCGGATGGAGTTGCTGGTGCTCGAGCTTCTCCGAAAGCGAGCGAAACCGTTTGCTGTGGCGGTTCATGCTTCCGCCACCGTCATGCCCATCGCGCGGGCCGTGCCTTCGATAATCTTCATCGCGGCATCAATGTCCGCCGCGTTCAAGTCTCTCATCTTCCGTTCTGCAATCTCCCGGACCGCCTTGCGGCTGACCGTTCCAACCGTGGCCCGATTCGGCTCACCCGAACCCTTGGCCAGGCCGGCCGCCTGCTTTAGGAGTACGGACGCGGGTGGGGTCTTGGTGACGAACGTGAACTTCCGATCCGAATACACGGTCAGGACGACCGGGATCACCATGCCCGGAGTTTCCTTGCGGGTCGCCTCGTTAAAGGACTTGATGAACTCCGCAATGTTCACTCCGTGCTGGCCCAGGGCCGGGCCAACCGGCGGTGCCGCGGTTGCCTGGCCGGCCGGGATCTGGAGTCGCACGACCGCCGCAACCTTCTTAACCATTACTCGCTCCTCCTAGATTGGCTGGACATCAAGGAAGTCCAGGTCAATCGGTGTGGGCCGACCGAAAATCGTGACGATGACCTTCACCCGTCGGCGTTCGGCGAAGAGTTCATCAACCGTTCCCGTGAACCCGGCAAACGGTCCTTTGGCCACCTTGACATTCTCGCCCTTCTCAAAGGGCGCCTCGGGTTCGGCCTGGTCCCGTCCCCGCTCGATCTGATCGAGCATGGCCGTTACTTCGTCCTCGGACAGCGCAATCGGTTCGGTCTTCGTCCCCAGCAGGTGGGTCACGCCCGGGACCGAGTTGACCAACCCCAGTGCCTGTTCGTTCAACTCCATCTCGACCACGATGTAACCCGGATAGAGCCTGCGCTCTTCGGCGACGATCTTCGACTTCCGCACTCGGGCGACTTTCTCGGCCGGCATTATCACCCGGCCGAACAAGCCGGGCTGTCCCAGCCGTTCAATCGTCTTCTCAAGCACTTCCTTCACCCGCTTCTCGCGGCCGGTGTAGGTGTGGACGACGTAGAACTTCATGCGCGCGTTTCCCGGCCTATTTCAGGACCAGGTTGAGCAGCCGGGAGAAGATGAAATCGAACACGCCGATGAAGGCCGCCATGATCGTCGAGAAGACGATGACGACGAGCGTCGTGGTGAACAGCTCCCTGCGCTTCACCCACGAGACCTTCTTCAACTCGGCCCATACGTCCGCCAGGTAGTTTCTTATCCGCTTGAAAAGGTTCTTCACGTTAATCTACAGGCCAGGAGGGATTTGAACCCCCAACCTACGGATTTGGAGTCCGCCGCTCTGCCGTTAGAGCTACTGGCCTATTTAACCTCCTTGTGCGAAGTGTGCTTCCGGCACGCCGGGCAGAACTTCTTCATTTCCAGACGCTCGGTCGACTTCTTATTCTTGGTCGAGTGGTAGTTCCGGTTCTTACACTCGGTACACGCCAGCGTCACAAACACGCGCATGTCGCTCTGCTACTCGACGATCTGGATTACCGTGCCGGCACCGACGGTCCGGCCGCCCTCACGGATTGCGAACTTCGAGTTCTGCTCCAGCGCCACTTCGCTGATGAGTTCAATGTCCATCGTAACGTGGTCGCCGGGCATCACCATTTCGACGCCCGCCGGCAACGTGCAACTGCCCGTCACATCGGTAGTCCGAAGGTAGAACTGCGGCCGGTAGCCCGGGAAGAACGGCGTATGGCGTCCACCCTCTTCCTTGGTCAGGATGTAGACTTCGCCCTTGAACTTCTTGTGCGGCTTGATCGAACCCGGCTTGGCAACCACCATGCCGCGCTGAACGTCTTCCTTGGCCACGCCGCGGAGCAACAGCCCGACATTGTCGCCGGCCCGCGCGTCCTCGAGGATCTTGCGGAACATCTCGACGCTCGTCACCACGGCCTTGTCGTGCTTGCCGAAGCCGATAATCTCGATCTCCTCGCCAGCCTTGAGTACGCCGCGCTCGACGCGTCCGGTCACGACCGTGCCGCGGCCGGTAATCGAGAAGATGTCCTCAATCGGCATCAGGAACGGCTTGTCGACCTCGCGCAACGGTTCCGGGATGAACGTATCCAGCGCGTCAACCAGCTTGAGGATCGAGTCAAAGTTCGGGCCCTCGTCCTCCGAGATTGCCTTAATCGCGCTGCCGCGGATAATCGGCGTCTTGTCGCCGGGGAAACCGTACTTGGTGAGGATGTCGCGGATTTCGAGTTCGACTAGGTCAATCAGGTCCGGGTCGTCGACCAGGTCCACCTTGTTCAGGTACACGACCATCGCCGGAACGTTCACCTGGGTCGCCAGCAGCACGTGCTCGGTCGTTTGCGGCATCGGGCCGTCCGCGGCCGAAACCACGAGGATGGCGCCGTCCATCTGCGCCGCGCCGGTAATCATGTTCTTGATGTAGTCGGCGTGACCCGGGCAGTCAATGTGCGCGTAGTGCCGCTTGTCCGACGAGTACTCGACGTGCGCGACCGCGATGGTCAGAATCTTGGTGTCATCGCGGCGGCCCTGCGACTCGCTCGCCTTCGCAATGTCATCATAGCTCTTATACTTCGCCAAGCCCTTCTTCTCGAGGACCTTGGTGATCGCCGCGGTCAGCGTCGTTTTGCCGTGGTCAACGTGACCAATGGTGCCGACGTTGACGTGCGGCTTGGTTCGCGAAAATTTTTCCTTCGCCATTTGACCATTCCTCCTTGCGGACTTAACTGCTGGTTCTCAATGAACGATAGCCTCTTCCAAGGCATCGGCACAATAAGCCCGCGGCTGGAATTGAACCAGCGACCTCTTCCTTACCAAGGAAGTGCTCTACCGACTGAGCTACACGGGCGTTGCGGGCGCAGGGGATTATATTGATAACCTACGCCGTGTCAACAACTAAATGCAAACGCCGCCCGACGGCTGCCAAGCCGTCCTGGCGCTCGTTTCTCCGACCCGGCGAGTGCATCGAAGCCGGGCCTCACTTGTCCTGCCGACTACACCACGGCGCTTCCGCCGTGACGACAAACGCGGACCGCATTGGCACCTGTCCGGCACAGCGGGCGATGGGAGTCGAACCCACGCAAACAGCTTGGAAGGCTGTTGTGCTACCACTACACCACGCCCGCACCGAAACCAGTGCTGACGGTCACTGCCGATTGTCGAACGTCCGCAGCCGACTGGGGTGCGGACTGCCGCCGGGCCGGTGCAGCAAGAACCGGCTCGGACAGGCATGGTCGGGGAAGGATTTGAACCTCCGTAGGCAATTGCCAGCAGATTTACAGTCTGCCCCCTTTGACCACTCGGGTACCCGACCGCAAACTTATCAATAGCCAGCCGACAGAGGGATTCGAACCCCCGACCTGTGGTTTACAAAACCACTGCTCTGCCAACTGAGCTATGTCGGCGTGTCCACGCCGGGGCCTATCCGGCATGGAGCAGTGAAATATAGCCTGAAAAGACAAACGGTCAAGAGCCACTCGCCGTGCAGTTGTACGTACGACCGTGAAATCAGCGTCCGAATGCCCGGTTTGACTTCCCGACCCGCTCCAATATGCTCAGGTATGCGAAGAATAGTTCCCTTGCTGCTGACCGCGGCAGTCCTTGGCCTGGCTGCCGACGACTCACTCTGGGTGAGCCTGCGCCATCGCTATCTTGGACTCAAAACCCTCTCCGGCACTTTCACCGAGAACATCTGCTCTGAACAGGCGGGGACGTGCACGCCATTCGAAGGCAAGTTCTCAATCTCGGTCCCAGCCAGATACCGCCTGGAAGTCACCGACCCGCAGCAGCAACTTATCATCTCGGACAGCACTAACCTCTGGGTCTACCTCCCGGACCAGAAGTTGGCCCAGAAGCAGCCGGCCGGCGGCTTCGCGCCCGTGCTCGCCTTCCTTGGCCCGGTGCTCGACTCAACCGCGACCGGCGAAGTCACCAAAGACTCCTCCGGCACGTACGTCGTCAAGGTTACGATGAACGACGACATGTCGGCCATGAACGACCTTGTCCTCGAACTGAACGAGACAGCGACCCGAATCAACGGTTTTTCCTTCGTCGACGGCTGGGGCAACAAGGTTCACTTCGGCCTCTACGACCAACAGTGGAACCCGACGCTCTCCCCCAAGCTCTTCAAATTCACTCCGCCCAAAGGCGTAACCGTAGAGGAATGACCAATTCCCAATTGCCAATTCCTAACGAATGCGCGATTCCGAACTCCCTTTGGTCATTACCTGATTTGTCATTAGTTAGGAATTAGAGATTAGTCATTAGAAATTCCCTCCGGCCTGGCGGTTTCCTCAATGCTTAAAGACGCGGGTCGCTGCTTCGCCTGCGGCAAAGACAATCCGCAGGGCCTCAAGCTCGACGTCAAGAAAGCGCCCGACGGCGTCAAGGTAGACTACGTCCTGCCTGAACACTTCGCCGGCTGGCAGGGCATCGCGCACGGCGGCATCGTCGCGACCATTCTCGACGAACTCCTCGCGTGGGCCTGCACCAACTCCGGCCGCAACTGCGTAACCGCGGAGATGACCGTCCGCTACCGCAAACCGGTCAAGACCGGCCAGCCGCTCAGCGGCTTCGGACGCGTCACCTCGGAGAAAGGCCGTCTCCTCTTCACCGAAGCCCGGCTGCTCGACGAATCCGGCACGGTCGTGGCCGAAGCCACCGGAAAGATGATGCGCGTTGAAGATGAGAATGTTCAATAACCAATTCCCAACGACCAACGAAAACGGAAATGCCCAAGCCCGTATCCCCATTGGTCATTCCGTCATTTGTCATTAGTTGGGCATTAGGAATTAGCAATTGGGAATTCCGACTCCGCCCGCTCCGCTCATTCGTTGGGAATTAGGAATTAGGTATTAGTAATTCCGCCTGCCTGGTGTTTCTCGGCTGTCCGAAGAACCAGGTTGATTCCGAACACGTCCTCGGCTCGCTGACCGAGGCCGGCTACAGCCTGACAACCGACCAGCGCTCTGCCGACCTCGTCGTCATCACCACCTGCGCCTTCCTCCAGTCCGCGGTCCGAGAGTCCGAAGCCGCGATTAGGGAGGCGCTCAAGCACAAGCAAGAAAGCCCAAGCAAGAAGGTCGTCGTCGCCGGCTGCCTCGTCGAACGCTACGGCAAGAGTCTGAAGCGCAAGTTCCCCGCCGTGGACCTCTGGGTCCCGCTTGCCGACATGCCACGCATCCCCCGACTTCTCGCCTCTCGCCTTTCGCGTCTCGCCTCAGCGAGTCCTCATTCTGCAATCTGCAATCTAGAATCTAGAATCTGCAATCGCCCTTCTCGCCTCTCGCCTCTCGTCTCTCGCTCTTCGGCCCGGGTTCATCGTTCATCGTTCATCGTTCATCGTTCAGTTCCGCCCCGTATCTCGCCCCGCGTCCTCTCGACTCCTCCGCACTTCGCCTATCTCAAGATCGCCGACGGCTGCGACAATCGTTGCTCCTACTGCATGATTCCCGACATCCGCGGTCCGTTCCGCTCCCGCCCCATGCGCGACATCATTGACGAAGCCCGCAGCCTCGCCAACGCCGGTGTGAAAGAGCTGATACTCGTCGCTCAAGACACGACCCTGTACGGCACAGACTTCAGAGGTCCAGAGACAAGACTTCACCACAAAGACACAAAGGCACAAAGTCGGATTCGTCGGGGTTCTTCCGTGTCTGCTTCGTGCTCTTCGTGTCTTAGTGGTTCAATTCCGGTTCTCGGGGGCTTCCACGGCGAACCCCAACTCGCGCGACTGCTCGCAGAACTCGGTAAGGTCAAAGGCATCCGCTGGCTCCGCCTGATGTACACCCATCCCGCGCATCTCACGGAAGACGTTATCGACCAGTTCGCGACCAACCCCAAGCTCTGTCGCTACATCGACCTGCCCATTCAACACGTGGCCGACCACCTGCTTGCGAAGATGAACCGAAAGTACACGCGCAGCGACATCGAGTTACTGCTCGAATCGCTCCGCGCGATTCCGGACATGCACATTCGGACCACCATCATCGTCGGCCTGCCCGGCGAGACCGCACAGGACTTCGCCGAGCTTCTCGCCTTCGTCCGCGCCGCCCGGTTCGACCGCCTCTCCTGCTACGCCTACTCGCCCGAACCCGGCACTCGTGCCGCCCGCATGCCCGGCCAGGTCTCCCCGACCGTAAAGAGAGAACGCGTGCGTCGCCTCATGCTAGCGCAGGCCGCAATCTCGCGCGCTGGTTTGAAGAAGCTCGTCGGCCGCAAGCTCACGGTCCTCGTTGATTCGCCCGACATCGCGCGCACGGAATGGGACGCGCCCGAGATCGACGGCGTGGTCAAACTCTCCGGCCGCAAGGTCGCCTCCGGCCGATTCGTCCAAGCTCTCGTCACCGGTTCCTCAACGCACGACCTCGCGGCCCGACCCCTGTAGCCCGCCGGCCCATCCGTAGATCACGCACACGACGCAAGACGTCGCCCCGACGCCGATGGAGGGGTCTCTCAGGATTGTCCACAGATTCCGCAGATTGCACAGATTCCGGTCGACTTTGCGCTGCCCGTCAATCGACACTCAACAATCGGAAATCGAAAGCTCCTCAGAAGGCTCGCCGGAAAGCTCCTTAGAGAGCTCCTTCAAGAGCTCATTCCAGAGCTTGGTCCAAAGCTCACGTCAAAGCTCTTTACATCGCATAGCGCATAACTTGGACCAAAGCTCAAGACATCGCTTCTTTCATCGCTTGTTTCAGAGCTTCGCCGAAAGCTCACGTCAAAGCTCTTCTGAAAGCTGGACTTAGAGCTCATTCCAGAGCTTCTT
>JAPLUO010000280.1 GCA_026397595.1 Caldifarciminota bacterium
GCCGGAAACCCCAGTTGCGGCCGCGCCACAGCAGGCAGGAGATCGCGTAAACCCTTGATTTTCAATGGTGGCACGATTGTTGCGTCCGCCGCCGCGCGGCTTTTCGGCCGCGCTCCTAGGAGTCCGGCCGAAAAGCCACCTGCCGCAAGATCGTCATTCTTGCGGCCATTGATAATCAAGGACTTACGGGGTGCCATTTCACGGTCTGCAAGCTACCGGAGGGGTTTCCGGCCGGGCTTCTAGGGCTAAGGCGAAGGGGAAGGGAAAGGCAGGCGCGGCTGCGCCGCGAGTGACCAGTGACCAGGTCGCAGTTTCCAGTCAATGACCAAGCTCCAAACCCCAATTGCCAGTCAACGAGGAAAGCACGAATGACCAGGAACCAAGGACCAGGGACTAAGGACTAATGACCAGGGACGTGATGGCGAAGGACAAGATGGCAGTCTCAACCTTGACCTCAACCTCAACCTCAACCTGCTACCCTAATCGACCTCTGCCACAACCTTCACCCTTGGTAACGGTTGGCATACCGTTCTACAATGCCCAACAGACGCTTGCCGATGCCATCCGTTCGGTTTTCGCCCAGACTCTGACCGATTGGGAGCTGATTCTCGTGAATGACGGCTCGGCGGACGGCAGTCTGGACATTGCTGCCTCGATAGCCGACAGCCGAGTCCGAGTCGTGTCGGATGGCCGGAATCTCGGACTGTCAGCGCGGCTAAACCAGATCGCCCGACTTGCCAGAGGGAGGTACTTGGCGCGTATGGACGCCGACGACCTGATGCATCGCGACAGGCTGGAGGCGCAGTCTGGTTTCCTGTCGCGTCGACCAGAGGTCGATGTCGTTGGGTCCGGAATGTTCATCCTTGATGAGTCCGGTCGACTGGTCGGCAAACGGCTTCCTCCAATGGACTTCAGCGCACGAACTGTGCTGACGAAGGGTGCCTTCGCGCACGCAACAATTATGGGTAAAGTGGACTGGTTCCGGGGGAACCCGTACGATTCGGCCTTCGATGGTTGCGAGGACCGCGAGCTCTGGCTCAGGTCGTTTGCCCGGTCGCGATTCGCCAACATCCCAGAATGCTTCTACTATTGCGCGGAGTACAACTCCTTCTCGTTGAAGAACTACACGACCAGGTGTCGGCGCCACGCACGGGCCTACCGTAAGCACGCCCCCGCTCTCGCGGGTTGGGGCATGACTGCCGCTCTTGTGTGTCGCCAGGAACTCAAGTCCGCTATCTATACCTTAGCCGTCACCGCGGGGCTTGAGAATCGCCTCCTCAGCCGACGCAGCCAGCCGCTAACGAGCGACGAACTCGCGGGTGCCCTCCAGGCTCTTCAGTTGGTGCGCAGCACGGCACTGCCTCTATTGTCGGAGCGGAACGCTAGTGTGCCGAGTCCGTCATCGGGCCCTGCGGCGAAGGAACAGCCGTTGTCCGTCCATACCATAGATGAACAGCTGTAGCCACGACACGACTTCGTTGCCCGGTGGCAGAGTTCCACGGCTGCTGTATGCAGTGACCGCGCCGGAGAGCACGAGTTTCTTTCAGGGCCGGCTGGCGTATCTCAGACAGCAAGGCTTCGACGTGCACCTGGTGTCCTCTCCAGGAAGCGAGCTTCTGCGGACAGGGCAACAAGAGCGCATAGCCATTCATGCTCTTCCGATGCGGCGCCCCATAGCTCTCATAGCAGATACAGTGTCTCTTGTTCGAGCATGTATCCTGGTCCGTCGGTTAAGGCCCGACATCGTGGATGCCGGAGCGGGGAAGGCAGGTCTGCTCTTCAGCCTGGCCGCAGTCCTGTGTCGAGTCCCTTACCGGGTTTACTCCTTGTATGGGCTTCGACTTGAAACCACAAGAGGAATCCTGCGCTGGACCCTGGCTCGGATGGTGAGGCTCGCGTGCGCCTGCGCGCACCGCGTCTACTGCATTAGCCGAAGCGTGCGGCAAAAGGCGATAGAGCTGAGACTGGCAAGACCCGATAAGTTCTTTATCATAGGCTCAGGGAACGTAAAAGGAGTGTCGGTGGCGGACTTCGCGCCGAGTCCTGAGGTCCTTCAGCAGGTGGAACGGCTGCGACAGGAATTGCGCATTGAGGCCGGCGCTGCCGTAGTCGGCTTTGTTGGTCGCCTCGTCCGGGACAAGGGCATCAAAGAACTGGTCGACGCCTATCTGCTGATGAGGTCGCGTTTCCCATCGCTCGTTCTCCTTCTGGTGGGACCATTCGAGGAGGGAGACCCGGTTGACTCGCGGACCCGAGAGTTGATAGAGGCCACGTCCGGGATTGTCACCGTTGGTCGCGTTGAAGATGTCGTTCCCTACTACCATTTGATGGACGTACTGGCGTTCCCAACGCACCGAGAAGGCTTCGGTACCGTGGCACTCGAGGCTGCGGCCGCGGGTAAACCAGTCGTCACGACAGACGCGACCGGCGCGGTTGATTCGGTAGTTCACGGAGTCACCGGTTTCATCGGGCCGGTCGGCGATGTCGAAGCGTTGGCTAGCGCGCTGGGAAGGTTGATTGAAGACCCTGTCCTGGTGCAGAAAATGGGTCAGGCTGGGCAGGAACGGGTGCTGCGCGACTTCAGGCCTGAGACAATCTGGGTCGGCTACGAACGAGTTTACCGAGAACTGCTCCGCAGGACGGGCGCGGGGGGCGGGGGACGGTGAAAGAGCCATCGCCCGTAGTCAAGCGGGCGTTCGACTTGGCATTGGCAGTGTTCGCCCTGGTGCTGCTGCTACCGGCCGAGTTGCTCATCGCCCTGGCAGTCTGGGCTTCGTATGGTTCGCCCGTGCTCTTCACCTCCTTGCGTGTTGGCAGAAATCAGGTAACCTTCAAGGCCTACAAGTTTCGAACTATGACAAACGACCGCAACGGAAGCGGCGAGCTCCTTCCGGACGAAGAACGTTTGCGTCCGTTCGGCAGATGGCTGCGCCGCACGAGCCTGGACGAACTGCCCCAGTTGGTGAATGTGGTATTGGGGCAGATGTCCATCGTGGGACCGAGGGCGCTTCCCACCGGGCACCTCGCGGAGATGCCTCGGTCATATGCGAGGAGATTCGACGTAATGCCCGGACTCACGGGATTGACACAGGCTCTTTACCGAGGCCGCAACCGTACCTGGGATGAGAAGTATCGTCTGGACCTGCAGTATGTCGATACCCGGTCGTTGTGGCTGGACGTCAGGATAGTCCTGATGACGTTTGTCGCGCTGGCCAGGCGGTTCAAGTTCAACAAGCGCGGGGGGTCTCTCGGCACCGGAGGGACAGATGAGTGATCTGCAGTTCAGGAGCATCGAAAGAGCCGATATCGGTGACGTTTTGTCATTGTTCCGACGGGTCTTTCGCCGGGACGGAAGCGCTGCGTACTACGAGTGGCAGTTCTTCGATTGTCCCTTTGGAGGCGGACACAGCCAGGGAGTGTGGCTCGACGGCAAGCTGGTGGCTCACATCGGGTACACCCCGCGTATCGCCACGGTCAACGGCCGAGAGGGAAGGGTTCTGTCGAATCATACTGTGATGAGCGACCCCGACCACCGCGGCAAGGGGTACTACTCAAAGCTCGTGAGCTGGGCGCTGAACCGATTCGCCGGCGAGGGCTGGGACATGGTGCTTTCCCACCCAAACCGGGAGAGCCATCCGGTGCAGATGATGCAGCCCGGATACGCCGATGTCGCGGTGCTGCCGGCTTTGTCCCGGCGGAGCCGAGAAGTGACCAGCCTCCCCTCAGACGTTGTCCTCGATGAGAGATTCAGCAACTGCACAGAGTTCGGGGACGAGTACGGCAGACTGTGTGAGGTCGCCCCCGGCGGCGCGCTGTACGCGTTCAAGCGTTCACCCGGCTACCTTTCGTGGCGCTATGGCCGCCATCCGGTGAGCACCTATTTCCTGTGCGAACATCGTTCTGCCGGCAAGCTGCAAAGTGCCGCCATAGCCAAGCTCTATCCGCAGGACAAACCTACGAGAGTCAACATAGTGGAGTGGCTCTGTTCGGACGAGGACCGCGACGTAGCCGAGAAGCCCATCAAGGAGATACTCGACCTCGCCGGCAGGGCCGGGCTGGAGGTTCAGCTCTGGCACGGCGTTCACGACCGGATCCGGCGATACTGGCTCGAACGCCTCGGTTTTGAGAATGGCGTTCCGGCCTTCTACTTCGGCGTCTACTCCCTGCAGAACGCGGAACGGCTGGGGCCGTACACGGACTTCCGCCACTGGTACACTACGATGGGCGACCATGATGTATTCTAGAGTGCTGGAGGGTCAATGCGCATACTGGTGATAGCACCTCACCCGGATGATGAGGTAATCGGCGCAGGAGGTACCATCGTCCGCCATGTCGCGGGCGGTGACGAGGTTGCTTTGTGCATCGTCACCCAGGGTTACTCCCCGCCCTGGCCTGAAGACACCGTCGAGGTCGCTCGCCGGCAGGCCGAGGCGGCGCGTGAGGCGTTAGGCATCAAGCGGATCTTCTTTCTCGGCTATCCCACCGTGAAGCTGAACACCGTGCCGAACATGGAGCTGACGAGCGCTCTGCAGAAGGTCGTGGACGAGGTCCGGCCCGAGGTCGTGTATACATCGTCGGCCGACGACGTAAACCAGGACCACCGCATCGTCTTCGAGGCCACGCTGGTGGCGACACGTCCGTTGCCTGGAAGCTCCATCCGCCGTCTGCTCTGCTACGAGCCAGGCACCAGCGGACGGTACGGTCATCAGCCCTTCATCCCCAATGTCTTCGTGGACATCGCGGATTTCCTCGACAAGAAGCTAGCGGCGATGAAGTGCTACGAGACAGAGCTGCGGGAGCCACCCCATCCTCGGTCGCTTGAAGGTTTGGATCTCGTGGCCCGGGAACGAGGGCAGAGCGTCGGGCTGGAGGCGGCCGAGTGCTTCGAACTGGTCAGGGAGATTGTGTGATGGTGAACGGCGCACTGTCCGACAGGGGCCGCGGAGGCCAACGGCGATTGGCGACTGGCGATTGGAGTCCGTCATGACGGTTTTGATCGTCGGAGCCGGGAAGCACGCGCAGGTCGTTGCCGATATCCTGCTGCGGATGCGGGAACGAGACGAAGCCGTGGACCCGGTTGGGTATCTTGACGACGATCCTTCGCTTGCCGGACGGAAGTTCCTTGGGCTACCGGTTTTGGGAGCGACCGGCGACTTTGGAAAACTGGCCCACGACGCGGTCGTCGTTGCGGTGGGTAGCAATGCTATCCGCCGGCGGCTGTTCGACCAGTTGCGGCAGGCGGGCGAGCGGCTGTTTACAGCCCGACATCCACAGGCGGTCGTCGCCCCGGACGTGGTGCTGGGCGACGGGACAGTGGTCTGTGCCGGCGTTGTCGTCAACACCGGCAGTGCGGTCGGCGCGAACGTCATCCTCAACACGAGTTGCAGCGTTGACCATCACAACCGGATTGGCGACCACGTTCACATCGCCCCCGGCGTGCATTTGGGCGGAGAAGTGGTCGTCGACGAAGGGGCGCTGGTCGGAATAGGCGCCCTGGTCACTCCGCGGCGCCGCGTTGGGGCTTGGAGCATTGTCGGAGCGGGCCTACTCGTCCACCATGACGTGCCAGCCGGCGTCAAGACCGTGGGTGCTGCGGCTCGGGTTATTGGTGCCCGCCGGGAAAGGGACGGGGCGTGAAGCGGATCTATCTGTCACCGCCGCATATGTCGGGCAGGGAGCTCGAGCTCGTCCGTGAGGCATTCGAGTCAAATTGGATAGCGCCGCTCGGGCCGCAGGTGGATGCGTTTGAACGGGAGTTTGCCGAGATGGTCGGCGTTCCCTACGCCACGGCGCTGTCGTCCGGGACGGCAGCTTTGCACCTTGCGCTCCGCATCCTGGCCCCTTCCTCCTCCTCAACCTTAGCCTCAATCTCAACCTGTTCCTCCGAGGTCCTCTGCTCGACCTTCACCTTCTCCGCCAGCGCCAACGCGATTACCTATGAGGGCTTTGTCCCGGTGTTCATTGACTGCGATGCCCGGAGCTGGAACATGGACCCTGGCCTTCTTCGCGAGGAGCTGGCCGCTTGCGCGAAGCGGGGCAAGCTGCCACGCGCCGTGATCGTGGTGGACCTGTACGGCCAGAGTGCGGACTATGACCCGATTGTTCGAGCCTGCGAGGAGTTCCAGGTGCCGCTGATTGAGGACGCGGCGGAGGCGCTGGGAGCAACCTACCAGGGCAAGGTTAAGGTCAAGGCCAAGGTAGAGGTAGAGGAGACGGGAGACGGAGGGCGGGAGACGGGCGCGAGGAGCGCAAGTCAAAGGGCAAAAGTCAAATATCAAAAGTCAAAACTGCGGACGGGCGAAGGCGGAAGGCAGAGGACCGGAGTGTCGGGCTCTACCTCTACCTCAACCTTAACCTCAACCTGTTCCCATCCCTCAGCCTCAACCTCTGCCCGCTCCGCGGGCAGCTTCGGCCAGGCTGCTGCTTTTTCATTCAACGGGAATAAGATTATCACGACGGCCGGGGGCGGGATGCTGGTGTCGCATGACAAGGCGATTATCGACAAGGCCCGGTTCCTTGCCACGCAGGCTCGTGACAAGGCGCCGTACTATCAGCATTCCGAGATCGGCTTCAACTACCGGATGAGCAATGTCCTCGCAGCAATTGGCAGAGGACAGCTCACCGTCTTGCCCGAACGCATCGCTGCCCGCAGGCGCAACTTCGAGTTCTATCGGCGCGCACTTGGCGACCTGCCCGGTATCGAGTTCATGCCCGAGGCGCCATATGGCAGATGCACGCGCTGGCTGACGTGTCTCACAATAGGACAGGTTAAGGCTGAGGCTAAGGCTGAGGGTAAGGCTAAGCCGGACTCAACCTCAACCTTGACCTCGACCTCTGTCTATACCGCAACCTCAACCTGTTCTAGTCCCCGGTCTTCGGTCCTCGGTCTTCTGCAGGCCTTGGAGAAGGTGAACATCGAGGCCCGGCCGCTCTGGAAGCCGATGCACTTACAGCCGGTGTTCAAGGGTTGCCGAGTCCGGGGCGGAGCCGTGTCGGAGCGTTTGTTCGAGAATGGGCTCTGCCTGCCCAGCGGGTCGGCGTTGACCGAGGAAGAGCTCGACCGCATCTGCAAGGTCGTGAGGAAGGCCTGGCCGCGCAGCCAGGACGAAGTCAGAAGCTAGAGGCTAGAAGCTAGAAGTCAGAAGTTGGCGGGCAGTGGGCAGTAGACAGGGGGCGCGAGGAGCGCAAGTCAAAAGGCAAAAGCCAAAAGCCAAAGCCGCAGACGGACGGAGGCAGAAGCTAGAGGCTAGGAGCGTGTCGGAGTACCGGCTATTCTGCACACACAACCACCACCCGTTGACACCGGCCTGGGTTCTCCGACAGACTCCTAGGAGTGTGTCGGAGAACCGGCTATTCTGGACGCACAACCACCACCAGTTGACGCCGGCCTCGCGCAGCACCGCAATAGGTTGTAGCACCGTGACTCTGTCAAGGGGTTCTCCGACAGACTCCTAGAGGCGAGAAGCTAGAAGTCAAAGGCCAAGACGAAGAACCAAGAACCAGGAACCAGTTTGCAGTTTGCAGAGATGCCGGCAGGAAATCTGTGTAATCTGCGTAATCTGTGGATAGTCCTCTCCGCCTCCGTCTTCCGCGTCAGGCAACTCGCTACAGGCTGTCGCCGGCGATGAACGCGCTCACCACGCGTTCGTATTCGGGATAGGTCATGACTTCGGGTAGGTCTGCGTGGTTGGCGTTCTCGACCGGGTAGCCGGTGATGGGAATCCAGCCCCGGGCCTCGGAGAGCAGTACTTCGGCGTTACGCTTGGGCACCGCGGTGTCGTCATTCTTGCCGTAGATGATGAGCGTACGGCAGCCGACGAACGGTATTCGTGCTTCGTTGTCGAAGTCGGCATCGGCGACAAAGCTGCCTGGTATCTCCAGTACTGCGCCTTCCTTGGCCAGGGCCGAGGTCGAGGCCATCGGGTTCTCAAGGATGAGACAACTCGGGTGGCGGACTTCGGCGGCAAGGTGGCAGGCCATGAAACTGCCCAGGGACCAGCCGTAGTATACGACGAGCGTGTCGTCCACGTCGGGCCGGGCAAGGACGTAGTCAAGCGCGGACTGGGCGTCGGCATAGCAGGCGTCGCCGGAGGGCGTACCTTCGCTCTTGCCGAAGCCTTCATAGTCGTAGATGAACACCTTGAAGCCCACCTCCCACAATAGTTCCACGCGACCCCAGTAGCGGTTGATGTTCTGGCCGTTGCCATGGTTGTAGATGACCGTGACCTGGTTCTCCGGAGGATTATCCGCAGATTTCGCAGATTCCGCAGATTCCGCAGATTGGCTCCGGACCCCTTCTGTGTAATCGGTGGGGCTTCCAGGGAAAGTCCTCATGCGGGGACAGTCCCCTTCGGCGGGCTGGCGGACGAAGAAGCCGTAGATGTGGTTGCCATCGAGAGCGGTGAGCGTAACCGGCTCGACTAGCGAGTCGGGAATGATGAACCGAACGTGCCACGACGAATCCATGTCGGCGGGGTTCAGGTAATCGGTCACCTTGCTCGGGTCGAACAGGAAGGAATCGAGGCGGAAACAGGAGACAAACAGGAGTAATCCACAGATTCCGCAGATTCCGGATTTAGGGTTCAGGATTAGGGGTTTAGTGTTTGTCTTGGCATTATTCACGGTTGCCTCCGAAGAGCCAGTTCGCGCCGAGGACGAAGCCGACGGCACCGTGGTTATCGATTGGCAGGGCGTAGTCCACGTCGCGGGGGTGGGTCGGTTCGGTCGGTGCGTACCATTTGGCCTCAAGGGCCAGCGAAAATCGTTTGCCAGCACGCCATTCGCCGCCGATGAAGGGTACGAGGACGACATTCGGTTCTGACCGGAATTGGTACATGCTCTGTGAGCCAAAGTAGGCGAGGAAGCGGCCGCCCAGACGGTAGCTGGCGACGAGGTCGAGTTGCGGGAACAGCGCCTCATTGCCTTCCGCCTGGATGAGCGCCATGATGCCCGCGCTCGTGCCCACGGTCGGAATCCAGCCCTTCTGGGCAAGGAAGTGGTACGAGAAGCCGAAGTCGAGGCCGATGATGCCACGAGCAGCGGCCAGCAGGTGGCCGCCCGCGTATAGCCCGGCCTGGTCGTTCAAGCCGTAGCGGTAACGAGCTACGGCATAGGGTATCGGGATGTCCATGCCGGCGACATTGGCCACCGGCCCGCCAACCGACGCGGCAAACGCCGATTCGCCGCGATGGAGCGGCGTTACGGCCGTGACCGTGCCGCAACGAACCACCGCCAGCAGGATGGCGGCCGGCAGCACGGCGAGGATACGGAACTTGGCGTTCACGGTTTGCCTCCCCAGAGCGCCGGTGACACGCCGGTCCGTTACGCGGTTCCGCGTCGGGCGCGGACTGTGTCGAGCCGCGCCTTCGCCTCGGGGGCGTTCTTCTGGAAATCGCTCAGGGTCTTGCAGGAGTAGTCGCCGCAGTCGGCGCAGGTGGTGACTTTGCGTTCCCGGGCGCACCTGCGAATCTCGCACATTGACTCGCAGTAGCCAAGGTGCGGCCCGTCCTCGGTCGTGCAGCCGGTGCAGTTGATCTCCTCAGGTTTGAATTCGTGGCCGTATGACTTCGACCACTCCGTGGCAGTCTTCAGGCGCAGCGCCTCGTCGTTGGTCCGCGTCGCAATCTGCGCCGTACAGGCGTTACAGTCAATCCCGCAACAGGCAATCATCTCAGGCATAGGACTCCTTGGTTTGGAACCGACCAGCATAACCCGCGACGGCGCGCGGTCAAGCCCGGCCGCGGACGCGCGGAATCAGCGGACAACCAGCTTCTGCCGCAGCGATGTCCCACGCGGGGCGGACAGCTCGACGACGTAGACGCCGGGGGGAAAGGACGAAGTGGAAAGGACAAAGGACGAAGTGCGGACGGGCTGAGAAAGGACGACGCGGCCACAGGCGTCGTACACGGAGAGGGAGTAGGGAGTGGGGAGCAGGGATGAAAACCGGATGGTCGCCGTCCGGGCGCAGGGGTTGGGCGTGATGTCGAGCGTCGGTCGTGGTGCGGCAGGCGTTGAGCGTTCCTCGACCGCGGTCGGCAGGTACGACAGCAGCAGGTAAGGACGGAGTGTCTCCGGGTCTGTGCTGTCGTAGGCGTAGGCAAGTTCGCCCCACGCATCCTCTTTAATCGCCGCGTGCAAGATGTTATCGGACAGGCGGATCTGCACCCACTGAACGCCGGTGTCGTTGAGCAGCACCCGGTTCCAGCCGTGGTGCGCCTCGCGCTCGGGCACGACCAGCGCGCCGCTTTCTACTGCCATGAACAGCGATTCCGGTTCCTGTCCGGCGTAGTCGAATCCGCGCACTTCATAGGGCGGGGTGCCGGCGGTATCGTCCGAGCACTGGAAGAACCTCAGTTCGCAGGCCACTATGTCCGCAGTGTCGGGTATCGCGGAGAGGTCGAAAAGCAGGGCGGCGTGCTCGTGACCGTCGACGGGCGGGTAGACATTGTACCATTGGCCGTACCCCAAATCATCGTATAACAGGTCGTAACGGGTTACGCCGGACTCGGTGTACTTCGAGACCGAGACCGAACCGATGGCGCGGAGCGTGGTTTCCAGAGTGTCGGGCCGCGGCGAGCCGGCGGCCGGCCGAGGGCAGGACAACAAGGCAACAATCGTCAGAGTAGCTTTCAACACAATCAGCTCCGCTCAGAGAATAGGCTCGGGACGACGCGTGTCAATGGACGCCGGCCAGCGTTCTCCCCAAGAACCGAGATAGGACGCTTCCACGAAGGAGGAAGGATGGACGCCTCCCGCTGGGCGCAAGTCAAACTGCAAAATGCAGATGTCAAAAGGCAAAATGGGGATACGGAGAAGGAAAGGGACAAAGGGAGACCAGTTTCCAGTCTGTGGAGAGGTCGGCAGGGAGTCTGCGTAATCTGCGAAATCTGTGGATAGTCCTCTCCGGGGCGGCGAAAAGGCGCGGGCGGGGCCGAAGCCCCGCCCGTGTGAGTTGCGGTTGTTCGCTAGCGCTGGACGACCAGCTTGCGGGTAGACGTGAACTCGCCGGCTTCGAGCCGGACAAGGTACACGCCGGTGCTGACCTTGCGGCCGCGCAGGTCGTTGCCGTCCCACGCCGCCATGTACCAGCCCGGGCTCTTGTTGCCTGCCGCAATCGTGCGGACCAGCGTGCCGGCTGCGGAGTAGACTGATAGATTGACAGCGGTCGGCTTGGGCAGGCCGTAGCGGACGCTGGTCCCGCTACCCGTCGGGTTGGGAAGGACTTTGTCGAGGCTGAACACCGCGGGCAGGCTTTTACCTTCCTCGATGCCGGCGGACGAGTAGACTTCGACCGAACTGGTCGCAGTATCGTTGTCCGGGTTCGCGTCGCCGGCCAGCTCGGTCGAGCAGGTTACGGCGAACGTGCCCACCGACCCCGCGGTCCAGTCATCGAACGCAACCGTGTCGGCAGTGCCGGCGGCGAGCGTCACGCTCGCAGTATCCCAGTAGCCGTCGGCAATCGCGAGCCGGACGACAAAGGTTTCCGGGAACGTGCCGAAGTTGTGGACCGACGCCGTGGGCGTCACGATGTCGCCGCTGTCAACCGAGTCGGTCGGGACGATGATTTGTCGCATTCCGACGTCGTGGGTCTCGATGACCACGGGTTCGACCGCGCCGGTTACGGTCCACGCGAAGCTCTGCCTGCTCGCGGTCGCGACGTTGTTGGCGCTGACGCGGATGCTCCAGACCCCGGTGTCGGGCGCGTTGACGCGGACGCATTCCTCGACATTGATGGAGTCGCGGCCGACCGGGTTCGGCTCGGACTGGCCGCCGGTGTACTTGTTCCCCTTGTAGAACGTGAAACTGGGCGTTCTGAGTATGAGGTCGAGGTCGTTGACGAGTGTCGGGTTGGCGCTCGGCGCGGCTGCGGTGTCGGTCCAGGCAAGGCAGACGCGGAGCGGTATTGCGGACGTCACCCGGAACTGCTGTTCCTTGTACTCGCCGGTCGCGATGCCCGTCGTGTCGTCCGTGAGGATGAGCTTGCGGGTGTCGCCGGTGAAGTAGAGGACAGAGTCGGCGTCGATGCGGCCCCAGCCGATGTCGTAGCTCGGTATCGTGTACGAGCCGACGTTCGGGTCGGCCGAAGCCATGGCCATCGAACGAAGGAGCGCGGAGGAGATGTAGCTCAAGCGGTCGCCGTTGACCGGCGCGCCGGTCGGGTAGTAGCCCTCCTGCAGGTAGCAGCGCAGCAGGCCGACGGTGCCGTTGGCCGTGGGCGTGGCCATCGAAGTGCCGGACATCTGTTCGTAGCCGTTCGTGCCCGTGTTCAGGGCCGACCAGATGTCGACGCCGGGCGCCATCACGTTCGGCTTCACTCGGTTGTCCTGGGTCGGGCCGCGGCTGGAGAAGTCGGCGATGGTGTTCGAGGCGGTGCCTCTTCCGGTGGCCCCGATGGTGAGGACGTTCTTGGCAATCGACGGGTTGCCGATGGTCCTCGCGCTGTATTCATTGCCGGCGGCGAAGATGTTCATGAAGTCTTTATGCGCCCAGCAAAAGGCGTCGGTCGAGGCGTCCTGGATCAGGTACGTGCCCGACGAGTTGCCCCAGCGCCACGAACCGGAGTGCTGCTTGATGGGCCGGAGCGAGTCGGGCAGGCCGCGGCCGTTGTAGACCGTGTCCCACACCGTGGTGAAGTCCGTGGGAATGACGAAATTGCCATTGGAACTGGTCAGGTCCATGAAGTAGATTCTTGCGTCCTTCGCCATGCCGTCGTAGTAACTGGACCCGCCGCTGGCTGAGTCGTTGCCGGCGACGGAACAGTTGACGTGGCTGCCGTGGTAGGGAGACTCGTTGGCGCTGGCGCCCTGGTAGAGCTTGTACGCGACGACCTTGCGGTGGTCGGGCCAGATGCCGGGCGGAGTAATCGACATGTCCGGGTCGTGGAACATGTCGTGGCCGGTGTTCAGGCCGGTGTCGGTAATCGAGAGAATCACGTGCTGGCCGCGGACGCCGTGACGCCAGACCGGCCGCGCCGCCATGCTGGTGTCGGGCGGGGAAGAAGCCTGGTAACCGCCCTGCATTACCCACTGGCTGGAGTTGTTGCAGACCGTGGGCTCGGACCATTCCTGGACCCAGAAGGTTTCCTGGAGCCGGGCCACTGCCGCGATGTCGGCACCGTCGAGCGTGGCGGTAACGGTGACGCCGAAGCTCGATGTCGTCACGTCGTTGACCGTTCCGCCCAGCGCCGCAATCTGAGCGGTAACCGGCGAGGCGTCAGCGCCGGGCATGACCATGATGACGACCTTGCGCGTGCCGCTCGCGTCCAGCAGTCCTGATTCGAGCTTATAGGCCGGCTGGAACAAGCCAGCCCAGCGCACCATCGGCAACGATGTGACGAGTTGCCGTTGGGCCGGGGTCAGGCGGGCAAGTACCGCGTAGTTGGGCAGGTAGCCGAACGTCTTGACACCGTTGCGGTCTAACTCGCGAAACCACTGCTGCACGAGCGGGCCGGTGAACTGCACTATGTAGTACTGGTCTTGCCCGGCCGTTGGGGAGAGTCTGAGCTCGGCCGGCAATGCCGGTTCGCCGGTGCGGGTGTCGATGGTGATGTCGTTGGCGAAGGAGATGAAGTTCGCCTCGTTGCCGGCAACGGGCTCAAACCGGTGAACCGGGCCCATGCTGTAAAGGGCCGGTCGCGCCGCGGCCAAGCCGACTGCGAGCAGGGCACATAGGACAATAGACTGCAGACTTTTCATTGAGACTCCTCTACTACTGTTGTTTACGGTAATTCATGTAAAGAGCGACAGGTAAGTTTAGCAGAAGACGGCGGGGTGCGTCAACGCCTGCGCGTCCGGTCCGGTGAGAGAGCACAGCGGCAGCCGAAGCTGCCGCTGTGCAGGCTTACCTTCGGGCTAGCGGCTGAGCAGGACCTTGCCGGTGGCGGAGTAGCCGGCGGCCTCGAGGCGATAGAGGTAGATGCCTGAAGGCACAAGTCCGCCGCCGGCGTCCCGGCCGTTCCACGTAGTCGTGTAGTATCCAGGTTTGAGCGTGCCGCGCTGGAGAGTACGGACCAGCGCGCCCGTGGCCGCGTAGACAGAAAGCGTGGCCGGGGTCAGGCGCGGCACCGCGTAGCGGATGGTGGTGGCGCCGGTGAAGGGGCTGGGCGATGCCCGGTCGAGGGCGAAGACTCGGGGCAGGTTGCCCTGCTCGGCGATGCCGGTGAACGGGAAGACCTCGACCGACGCGGCAGCGCGGTCGTTGCCCGGGTTCGCGTCGCCGGCCAGCTCGGTCGAACAGGTTACGGCAAACGTGCCCAGTGAATCCGCGGTCCAGTCGGCGAACATCAACGTGTCGGTCGCGCCGGCTGCGAGGGTGACCGAATCGCTGTCCTCGTATCCGTCGCCAATCGTGAACCGGATCCGGAAGGTCTCCGTGAAGGTGCCGAAGTTGCGCACGACGGCTTTCGGCGTCACGGTCGAACCGGTGTCCGCCGAATCCTTCGGGGCGACTACCCGCGTGGCCCCGACGTCGTGCATGCTGACCTCGCCGAACACGCCGATTGCCGCGAGGGCGAATGGCTGCGGGCCCTGCGGGACGTTGCGCGCCTTGACCTTGATTGTCCAGATGCCGACCTCCGGGCTGTTCAGGCGGGTGCACTCCTCGACGTTCAGGGTGTCGTAGATGCCGCCGGTGGTTGACTGGCCGCTGGAATAGACGTTGCCTTTGTATGCGACCGCGCTCGGTGAGATGACGGTAAGGTCGATGTCGTTGACGAGGATGAGCGCCGCGCGCATCGTGCCCGGGTAATCGGACCAGCAGAGCGAGACGCGGAACGGCTTGGCCGCGCTCGTCACGTTGATTGAGTAGGTCATCGAGTCGCCGGTCTCGAGCCCATCAGTCTCGTCCGTCACCCAGAGCTTCGAGGTGTCGCCGGCGAAGTAGAGCGAGGAGTCGAGGTCAACCCGGCCCCAGCCGATGTTATTGTCCGGCACTGTGTAGCCGGACATGTCATTGTCCGCGCCGACGATGCCGACCGCCTTGTTCAGGGCCGCGGAGATCCCCGTCGGCGTTCCGGTCAGCGTGTCGCCGGTCGGGTAGTAGCCGAGCTGGAAGTAGTTGCGGATGAGGGCCATTGCGGCCGTCATGTTCGGCGTGGCCATAGAAGTGCCGGAGAGCGCTTCGTAGCCGGACGGGTTCAGGTAGTAGGCCGACATGATATTGTCCGCCGGCGATATGAGCTGGGGCTTCATCCGGCCGTCTGAGGTCGGGCCGCGTGAACTCGTCGTGTAGAACGTGCGGCAGCTAGTGCCCGGCTCGGTGCCGCCGGTGGAGATGATGTCCTTGGCGATGGCCGGGTGGCCCATCTGGTTCGTGCCGTAGTTGCCCATCGAGTTGCAGTGAAGGAACTTCCGGTGGCTCCAGACGAACTGGTCTGTTGTCATGTCGGTGAAGACGTAGATGTTGTACGTATCCTTGCGAGACAGCGACATCGAGTGGTTCAGCGCCCGCAGGCTGTCAACATGGACGTCCAGTCCCGAATCCGGGCCGCGGAACCAGACGTTCATGTCCCAGCCGCTCGGGAATGACCCGTAGTACTGGAAGAAGACACGTGCCTCCTTCGCCAGCCCATCATTCCAGGAGCTGCCGCCCACCGGGTCGTCCGAGCCGCACAGCGTGCAGGTCGTGTGCGTGCCGTGCTCGGCCGAACCCTGGGTGCCGCGGTAGGCCACGACCTTGCGGTGGTTCGGGCCGGGCGTGTTGTTCGTCGGGTCGCGGAACTGGTCGTGCGCGATGTTCATCTGCTCGTCGGTAATCGCGACGAGCATCCCGCGGCCCGTCACGCCCTTGTGCCAGATAGTTCGGGTCGTGTCCGATGCCGAGTAGCCGCGTTGGTCCACCCACTGCACGTCGGCGTTGTCCGGCGTCATCGCGCTGTAGGGCTCAATCCAATAGACGCCGGGCAACTGGGCTATCGCCGGTATTTGCGACGCATCGACGTCGAGCTTGACGCTCTTGTTCCAGGCATTGAACTCGGTCAGGAGGTTCGACGCGCCGAGCGCGCGCAGGTCGGAAACGAGCGCCTGCTCATTCTCCTGGTAATGGAACACGACGATCAGGGTCTTGAGGCCTTTGGCATTGTCCAGACCGGGGCAGAGCTTGTACGCCGGCTGGTCGAGGCCGAGCCAGCGGACTTCCGGCAACGCGGCGACCGTCGTTACGGCCGCGGTCGGCACCCGAGCCACGAACGCGTACCGTGGGACGTACCAGAGCAACTCCGCGCCCTGCCGCTCCACCGCCCGCTTCCACTCGGGCCGGACCGGGCCGGGGAACTGCACAAGGCAATAGGAATACTCGCCGGAGAAGCTCGACGCCGAGAGGTTCTGCGGGAGCACGGGCGACTTCTCGAGTGGGTCGAACGCGTAGCCCTGCACGAGTTCAATCGTCATCGGGCCGGTCTCGGAGACCGGTAGACTGATTTTGGGCAGGCTGAACGCCACTGCCCATAGAATCAGCACGACCGCTGCGGACTTACCTGCTGACATACTATTCTCCTTGCAGTTGATTGGACCGTGTAGCGTAAATCATACCGCGCCGCTGCAACGCTGGCAAGAAACGGCGGCGGAGTCGGAGAGGGAAGAAGGGATAGAGGGATAGAGTGCCGGAGGGCGGACGAAGTCGAAGTAACAAGGCGGGCTCGCCGCGCGAGCCACCTCACTTATTCTGTAATTCTGAATTGGGAGCGAGGGATCGGGTGAAGAAGAGGACGCCAACAGGCCGGTGGCAGGCGACAAGGACCGTCCGGCGTCAGGCGTCAATCCTTGACTTCGCCCGAATCCGGAGACACAATCCAACATGGCAGGACACGGTTCGAGACAACCGGCGTCGGCCCGGCCTTGGCCGTGTCCTCAAGAAGTACAGCGAGTGTTCGAGATGAAAGGGGTAGAACAATGAGCACACCGAAACTCGGTCGCATGGGATGGCTGCGCGACCTGCCGGACTTCCGCGATCTGCATTCGAAGTCACCGGCAATCGCCGCGGTGCTGAAACAGTCAAAGCCTCTGAAGGCCGCTGCCGCCAAGGCACCGTCAGCAATTGACCTGCGAAAGTGGTGCCCGCCGGTTGAAGACCAGGGCGACCTCGGCTCCTGCACCGCGAACGCGGGTGTCGCCTTGATGGAGTATTTTGAGCGCCGAACCACAGGCAAACACCTGGACGCCTCGCGTCTTTTTCTCTACAAGACTTCGAGAGACCTGCTCGGCTGGACCGGGGACGACGGCGCGTTTCTCCGGACCACGATGAAGGCGATGGTGCTGTTCGGGATTCCCCCGGAGCAGTACTGGAAGTACCAAGTGGCCAGTTTCAACGACGAGCCGCCGGCCTTCTGCTACGCCTTTGCGCAGAACTACAAGGCGATGAGCTACTACCGTCTCGACCCGCCCGGCACCGCGCCGGCGCAAGTCCTTGCGAACATCAAGAAATCCCTGGCGGCCGGACTGCCGGCCATGTTCGGATTCTCGGTCTACTCGTCCTTCCCGGCGGTTGGCGACGGCCGGGTCGACATCCCCTTCCCTGGCCCGAACGAGACCACCGACGGTGGTCATGCGGTTGTGGCGGTAGGGTACGATGACGGCCGGAAAATCGGGGCCGAAAAGGGCGCACTGTTGATTCGCAACTCCTGGGGCAATGAGTGGGGCGACAAGGGCTATGGCTGGATGCCGTACGCCTACGTCCTACGCGGGCTGGCCGATGACTTCTGGTCACTGGTCAAGGCGAGCTTCGTGGATATGGAGTTCTTCAAGTAGCGAGGCAGCGGGAAAGGACGAACTGAAGGGAAACGGCCGAGAGCGCCAAGGCCGAAGTGGAAAGGACAAGGTGAAGGGGAAAGGGGAAATGGACAAGGGGCGAGCTCCGAGTGATGAGTTGAGGACGCGAGGAGCGAAAGTCCAGAACCAGAAGGCGAGTATCAAGAGGCAAGACGGCAGACGGGGAGGGCTGGAGCGTTAGCGCGGAACGATGAAGGAGGCGCTGTGAGAAGAGTAGTGGTAGTCCTGTCTGCCATCGGCGTCGTGTTCTTGTTGGGCTGCCGGCAGGGCCACCGGCCGGACACGGCGGCGGGTCCGGTCGGGCCGTCTTCCCGAGCGGTAGGAGTTACCTACACGTTCTTGTCCAGCGTGCTGGCTGGTTAGACGTCTGGCTGATAGAGACCGACGCGGAGGGGAATGTGGCCGAGGGACTGGGGGAACGATGAGTTCAGAATTCAGGAGTCAAAGACTAGAAGCCGGAGCGCGGTGGCGCGGCGCGTGTCGCGCTCAAGGCCATATTCAACTTCGCAAACCTCAAGGTTGGGTGGGTTTCGGGGTTCTTCATCGAGCGAAGGCTACTTCTGCGGACCGGGATGCCAAGGAGGCGGGACGCGCTGGAGGCGCGAGTTGCCAGACGTGAGGAGAGACCCTTCGACTCGTCGGACTCCCTCAGACGCCTGATCCGGCTGGCTCAGCGTCTGCCCCGCCGATTGACTACCGTTCAGGGCCTGCTATGCTGACCTGAGGAAGATTGACGGATTGCCCGCCCTTAACCGGCATTGAGGAGACGAAACGGCCTACGTCTTCGATTGGGATACCGAGAAGGCGCAGTCGAATGTCCGGAAGCACGCGGTCTCATTCGACGAAGCGTCAACTGTTTTTGGCGATCCACTGGCACTCCTGATGAACGACCCGGATCATTCACAGCAGGAGGAACGTTATCTCTTGCTTGGCGTGTCAGTTCGCCGCCGACTGATTGTCGTGGCATTTGCCAAGCGGTCACCGTTGACGCGTCTCATCTCCGCAAGGCGAGCGACTCGAACGGAAAGGAAGGAATATGAAGAAGGTTAATCGTACAAGCGATTCCGGGGAGCGCGACACGATGCGACCCGAATACGATTTTTCGGGGGCGGCACGCGGCAGAACCGCGGGGCGCTATGCCGAAGGTACGAACGTCGTTGTAGTCGGGCGTGATGTTCTCGACGTCTTCCCGGACGGGATCGCAGTCAACGAAGCCTTGAGAGCCCTGGCGCCGGTGATTCGGCGGCGGCGCAAGATGGGAAAGAAGGTATCGCGAGTCGCGGCGCGCAACTGATACAGATACAGAAGCAGCGACCGGTTGGCAGTGAGCGCTGTTCGTGAACGGGCCGGGCGTGGCGAGTGGCTCGTGGAACACTCAGCGACCCGCGGGAAACACTGGGCGCAATTGAGATCACTAGTGCGTCTCCCGATCACCAGGCCCAGAAAGCGGTAGTGGTCAAGTAGCAGGAAGTTAGCTACTCCAGGCGGCTCCGGTTCTCCCGGGGCCGCCTGGAGTCATCCGGCGAGGTGGAGGATGTGGACGAGCGCGACCGGGAGCTGGAACAGGCCGGCCCAGGCGAGCGCGAGCCCGGGTTTTGTCCCGGGCCGGGCGCAGATGAGCATCAGCGGGATGCCGGGTAGCAGGTAGCGCTCATACACGGCCGGCCCCGATACGAGCAAGCCGGCGACCAGCATGAGCGCGCCGATTGCCGCGACCTGCATTTCAGGTCTAGCAACGAGGGACGCGAGGCGGATGAACCAGAGCAGGCCGATGATACCGAACAGGCAGGCGACGACGACCGCGAGCGGGTGCGGCAGCAGCTTGAGCGCGGAGCGCGTAATCCCGAGTCCGGGCACGGGCGCGAGCAGGACGGCGGGAATCGCGAGCAGGGCGAGGAGGTGCCAGGGTCTCAGCTTACGCCAGACCCACGGCAGGAAGAAGATGCCGGTCCAGATGAACAGTGAGCTTGCGTTTTGCCACTGAAACCCCGGATGATACATATGCTGGTAGGACGGCGGGGCAAGGCCGCGCCAGAGCAGGGCCATCGGCAGGAAGGCGAGAATCGGGAGGAGCCACAGCGCCGCGCCGAGGAGGGAGGAACGAAGAACGAAGAACGAGGAACGAGGAACGATGGACGAGGAACGACGGGCGGCGATGTCGGCGATGGCGAAAGCCGCAGGCAAGAAGATGAAGTAGCTGCGCGTGTAGATAGCGAGTGTTGCGAAGAGTAGCGAGAGGACCGCGTCCAGCGCACTTCCGGTGTCGCGGAACCTGAGATAGTAGAGCAAGGCGGCAAGCCCGAGGAAGAGTGCGAGGTGTTCGGTCATGAACACGCCGGCAAGCGCGGGGAAGTAGGGCGCGGTGGCCAGCAGCGCGACCGCGGGCAGCGGGTTGTCCGTGGGAAGCAGGCGCTTGAGGATTCTGCAGAACAGCAGGAGGTTGGCGAGCGCCAGGGCGAAGATTCCAAGGCGGAACACGGTCAGGCTGTACCCGAATAGCGCGCCGAGATTGCCGAACAGGGCGTAGAAGAACGGGCCGGTGGCCGAAGGGTAATCACGGAGCTGAGCAAGTGCAGGCAGGCCGGGCCCGAACTGCTGCACGGCCTGCAGGTGTATTGGTTCGTCAATCACCGGCGCCGGCCGGATGAGGACAATCGCGCCGAGCCGAAACCCGAGGGTTAGTGCAATGAGGCCGGAGAAGAGATACCGGTGGAACCTGGCACCCTTATGAGGGACACTTCCCATATTATTCGTGGTCTCGAGGGCGTCCGCCCTTCTGCGGGCCAAGCACTCGCCCCAAGCGGGATTCGAGGCTGGTGCGAAAGGCGACCCCACCCAACGGCCGACCGGTTGCTGTCATCCGGCGTATTTCCGCAACCGCCTCTTCCGGTTCGTCTTGTAGGTAGCTGCGGTAGTCCTGCCGACACAGTTCGGCGTCCAGCCAGTCTGACGCGCCGAGAAGTGGGTCAGCCTCACCGGTGACGTGGTGCTGGGCGCTCGACCACGGATACTGCCAGGACCGACGCACCAACCCGGCCCGGACCGGGTTGCGATCAATGTACCTGAGCACCGGCCAGAGGTACTCGTCCTTGTCTACCGGGCAGGAGAAGAACCGGTTCTGCCATAGCCGGCCGCTGCGGCCCTGCCTGCTGTTGACGCGTTGCGTATGGATCAGGTTCGTGCCGGCAAAGCATCGGGCCAGAGAGTCTTCATTGCGCGGTACGGCAAGGACGTGGACGTGGTTGTCCATCAGGCAGTAGCCCCAGATCTCAACCTCGTACTTGCGCCGGTACTTCGCCAGCGTCCAGAGGTAGAACCGTCGGTCATCGTCGTCAAAGAACACCTGACCTCGGTTGTTACCGCGCTGGGTGACGTGATGCGGGAAGCCGACCGCTACGACTCGCGCTATCCTAGGCACGCTCCGAGAATACCGCCAAGCAGCAGGGTGTCAAGAAATATGGGAAGTGTCCCTTGTTGGGATGGCGGAGTGGTCAAGCTGCGCGTTGCCCGTTGACGCCAACGGCCCCGGCTCTATACTGAGGTACGGACATCAGAAGAACCGCCGTCGTCATCGCGGGCATGCTGCTACTGATTGGCTGCGCGACCGCGCCGCCGAAGGCATCGAAGCAGGTGAGAATCGTGACGACGATTGGCGTGCTGGCTGACTGGGCGCGGCAGGTCGGGGGAGACCGGGTTGAGGTCACAAGTCTTCTGTCCGGCAACGAGAGCCCCCACACCTACGAAATCAAGCCCGCTGACGTGAAGACGGTTGCGGATGCCCGTATCCTGTTTCGGGTCGGGCTCGGCCTGGAGGAGTGGCTTGACCCGGCGATTGAGAACTCGGGCAACAAGCGGCTCGTCATCGTTGACGCAGCCGCGGGCATCACCGATATCATCGTCGACGCTGGCCATCAGTCGAAGTCAGAAGCGAGAGACCAGAAGCTAGAAGTCAGAACTCCCGAACCCCCGCCCCTCACCCCTCGCCCCTCCTCTACCCCTGCCTCGGGCAATCCTCACATCTGGCTGGACCCGGAGTACGCCAAAGTCGGCATCGAGAACCTAGTCAGAGAGTTGGTGGAGCTCGACCCGAAAGGGGAGAGCCTGTACCGGAAGCGCGAGTCCGCCTACTTCGTGCAATTGGACAGCCTGTCACAAGCCATCAAGGCGCAGGTCGCAGCGCTTGCGGACCGGCGTTTCATCTCGTTCCATGACGCGTGGCCGTACTTCTGCCGCCGGTTCGGACTCGAGGTCGTGGCGACCGTCGAGCCGATTCCGGGGCAGGAGCCGTCCG
>JAPLUO010000199.1 GCA_026397595.1 Caldifarciminota bacterium
CAGCCGCTTTCCGTACGGGCTCGTCTACGGCCAAGAGGCTGATGCAATCGTCATCGTCGCCGTGGCGCATCTGCACCGCGAGCCCCGATACTGGATGGGTCGGCTTGATGATGCCTGACACGCGGCAGGCGGACGTGGGACCTGTCCGGTCTTGACGGAGGCGAGATAAGTTATGTACCACCGAAATCCCCTCGGTCAGAGGTAGTTTTACTGCATGAAGAATATCCTTGCTGCTCAGACAAGGGTCGGGGGAGATACCGATAGTCGTCGCGCAGGCTCGGCGCTGCTAGCTGTCCTCTGGGCCGGGCGGTTACTGCTCATGCTCGCTTTCTTCGTCCTAGCCTCTGGCTCGCTGTGCAGCCGACCCGAAACTCGACCCCAAGTAGTGAACATCTCAAACAGTGACTCGGCTGCTGAAAAGCCGTGCATCGCCTGTGATGCCAGTGGGAATCTGGCGATCGCATGGACTGACTCGCGCGATGGGTCGGAAGACATCTGGCTGTCGGAGAGAGCGCCAGGTGGCGACTGGTCGGCGCCCCACAATGTCTCTCGGGGCGGCAATCCCAACGGAGCTCGGAACGTATCGCTGTGCTTCGACAAGGAGGGCGGCTTGCACGCCGCGTGGTCGCAGTACTACAGCATGAACGGTGTCGGCGGATGGGCCATAGCGTACGCTCACAGGCCGTTCGGCGGGGACTGGGCGGAGACCGAGACTATCTTCCACGGGATGGCCTCAAAGCCCAACATCGGCGTTGATGGCGCCGGGTCCGTTCACCTTCTTTTCAAGGACATGGTGACCGGCGGCTACGATGCATGCTACACTACCCGCTTCAGCACAGGGGCATGGCAGCCGGTGCAGATTGTTAACCCGGGAGTGCCGTGCAGCGATGCGCTCCTTGCTGCGAGAGGAGACGGAACCTGTATCGCTGCTTTTGTTGCTTTTGAGACGCTGGGCTCGAGCTACAGCTACAACCTGTACTGGTGCCGCAAGCCGCCTCACGACGGTTGGCGCACCCCCGAGTTGCTCGACGCCCGGCGCGAGGGCATTTCGTTCCCGGCCCTCACAACTGACAGCGCCCACGCGTTCCTTGGCTACCACAGGGGCGCTGGCACGATAGTCGTCCGCACGCTCGCAGACTCAAGCTGGACAGACGCAGATACTCTGTGTCCGGAGAGTGAGCGCGCCAGCCTGATCTCGATCGCGCCTGATACGCGAGGCGGGCTCGTACTTGCCTGGGGTAACTACTCGACGCTTGAGCTGAAGATTGCGGGTTGGAATGAAGGCTGGACGAGGGCGATTACTGCATCTGGTCCCGACACGGCTCGGACTTGGCGTACAACCTCGGTTGCTGTCGGCCCTGACAGGCAGATTCACGTGACCTGGGACAGCGACTGGCGTACGCCGTCGCCACCAGAGGTGTTCTACGCAAGCGTCAAGATAGATGGCCGGTAGCGGTAGCTGCCATGCCGCCCGTTGAGTCGCGTGTAAAGTTCGGGATTTAGGTAGGTAGTCCTGGCCGAGTGGCTGCCGCCACGTTCCTGCCCTGGTGCTCGAACGCGTCTATGGACAAGGCTGTTACTGAGCGAGACCCGGATCCGGCAGTCGCTATTTCAGCAGGAAGCGGGCGTCGAGGACGAGCGCGCCTTTGCCCTGTTCGTAGACGAGCAACGGGTTGATGTCGAGTTCGCCGATTTCCTTGAAGTCGGTGACGAGCTGGGAGACGCGCTGCAGGCATTCTTTGATCTTCAGCACGTCGCGCGGAGCCTCGCCACGGTAGCCCTGCAGTATCTTCACCGCCTTGATGCCATAGACCATCGAGTCGGTCGAGATGTCGTTCAAGGGCGCGATGCGGAAGGTGACGTCCTTGAGCACTTCCACGAGTATGCCACCGAGACCGAACATCAGGATGGGGCCGAACGATGGGTCGCGGTTCATACCGAGGATGGTCTCGGTGCCCTTGGGGGCCATCTCCTGGACCAGCACTCCCCAGATGTCGGCGTCGGCCTTCTTCGATTTGACTGTCTCGATAAGGTCGGCGAATTCCGCCTTCATCTTCGCGTCGTCGGTTATACACACCCGCACGCCCCCGAATTCGGTCTTGTGGAGAATGTCGGGCGAGACGATCTTGAGCACGACCGGGTAGCCGATTTCCTTCGCGGCCGCGATCGCTTCGTCGGCGGTCTTACAGAGCTTGAACCTCGGCACCGGCAATCCGTAAGCCTTGAGGATCTCGTGTCCCTCGGGCTCGGAGACAAACGGGGGCGAGGGGCGGGGGGCGAGGGATTGGCGGGCATGCACCTTGGCGATAATTTCCTTCACGACGTCGGGCTTGACGTCGGCGAAGTTCTTGATTTCCCCCTGCGGGCGGCGGCTCCATTCGCTGAACTCAACCATGGCGGCGAGCGCCCTTGCCGCATTCTCAGGGAACTGGTAGTGGGGGATGTGGTCTCGCATCAACTGGCGCCGGATTTCCATCGGGTTCATCATCGACTGGATGCAGGCGAGAATCGGCTTGTCCGACTTCGCCCCGATGTCGGCGGTGATGCTGGCGATGTCCTTGGACTCGGCCATTAGCGTCGGGGCCCAGATCGGGATGAGGGCGTCGACGTTCCCGTCGACGAGGAGCAGCTCGAGCGCGATGCGGTAGCGCGTCGTATCGGCGTCGCCGATGACGTCGACCGGGTTCGCGGTTGAAGCGGTGACGGGCAGGTGTTTCTTCAGTTCTGTGCGGGTCTTGTCTTCAAGCTTCGCGATCTGGAGACCATTTCGCACGCAGGCGTCAGTCGCCATGATGCCGATGCCGCCGGCATTTGTGACGATGGCGACGCGGCGGCCCTTGGGTGCCGGCTGATAGGCGAGGGCCGCGCCCTTGGCGAAAAGCTCGTTGATGGTGTCGACGCGCAGGATACGGGCCTGGGCGAAGAACGCGTCGTAGGCGGCGTCGGAGCCGGCGAGCGCTCCGGTGTGGGATGATGCGGCCTTGGCGCCTTCGGATGTGCGGCCGGCCTTGATAGCGAGAATCGGCTTCGGCTTGACCGGGTTTGACGTGGTCTCTCGCGCGATCCGCATGAACTCCGGCGGGTTCACGAGGTCCTCGAGGTAGAGCATGATGACGTCGGTCTCGGGGTCGTCGCGAAGGTAGGCGAGAAGGTCGCATTCGTTGATGTCGGCCTTGTTGCCGATGGAGGCGAACTTGGAGAGGCCGGCCTCTTCGGAAATCGCGTACTCGAGGGCGCTCAAGCCTACCGCGCCGGACTGGGAAATAAGCGCGATGTTGCCGAACGCTGGCATGGCTCGGCCGAACGTGGCGTTGAGCCGGACCTTCGGAGAGCAGTCGATGGTGCCGAAACAGTTGGGGCCGATGAGCCGGATGCCGTAGGAGCGGGCGCGGTCGCGCACGGCCAGTTCGAGCTGGGCGCCGGTCGGACCGAGTTCTTTGAAGCCGGCGGAGATGACGATTGCGCCTTTGATCTTCTTCTGGCCGCACTCGGCCAGCACCGCCGGCACAGCCAGCGCCGGGATGATGAAAATCGCGAGGTCCACTTCGTCCGGTATCTGGAGCACGGTCGGGTACGCCTTGACGCCGAGAACCGATTTGGCTTTGTCATTGACCGGGTAGACCACGCCGGTGTAGCCGTTCATCAGGACGTTGGCGAAGAGCGCGCGGCCGACCGAGCCTTCGCGGTTGGACGCGCCGATGACCGCGGTCGAGCGCGGCCGGAAGATGAAGTCAAGGGAACCGGCGTTTGGCATTGCTGCCTCCTACTTTCTGCCCGGATTTGGGGACGCCTTCTCGAACCGCATGGTCAGGGTGTAGACGCCGTCTTCCCATTTCGTCTCGATGGGTAGCCCGGTGCGGGTCATCAGCCGGTAGGCGCGAGTATTGGAGTCGAGCACGTAGCCGATGAATCCTTTGATGCCCTTTATCTTCGCGACCTTCGTCAGGTGGTTGAAAAGGACGCCGCCGAGTCCCCGGTTCTGGAACTCGTCCTGCACCTCGATGGCGTACTCGGCGAGCCCGGTCGCCTTGTCCACGTAGTAGCGGGCCGAGCCGATGATGCGTTCCTCGCCACCCTGCTTGAGCGCGGCGACGATGGCCATCTCCGATTCGTAGTCGACGTTGACGAACTTGGACATCTTCTCGTGGGGCATCGCCTTGAGGTAGGAGAAGAAGCGGTAGAAGACCGTGTCCTTGGAGAAGGAATAGAAGAGGTCGCGCATCGCCGGTTCATCAGTCGGCCGGATGGGCCGCAGGTACACCGGCGTGCCGTCCTTGAGCGCGCCCTGGGCCTCGAACTCCTCGGGGTAGCGGGCTTCGACCAGCGGCAGCTCGGGTTGGTCGGCGTAGATATAGTGCTTGTCTTTGGCGAGCTTGAACAGCTCGGAGCGGAACTTCGGGTGGGCGATTGAGATGAGTGCGAGCGCGCGGTCCCGAATCGACTTGCCGTGCAGGTAGGCGACGCCCCATTCGGTGACCACGTAGTGGACGTCGCCGCGCGAGGTGACCACGCCCGCGCCCTCGGTCAGGGTCGGCATGATGCGGGAGAACTGGTCGTCATCCCGGGTCGAGCGGAGCACGATGACCGCCTTGCCGTCATGCGACCGGGCCGCGCCGCGCACGAAGTCAACCTGGCCGCCGATGCCTGAGTAGAACTGGTAGCCGATGGAGTCGGCACAGACCTGCCCGGTCAGGTCCACCTCCAGCGCCGAGTTGATGGAGACCATCTTGTCGTTCTGGCTGATGACGAACGGGTCGTTCGTATAGTCAACCGGGTGGAACTCGAACATCGGGTTGTTGTC
>JAPLUO010000041.1 GCA_026397595.1 Caldifarciminota bacterium
ATCCCGCGCTTGGCCTTGCCAAAGAGCTCCTGCTCCGGCACGGCGCACTTGCGGCTTCCCTCTCCGGTTCCGGCAGTACGGTCTATGGCCTGGTTCGAACGAAAGGCTGGAAAGACCCGATGGCCGCCCTGGCCCGGAACGGATTCCACTGCGTGAAAACCAGCACCCAATAGGCCAATGCCGAACGGCGAACGCCGAACCGCCGAAGTCCGTTCGGGCATTCGGAATTCGCACTTCGGAATTTGTCATTTCGTTTGGGGCGTCGTTCAACTGGCAGGACCCAGGACTTTGGATCCTGTTATGAAGGTTCGATTCCTTCCGCCCCAGTAGACAAACCCGGCCCGCGGGCCGGCGCGAGCGAGGTAATATGCAGGGTCAGCTCAAAATCTTCTCGGGCCGGGCCAACGTACCCCTGGCCATGAACATCTGCGAGCACCTCAGCATCAAGCCCGGCGATGCCGAGGTGAGGACGTTCGCGGACGGCGAAATCCGGATCAACATCCAGGAGAGCGTGCGCGGCAGCGACGCCTTCGTCATCCAGTCCACCCAGCCGCCGGCCGACAACCTGCTCGAACTGCTGCTGATGATCGACGCGCTCCGGCGCGCGTCGGCCGAGCGGATTACCGCGGTTATCCCCTACTTCGGCTATGCGCGTCAGGACCGTAAGGACAAGCCCCGCGTGCCGATTTCGGCCAAGCTGGTCGCCAACCTGATTGAGCGGGCCGGAGCTGACCGGATACTGACGATGGAACTGCACGCCGAGCAGATCCAGGGCTTCTTCGACATCCCGGTCGACCACCTCTACTCAACACCGGTGCTGGTCGACTTCTTCCTCAAGCGGGGAGTAGATGGCTGCACCGTCGTCGCGCCCGATACCGGCCGAGCCAACCGGGCCCGCGGTTTCGCCACGCGGCTGATGGAGAAGATGCCGCTGGCGGTCATCGACAAACGCCGTCCCGAACCGAACAAGGCGGTTGTCATGAACGTCGTCGGCGAAGTCGAAGGCCTCGACGCGATCATCTTCGACGACATGGTCGACACCGGCAAGACGTTGATCCTGGCCGCACGCGCCCTCCTGAAGCACGGGGCCCGGTCGGTGATGGCCGTGGCCACGCACGCCGTCTTTTCCGGGGACGCAGTCAAGAAGATCCAGCAGTCACCGCTCGATGAGATGATCGTCACCGACACGCTGCCGCTGCCGCGTAAGAAGCAAATCCGTAAGATTCGAGTGCTGCCCGTCGCGTCGTTGTTCGCGGACACTATCCTCCGCACGCATCGTGGCGAGTCGGTCAGCTCACTATTCATCTAGAGGAGAACATGGCATACATAGTCAAAGCAACACAACGCACCGACGTCGGTAAAGGCAAGGTGGGCCGGCTCCGCCGCAGCGGAACGCTGCCGGCAGTGATGTACGGTCACGGCGAGCCGTCGCTGATGCTCGCGATGTCAACCCACGACTTCGACCGGCTGCTCGAGGAGATCCGGGGCCACAGCCCGATTGTGGACGTCGAGCTGGACGGCCGGCCCGCACAGAAGTGCGTCATCAAGACGCTCCAGCGCAACCCGATGACCGGCGGCCTGCTGCACGTCGACTTCCAGAAGGTCCACGCCGGCGAGAAGATAACGATGAATGTGCCCGTCATCGTGCGGGGCGCGGCCGAGGGAGTAAAACAGGGCGGCATGCTCGACCACGTACTCCGGCAGGTGCCGGTCCGCGCCACGATTGACACGATTCCCGAGCACTTCGATATCGACGTCACCAATCTCAAAATCGGCCACAGCATTCACATCTCGGACCTGGGCCGCGCCGACCTTGAGTTTGCGCTGCCCCTCGACTCGCCGATCGTCACCGTGCTCGTCCCACGTAAGCTGACCGAGGCGCCGACCGCGGCCGAGGCTGCGGCAGCGGCCGAGGCCGGCCCGGCGGAACCTGAGGTCCTTACCGAGAAGAAACCGACTGAGGAAGAGGCCGCCGAGGCTGAAAAAGAAAAGGGCAAGGGCAAAGGCAAGGCCGAAGCCAAGGGCGAGAAGAAGGAAGAGAAGAAGGACGACAAGAAGAAGAAGGACAAGAAGTAGCCCGGTGACCATCTTCGGACTCGGCAACCCGACCCGCCGGTACGCCGCCACGCGGCACAACGCCGGCTTCATGGTAGTTGACACGCTTGCCTCCCGGCTCGGGTGCCGATTCCGACTGTTCCCGGACCGGGAGGTTGCCCGCCGGCAGTTTGCGGGCGGCGACCTGGTCCTGGTCAAACCGCTGCTCTACATGAACGAATCGGGTATCGTGGTCCGAAAGCAGCTTGGGCGTAAGCCCGACGAACTGCTCGTCGTCTGCGACGATATGGCCTTGCCGTTCGGCCGGCTGCGCCTGCGACCCCAGGGCTCGGACGGCGGCCACAAGGGCCTCGGCTCGATTATCTCGCACCTCGGCCGGAACGACTTCCCGCGCCTGCGCGTCGGGATTGATGCCCCGGCCCGGAGCAGCGACGGGATTGACTACGTGCTTGAGCCCTTCCCAAAGGAACAGGCCGCGCTGCTGCCGGAAATCCTCGAACGCGCCACCGACGCCTGTATCACCGTTGTAACCCAGGGCCTCGAACGGGCAATGAGCCGCTTCAACCAGTCGAGGGACATGACCGAAACGTCCGACGTTTCGGATCGTGTCCCGAGTGCGACGGAGACGCCATGAAGGTCGGCATCGTCGGTCTGCCCAACGTCGGCAAGTCCTCGCTCTTCAACCTGCTTACCTCAGGCAGCGCCCGGGTTGACCTCTACCCGTTCACTACCATCGAGCAGAACGTCGGCGTTGTGCTGGTGCCGGACGAGCGACTGACCTGCATTGCGCAGATCCTGAAACCGGAGAAGGCGACCCCGGCGCACGTCGATTTCGTGGACATCGCCGGCCTGGTCAAAGGCGCGAGCGCGGGCGAGGGGTTAGGGAACAAGTTCCTCGGCCACATCCGCGAAGCCGACCTGATTCTCCATCTTGTGCGCGCCTTCTCTGCCGGCAACATCCCGCACGTGCTCGACACCGTTGACCCGGACCGCGACGTGGCAATCGTCGATACCGAACTGGCAGCGGCCGACCTCGCGATTGTCGAGAAACGACTGGAGCACGTGCGCAAGGAACCGAGGACGTCGGAGCAGCAACTCTTGCTCGAAACCCTGGAGAAGCTTCACTCGGCGCTTGCCAGAGGCGAACGACCGGTCCTGCGCCCGGAAGAGAGCCGCGCCTCGCGCGACCTCGGGCTCATCCTCACCAAGCCGGTAATCTACGCGGTCAACTGCTCGGATACCGAGCCGACGGACCCGTCTCGATTCCCCGCAACCGCGACCCGGACCAGTCTGCTCTTCTCCGCCGCGCTCGAAGCGGGCATGGGCGACTTCCCCGAACCGGACCGGGTCGAACTACGCCGGGCCCTGAACCTCGCCCCGGAAGGCCCATCCGGCATCGTCACTCGATGCTTCGAGGCGCTCCACCTCATCCGGTTCTACACGGTCAAGGGCACGGAGTCTCGGGCATGGGCCGCGCCCGCCGGCACGACCGCGATCGAAGCCGCGTTCATGATTCACACTGACATCGGCAGCGGCTTCATCAAGTCCGAAGTTGTCAACTACCGGGACCTGGTCGAGTGCGGCGACTTCCACATCTGCCGCGACTCCGGCCACGTCAAAGTCGAAGGCAA
>JAPLUO010000093.1 GCA_026397595.1 Caldifarciminota bacterium
TGCACCGCGTGGAACTGGTGATACCCGGCCATCTTCTTAGCGAGCCGGCCTGAGCCGTCATCGTCGAATACGATGAAGTAGCGTAGAAGGTCAAGGAACCGGCGCGGCTCGAACGCGCCCCTGAGCAACACCTCAAGCTGAGGCCTTGATGTTGGTTCTGCGGCTTGGCCTTCAATCGTCCGCCACGGCAGGAACCACTCCTTGCCCGCGGTCAAAGTGCCCATCCTTGCCTCAAGCCCGTCCGACACCACCATGGCGTCGTTGTAGTTGAAGAGCGTCGTAATCTCCGCCTTGTACGTCTGAAGCTGGCCATAGGCAGACCAGACGTCTGCCTGCTCCTCGGTCGGATTCTTCAGCTCAATCACGCCCAGCGGCAGGCCGTTCACGAACAGCACGATGTCCGGCCTCCGATTGTGCCCGTTCTCGACCACGGTGAACTGATTCACCGCCAGCCAGTCATTGTTGTCGGGGTCGTCAAAGTCTACGAGCCGCACCGGGTGCCCGCGTACCTCGCCGTCCGATGCCCGGAACTCGCCGGTGATGCCGTCAACCAGCCAGCGATGGAACTGCTGATTGTTCGCGGACAACAGCGGGAAGTCGGGTCGCTGTACCCGGCGCACCGCGTCAGCAAGGGTGTCCTCGGGCAGGCTCGGATTCAGCCGTTGCAGCGCGTTGCGGAACCGCTCCGGCAGGACGACCTCGCCGTAGTCCTTCCGCTCCGCAAACAACTCTCCCGGCGCAATCTCAGGCCCGTGCTTCACCGCCCAGCCCAGCTCGGCCAGCCAGGCCAAAGCGGCGTCTTCGACAGTAGACTCGGAAAAAACTAGGCCCATGCCATCACCGCCGAGCGAACCTCAGCGTTCTTTCAACGAACCCGTGAAGCTCGCCGTCGTTTATCACCTCGGTCTCCCACGCGGGGTTGGTATCGTGGTGGAACTTGTTCGCATACTCGACCAACGCACGCAGTTCTTCCTTAGCGGGCTGGTCAAGCAACTCCTGCGGCGTTCCGAGTCGTTGCTCGCAGACGTTCAGGAATGGCCCAAGAAGCGTGCCGGGGTGGAATTCCCCCGGGAACGCAACTCGAAGATACGCCACCAAGTGAGGACGAATGGCGCGCGCAACCTCTCGGGTATCTCCGGTTGCGGTGGCGATGTAATCGCGAAGCCTAACGTGCCTGCGGTCGTGCTCAGTGACTGCGTCGCGGGCCACATCCCATGCGCGCACTGTCGATCCGACAGCGCCGCGGACCACCTCAAGCGCGGTACGCATGGTGAGATCCGTTCCCTCCCACAAGCGGCAAAGGAAACGCCTGTCGTGCGAAAGGACGATCACCTGGGCCGTTCGATCGGCGAGTCGGCGGATCTCTTGGACCGTCGTTAACGCGCGGTGCTCGTCGAGGCTCGATATCGGGTCGTCGATGACGATGACCTTGTCTGCAAGCCTCTGGTCTTGGTCGAGCGAGGCGAAGAAGAAGGCCAACGCCAGAGTGCTGCGATCACCCGCGCTGAGTGTGTTCCGAAAGGAAGGCTCCCCAGGGCCAGGGTCGGCGCCGCCAATGGGCACTGGCGTATTGTTGATGAGCACGTTGTAGATGCAGGCTGGGCCGCCCCTTGTGTTGGCGTATGTCACACTGTCTAGCCTGAAGCCGGCGTTGAACCTTAAGAGGTAGAGATTGATGGCGGTTTGGTATCCCGGAAACACGGTCGTCCTGTGCTGCTCCAGCAGCGCACGGGTACGGTCGCGCTGTCCCTCAGTCACCTCCTTGGCCGCGCGCTCCCGTAGGTAATCGTCGCAGAGCGCGGTGGTCTGTGGCGTGTGCCTAGCCTTCACGGCCTTGAGCCGGATAAGGTCGGCAGCGAGGACGGCCGTGTTGGCCGTCGCCGCTCGCTCCTTCGCAACGTT
>JAPLUO010000219.1 GCA_026397595.1 Caldifarciminota bacterium
CATCTCCCCTTTCCGCTTCGGACTTCCACCAAATCCGCCAGCGGCATACCACGCTTTCTCCACAGCTCCGCGTAGAACACCTCCACCATCTCCTGCATTATCTTCATGTCCAGGCCCAGTGTACGCCAGTGCTCCAGCTCCACAAGCAGCTTCTCGGCCAGGACCTCGCCCTCGTACCGGCAGAACAGCGCGCCGATGGTCGGGGCGAACTTCAGATGGCAGCCGAACTGCACCATCGGCAGCTTCAGCCGGTTCAAGTACGCGCCGGTCACGAGCTTAGCCGGCACCGTCAGCGCCTTCTCAACCTGCTTCCCCGGCACCAAGGACGGGTCAGGCCGGCGAATCGCTTCCAGCAGACTCACGAACTCGGGCTCCAATTCACTTTCCAGCATGATGACTCCTTTTCTTAGGTCCTCAATAGACTATCAGCAGCCGGAGCCCGGAATAATGCACCCCTGTCTCGCCAGCCGCGACCCTGTCCCGAAACATGCGACTTTTTGACACGTCAGTTTCCAAACCCTTGAGTTACTGATACATAGACCCAGAAAACGCCACCCCCCGGCTTCGACCCCCCCGTGATTGGGGGAGTGATTCCAAGACCAGCTCTAAAGGCAATTCTATCCGAGATTCCAAGACAAACTCCAAGATAGAATCCAACCGAGACCGTAAGATAGAATCCGAGAAAGAATCCAAACTAGATTCCACCCGAGAATCCAAGATAGAATCTGGCCGAGACTCCAAGATGGAATCTGGCAGAGATTCCAAGATAGACTCCAAGATGGAATCTGGCCGAGACTCTTGCAGAGAATCCAAGATAGAATCCGGCCGAGACTCTAGCCGAGACTCCAAGATAGACTCTACCGTAGATTCTGTCCTGGATTCTGTGATAGAATCTGTCATAGCCTGTTTCAAGCCCGCCTCGCTACCCGACCCCTCGTCTCCGATCTCCTCCGCTTGACTCCGGCCGAGCCCGCCCTATCCGGGCCGGCCACTGCTAACCGCTAACTCCTACCTGCTAACTCGGACGTGCCCCGCCGCCTTGACTCCGACGTCCGAATCTGCATAATGACCTCGTGCCCAAGACCAACCGCTGGCATCCAGTCATGCTGCCTGACGACTACCTGCGGAAGATGAAGCAGGACCTCAGCGAGGTCGAGGCTCAGGTCGAGGCTGAGACCCGCTACAAACCCGTTCTGGACGACCCTCCGCCGCCCGACGACGAGCAGACGGATTGACATTCAAGCCAATACGCCTACAATCCTTGCGATGAAGATTGACGGGCTCGATTGGATGGACTGGCTGCACAAGATGCGGGCCGATCAGGCGAAGCTGCGCCGGCAGGAAAGCATCAGCGTCTCCGACGCCCCGGCCAGGCAGGCAAGGCACCGGCCGCTCCTCTACCTGGAGACGTCGGTCTTCGGCTTCTGCTTCGACGAGAACGCAAGAAACGCACTCCGCCGCGAGGCGGCCGCGACATTGCTCAAGCAGATCGACCTGGGTCTGTCTGATGCCGTCACGTCCCCGCTGACGTTTGAAGAACTGAGACGGGCTCACGAGCCGCTTCGAACCAAACTGCTGGCAGCGGTAGGCGTCGTCGGGCAATTACGGGCCGACAAGCAGGAAGTTGAACACTTGGCTGCAGCCTACATCCGAAACAACGTCATCCCGCAGGCATTCGCCGACGATGCCGGCCACGTCGCCTATGCGACAATCGGCAAGGCAGACCTGCTGGTGTCGCTCAACCTGCGCCATCTCGCCAACGAATGGGCCGAACGGAAGATCGGCGCGGTGAACCTGCAAGAAGGATACCAGTTGCTCCGTATCCGTACGCCGGAGGAAGTACTCGCATATGAAGAATGACGACACGGACTTCATGGATTGGCTTCATCGCATCCGCCGGGAGTCGGAAGAAGAACGCCAGCGACTGGGGCTGAGCTATGCCGAGCGCCTGGCGCGGGCCGAGCAGGTGGCCGATGGGGTGACCGAGGAACTTGCCTCCCAACCTCTCGTCGCCCGCGACAAGCCGGCCGACCCGAAAGACCGTCAGCCGTGAGCCACAAGCCGTCGGCTATTCTCGCCCGCCCGGCCTTGACGGATTTGGAGTTAAGTAATGTGTCCCCGTTTCTCCCGCCCGTTTCTCCCGAGCAACAACCCAACCTGCTGCGGTATCAAGAAAGATGTCCCCGGAATCAGCCCGGCTGCAGAGGAGTCACTGTGTACCGTTTCTGCGTGAACAACAACCGGAAGTCCGAACCGAACGGAGGAATTCAGTGGTAATCCATCGGAATGCAGGCACCAGGGTGGCGTGCGTAATGCTGGCCGCCGCTTCGATAGCTCTGGCGTCTCCGAGCATCCGGCTCGGTGGGCGCGGGACCACTTGGAATGGCACCACGTACATAGCAACGTTCGATTCGCTGGGCGAGGTCACTCGAACCACGTACGAGGATGCCTACAAAGGCATGGGAATCGAGGCCCTCTATGGACCAATCGGCTGGGTGTACGGCCGGGCCGAGCTTGCCAGCGTGCGGTTCTTCAACGCCGGTGGCGGGGCGCTCTTCGTGTTCCCAACTGCCGGGTTGGATGTACTGGTAGAGCCCCAGTTCCACTGGCGTCTACTGCCCTACGTTTGGGGCGGCGCCTACTACATGGGCTACTGGGGCAATCAGGGTACCGCTGACCCGCGGTTCCTGCCTCCGGACGTCAAGAAAATCAACTCGCTCTACGGGTTACGGGTCGGTATCGGTCTGGAGTACCGGCTAAGCAAGCGCGTGGACATTTCCGCCGAGATTCAGACGCTTGACTACCTCTCCGCGTTGAATCCGTCGGGGATTCGAGGCTTCCCACAACAATGGTGGATGAACGCCTTCGGATTGCTACGTGCCGACATAGGGTTCAGGTACGACTTCGGGGCGAGATAGGATCGAAGCAGGGACGGCAGGATACACCGACTGAGCGCCCTGCGGCAACGCACATGCTGACGCAGGGCGCTCGGTTCACGAGCGTGCGGGTCAAACGAAGGATAGTCACCCTATGGCCAAGCCTCTGACAGTCACCATATCTGGCAACGACGTCAAGTGCATAGGGGCCACGCAAGACACACTTGAGGCTGTAGATTGCGGATTTCAGATCGGCGGGTCGGCCCACCACTCCCCGCCCGCGAGTCATGCTGACAGCGCAGCGCAGAACTTGACAGCAATCACGAGACTACTATTCTTGATTTGAGATGAGATGCGTAACTAGAGTCCTCTTGCCAGCCGTGGTCGTCACCTTGGCCGGGTGCAGCCTATTCGGGAGCCATGATGTACAGGTTGCCAGGATTACATCTATATTGGCTCCTGACACGGCCTTCGTCGACAGCACGTTCCATATCACTATGACCGCGATGCTGGGTCCGGACAGCGGCTACGTGCTCGACCACTTCGAGGTCACCCACAGCACTGATCCGAGTCTGACGGTGCGAGTCTGGTCTCGCGACACCGCGAGCGTGAGACCGGCTACAGGCATTGCCACGTATTTCGTTCTGGAGATGGATGCCACGCCCACCGAGCAAGGCAAGTATCTCGTCATCGGCTACGAGCCCGACGGGAGCACCCTAGAGAAAACAATCACCATCCTGCCCTGACCCACCCGGATTGCCGGGGCCCGACGAGGGACACTTCCCGCAATTAGTAATCCGAAGCGCGTCAAGGTGAGGAACCGAGGACAGGCACCCCATTTCGGGAAGCTTCGGGACATCTCGGAAGATTCCGCCCGCCATTCGCGACTGCGCCGCAGCCCAAGAACAAGCGCAAGCCGGCTGACCGCTCACAGCTGACAGCTAACGGCTGACCGCTCCCGGCCACTCGATTCCTTGATCACTTGATCCCTCTATCCCTCTCCCCTTCCATTTGACATCCCCGCTCGAGAGTTCTAGAATCCAGTCGTGGCCCGAGCAATAAGTGGCCTCCTTCTGTTTCTGATTGTCGCGTCGGCTCAGGGACTCTCGACCCGATACCCGGCCAGCAGCAAATCGCGACTGGACTGGCCGTATGCCGGCTGGGCCGTCGTCAAGAGCGCACTCGAAATCAGACAGGTTGGTGACAACGTTCACGTTCAGCTCACGGGACCCTTTCAGCCCGCAAGGAGCAAGCACACCAGTGGAGGCGTCATCCCTGCCGCCGACTTCCGAGCGTTCTGGGACTCGCTTAACCAACTTGGTTTC
>JAPLUO010000253.1 GCA_026397595.1 Caldifarciminota bacterium
GCAATTAGGACAGGCGCGCACCGGCGGACAGGGACTCGGGCTTTCGATTGTCCGGCGCATCATGGAGAAGCTCGGCGGCGAGGCATGGGTCGAGAGCGCACCGGGCAAAGGCAGCAAGTTTGGCTTCACGCTGCCGCGTGCCCTCGCTCCGCCCAAGGCGTAGCGCGAGTCCGACGTTTTGGCTTTTGCCTTCTGACTTCGTCCGTCTATCCCGGACATGTTTTCCGCCCTATAATCTCCTGTGGCCTTTCTCTTCGACGCATTCATCCTGGTCTTTGTCGGCCTCGGCATTTTCGCCGAGGTGCGACGCGGGCTGTTCTTCGCGCTCTTCGACGTCGTCCGCGTAGTCGGCGGCATCGTCGCCGGCTTCGGTGCATACTCGCTCTGCCACCGCCTGTTCCACTCCTACACTGCCGGGTTCATCGGGTTCGGGGTCGCGGCGCTCGCGGTGGTGATACTCGTTCCCGCAATCCTATGGTGGCTCAAAACGAACCCGGCGTGGGGCATGACGCGGTGGGGCCGGGCCGGGGCCGGCATTATCGGACTGGTCATCGGCGGGCTAGTCGCCGCGGTGTTCGTGCCGGTGCTGGGCCGGACCCGGGCCGGACAAACCGGAGTCAGCCGTTCCGTTCTGGCCCGGCCGTTCCTTGAAACCATGCCCGCGCTCTACTACGCTGCGGATGCATTCAACCTCGACCTTCCGATGCTCAACACCCGTGCAATCCGGTTCGAAGACGAAGGCCGGACCCAGCGGGCCGCGCTCGTCGACCGCATCAACTACTCGAAGCTCAACGGCGCGACCTGCATCGAATGCGGCGCACCGGTCCACTTCAACGGCTACTTCCGGCGGGTCGAGGTTTCGGTCTCACCCCGGTTCACCTGCCCCATTTGCGGCCGGACCTCGGACGGATGCCAGACGTTCGAAGGATTTCACCGAATGTATGGACACTGCCCGGTTGACGTCTCCGAAGCGCTCGGCCCGATCGACTGCGGCGTCTGGCCCAACGACCGGCCCGTGTATCCCCGTGGCGTTTGCCCGGTCGACGGCAAGCCCGTTCACTGAACCTCAACCGCCGCGCCACAGAACCAGCCGCCAAGTCATCCGCTGTCCGCTGCCCGCTACTTGTCACTCACCACCCACGCGGTTCACTACAATGAACCGCGCGGACAGGCGTCAGATTAGATGTCGGAAGCGTGAGGCTCCAAACTGCAACTGGTCACCGGCAACTGGGAACTGGAACATAACCTTTGGCGCGAACGCGCCTCACCCGATGCAAGCGCCCGCCCTGCATGCCGTCTACTATGTGCCGGCTACTGTCTGCCGGCGAGGTGCATTGGTTCGTCGAGAACTCCGAGCAACGCCCGCGCGCAATACACCCGGCCCCGTTTCGCATCGCTAACCGGCACAAGCACACCTAGACCAGCGAGGGCCTCGACTGCACGCTGAGCAGTCGTGAACGCGACCCCGAGCTTGGACGCGACTCCGCCAATCGTGACGTACGGATTTCCGGCGATGAGGTCAACCAACTGCAGCGCGGCCCGACCCGCGTCCGCCGCCTGCTTCCGCCACTCGGCCAGCAGGCCCATGATACGCTCGGCCCGGCTGATTGCATCCTCCGACTCACGCGCGACCCCGATGAGAAAATACTCCAGCCACTCCTCCCACTCGCCGTGCCGGCTCACTCCCTGCAGCCGGTCATAGTACTCGGTCCGAGTCGCGTCAATGTACGCGCTCAGCGAAAGCAGCGGCTGCTTCAGAACCCCGCGCTCAGCCAGCAGCAGGCCCACGAGCAACCGGCCGACCCGGCCGTTGCCGTCGCGAAACGGATGTATCGCCTCGAACTGATAGTGCAACAACCCGACCTGCACCAGCACCGGCAGGGACCGGTCGCGGAGAAACTCCGCCCACTGGTCAAGGCACGGCCTGACCTCCTCAGGCGGCGGCGGCACATAGACCGCATCGAACGGCGTGCAGCTCGGCTGCCCAATCCAGTTCTGCTCACGCCGCAGCGCACCCGGGCTGGCCCGGCCCCCGCGCACGTCACGCATCAACCGCTCGTGCAACTCAAGTATCAACTCCACCGACACCGGCAGGGTCGCCAGCCTCACAAGGCCATGCTCCAGAGCCGCAGCGCAGTTCTCCACCTCCCGCAAGTCATCAACGTCGCGGCCCACCCTGGCCCCGGCCTCTGAGGCCAGCAATTCAGGCAGCGTGGTTCGGGTCCCCTCAATGCGGCTAGAGAGCACCGCCTCGCGCCGGACAAACGGTCGGGTCAGAACCGAAGGCTCAGGCAGCGACCCGGCGATACCGGACAGCCGGCCAATTAACCGGTCTGCATCGGACAGCATCCGCGCCAGCCTCTCGCTCCAGACCAGGCTCGGCGGCAACGGATTCGGCACAAACGCCTCATACTTGGCATCGGTACGAACCATACGCCCCGGCGCCTCGCGTCTGCTCATTCAGTGTTCTCGATAAGTCAACTTGCTTTGCTATTTACCGTTGTTATTAGCGATATTCTACACGAACGCAAATAACAATCAAGACCGTGCCACATTGTCTTCATCCACGCTAACAACGCCAGCTCTTATTAGCGTAATAGAGCAGAAACGGAAACAACTGTGGACGTCATAAACGCTCGGCCCGATCGACTGCGGCGTCTGGCCCAACGACCGGCCCGTGTATCCCCGTGGCGTCTGCCCGGTCGACGGCAAGGCCATGCACTGGACCTCAACCGCCGCGCCGCAGAACCCGCCGCTAGTATTACTCTGTCATGTATTGGTGCTATGAGGGAGAAGGTATTGCACGCGATGCAACCGTGGCTGGTGCGGTTAGTAGGACGCTGCCCCTGCTGCAAGACACGATTTCCCCGACC
>JAPLUO010000431.1 GCA_026397595.1 Caldifarciminota bacterium
ACTCGAAGGAAACCTCAATGTCGCATCCTCCTGTGTGCGGCACGGGCGAAGTCGTGAAGGTCGTCAGGGTGCCCGCCCAGGCGGTATCCGGACCGGTAAGAGTCGGCGTCGGCGGCTTGGGGGTGATGAGGCAGCCCGGCAACGTGGTCAGCGCAGCCAGAATGGCAAGCGCGGCAACCAGGCGGGCAGTGCGTTCCACGGGTTTAGCATCCCACATCATAAGCTGGATTCTAGGTCTCGCGGGCGGGCGTGTCAAATGCGTGGGCGGCAAACCGGTCAGCATCTTGGGATAGACTCCGTTGAAGCGCCCCGACATTTCCCTACTCTGCCTTCAGCCAGGAGTCAGGAATGAGGAATTCATCATGGCCTCTTCGCCAATTGCCCACGACATGCACGTGGGAAACTCCACCCCACGTGATGGATCCCGCGTGCTCGGTCACTATGACTTGGAACTGTCCTGCCACGGCATCTAGGAAATGCGATAGTGCGTCGAAGATCCGATGCACCCCTTCGATGTCTGATGAACGTGCCGCCGCGCTCTTCCCTTCCGGTACACGGTCAATAGACGGCCACGCGTCAGGAAAGTACACTTGGCTGGGTTGGTCAATGACGATGAATCTGGGGACGAAGTTTTCACGAAGACTGACGAAGTGCTCATGCAGGGCGAGCAACCCGGCTATGTGGTATCCGACCCAGTTCTGACCGCTGCCAACTTCCCAGAGATAGTCGGTGCGGCCGGTGAGCCGGTCAAACTGAAGGGTCAGTTCCTTCGGATTCAGGCGGACGTTCTCGTCGGCGTGCTCAAGCTGCAGGAGACTTGCATATTGAGCGATCTTCGCGGACACGACATCGGCAGCCGCTTTGAGCCGGCTGGCCTGCATGCGCGGGTCGAGCTCTTTCCTGAGATCGTTGATCTTCACCTCCAACGCCGCTACCTGCTCCCGCAGTTGGTCCACATCGCGGCTGGCTCGCACGTTTTTCAAGGCCTGCTCCACTCGACCCACAAAGAGGTAGATTTGTCGGACGCGTTGGCGCTGTGCTGCCAACGCGGCGGACCGATCTTCCAAGTACTTGCGCTTCTGACGTGCCTTAGAGATCGCTGCTTCTCGATTGCGTAGCTCCAAACGCAAGTCAGCTAACTCCCTATCCAACCTCGCCGGAGCAAGATGGACCGAGGCGGTGAGAGCTTTCCATTCGCGCGCCAAAGCCTGCAGGTCAGCCAATCGCGGATTGCCGTCAGGATGGACTGCCGAGCAAACTGGGCATTTGTAGGTGTCGCTCACTCTCTCCTCGAACCACCCCACGCCCTGAAGTCGGTCCTCCTGGCTGGTAAGCGTAGTACCGTAGTCGCGGACGGACGACGCCAGTTGGTCGAGTTTGCTCAGCCGTCGACGAAGTGAGCCGATCTCCTGCGCCAGTTCATCCTCCTCGTTGACCAGACGGGTCAGGTCGGCGGCGGCGGTCTCGCTGGTTCCTTCTTGGATATCGGGAATGTCCGATTTCTCGACAGTCGCAGGGACCTTCTGCAGTTCTAGAATGTACTTGTCTAGAGACCAGCCGGTCTCTGGCGAGGGAGAATCAGCCAGCAGGCCCAACGCCCGGGCCTGCATGTAGTAGCTCTGGACCTCCGCCTCCCAGGCGCTTGCCGCGTCCAGTCGCGCGTCCAATTCCCGGTGTAGCTTGTCATGTTGTCGCAGCGTATCCTTCAGCTCGCGCTGCTTGGCCAGTGTTCCCGCGTCAATCGCGCCGAGGACTAGAGGGAAGATGATGCGCAACTTCTCGCGGTGTTCTGTCGTGTCCGCCTTGTAGAAGAATGTAAAAGGGTTGGCGACAATGTGTTGGGGCTGGAAGTTAAATGCCGCCATGTCTCGAAAACTCGCAGTCCCACCAAATCCCACACTCTCGTCTATGGAGAAGTCCAGGGAAGGAAGTCCCGATATCTGATTGAGTCGATTCTTCAGGTCCTCCACGCGGGCATTCTTCTGGACGACGGGCGGCACCACCAGATCAAGTCCCTCGTCCCAGTAAAGGTCGCTCGTGGCCTGTTGGGCTTCCGGATTGCGTCTGGCGACAATCATCTCCGTATTCGCGAGCTTGAGATGGAGGCCGAACCAGCCGGTGACATCACGGATCAGGCCCACGGGGATAGAGCACTTCTCACTGCCAAGGCAGTAGTCGATGATCCATGTCAAAGTGGACTTGCCGGAGCAGCTTTCTCCCGTGATGATGTTTATCTTACCAGGGAGAAAGGGAACTACACGCGGGGTCAAGCTCGTGTCTTTGGGCCAAAGGACTATCTTCAGTATTGTTAGTTTCATTAGTATCGGATGTTCAGGTGAGTTGAGACCTGCATCGGTGTCATTTCCGCGAAGGCATGACCAACGCGCTTCGCGGCGCTCAGTATGAGCCTTACCTCGTCAGTCACATGCTCGACCGGTGGCGTTCTTCTACCTGGGACCAACTGAGGCTTGGGGTCCAAGTCAAGCAAGAGGAGGCCCGTGTCAAAACCAATCGAGAGCGCGTGGAATGTGCGCTCCGCCATGGCCTCCATTCTTGCTTGGAGGCCAACCGTGATCTCGCGGTTGGCGGCCAGCGCCTTGTATAGCGCGCCCGGCTGAGTTCTCGACTCCAATGACCTCGCTGTGCGCTGGTGGAAGGCGAGTGGCAGAACGAGAAACGCCAATGGTAGGGCCAGGCCCTCGGCGCGGCCTTTGGTTTCGTAGGCCGTAGATACAGTCTGCCAGATCGTCTCAGCGGCAAGGGCCGTATTCTGGACAATCCGTTGTTCAAATAGGACGTCAATCATGGTACTTCCAGCAGCTTCCGCATGAGCTCCTCAAACCGCGGGTGCCATCCCACTTTGACCATGTCCGACAAGCGGTGGTATGTCCCCGACGTAAGATAGACTTGCTCAGTCTCGCTTCCGGCAAGCCTCCCGCGGTACTCATCCGTTGTTTCCGTGAGAATCTCGAAGCCAACATCCTCTTCTGGCTCAGCCTTCTTCATGCGCATGAAGCGTGAACGAATCTTCCTCCAACGAGACAACAGTTCGGCCTCGAAGGTTAGCCAATCGTCATCTGTGATGTTTCCCTCGATAGATAGGCGGCTCTTTTCAATGTTGCAGCGGATGAACTCGCGAATGGCAGTATCTACCAGTTCGTCGTCATCGGTGACCAAGTGAAGCTGCTTGACAAACGGACTCCCCCTCGTCTTACCGACACTGTCTTCTGTAACTGGGATGAGACGCTCGGCGCGCTCGCGCCTGGTGAGCCGTTTGCGCAGATCGAGTATTGCGTGAAGCTGGTTCACAAAGTGATCGCGTGGAATCCAAGCCGGCCTCCTTTGCCGCCACGCGGCTAGGGCCGTATCATGCAGCCAGCCCAGAAGCTCGTTGACTATGGAATCAGCGTCTGCTTTGTACCATTCAGGTAATGGCAGCTCGGCAATGGTCTTCGCACGCAATTCTGGACCGGACGTCTCCAGGGAACCATCTGCAAGTCCGCATGACTGGATGAGCTTCACGAGGTTCGGACGCGACCCGGGCCTTAGGACGCGCGCTGCGTACTTTGCGACGTGACGCGGTACTCTCTTCGCGGAGGCTTCCAGAATGGCCACGCAGGCTTTGGCCTCGTCTTCACCCCCGGCACGGCTGATTTTGTGGGCGATGCACTCTGGCACTACTTTGTTTGTCACCATGAGGAACTTGGTCGTTCCTGCCGAGACCTCACCTGCGTCCAGAGCTTCAATCCAAATCGCCAAGGTCTTCCATAGACCTTCTGAACGATCGCCAAATGGCTTTGCTTTGCTGATGGAGTGCTTGTCCTGTTCCTGTACCCGTGTCCCATCCGCACCTCGTACTGTTACGTCATCGTCGGTCTCAACGCCGACCGCGGATCCTGAAGCGCTCTTCGCCAACCAGTACAGGGCGCGTTCAAACTGATAGCTGAATCCAGCATTGGCACCGGCTGCAGAATGGTCGCTTAGTGGCATTCCAGTTTTCTCAGAAGCAATCCACGGCACTTCCCGTATTCTCCAGCTTGCGTCAAGACCAGCCGCGGCTCGGTTAACATCGCTGGTCAGGATAGGACGATTTGGGCTTGGTGTCAAGCGGGGAGAATAGGGGTCGAGGAGTCGAGGATTCAAGGGGTCGAGTGAAGGCGTGAGAGGTCGCGGTCCAAAACGGGCTATGACAGATTCTAAGACGGAGTATTGGATGGAATCTCTGTTGGAGTTCCTCTTGGAGTCTTTGTTGGAGTTTCTCTTGGAGTTTCTCTTGGAGTTTCTGTCGGAGCCTCTGTTGGATTCTCTGTTGGAGTCTCTCTTGGAGCCTCTGTTGAAGTTTCTGTTCGAGTTTCTCTTGGAGCCTAAGTCGAAGTTTCTGTCAGAGTCTCTTCGGGATTCTCTGATGGAGCCTCTTTTGGAGTTTCTCTTGGAGTCTCTTTCGGAGTATCTCATGGGGTATCTGTTCGATTTGGTTTCAGAGTCGCTTTTGGAGCCACTCCCCCTGTCGGGGGGGAGGGGGGCACAAATGGCATTGCAGATTGACGATTGTTGATTGTAGATTGAGGAGATTCGGATACTTAGCGAGGCGCGTCGCAAAGAAACCGCCTCTTTTTCGGCCCGGAAGACGGTCGGCCATGCGCGGGTGCATTATTTCGGGGCCAAAAGGCAGATTGCTTCGTGAAGACGAAATACAACGCTCTTTGACAATTCGGAGAGGGACATCCAGAGTGGACCGTCCCAAAAGCCGTAGCCGGAAGCGGCAGCCAACCCGGCACGGTCGAGTGGCGACT
>JAPLUO010000061.1 GCA_026397595.1 Caldifarciminota bacterium
TCACGCCTCGCGCCGGACACTTGTCCATTTCCCCTTTCCACTTTTCCCCTTGCCGTTCCCCCGTCCGTCCAGCATCCACTTCCAGAACGGCACGAAACGGACGACCCTGGGGCCGGCCTTTTCTTCGGCCGCGTACGACTCAGTCAGCACCAGTCCGTCCTTGATTCGGAACTCCTGCATCGCCGCTACCAGCGGCTCGACCTCGCGCTCACGGACGCCGAACTCCCGCGGGTCTAAAGAAACCTGAATGAGCCCTGTCACCCGCCTGCCTTCAGTCACAACAAAGTCGACCTCGCGCCCCCTGCCGTTCTGCCAGTAATAGACCCCCATCAGCGGCGAGCGGGTTTGCTGCCGCCGCAACTGCAGGAAGACCGCGTTCTCCAGCACCCTACCCTTGTCCTGACTGAAGCTCAACCCGTACACAGTCCGCAACCCGCTGTCTACGACATAGGCCTTGCGCGGCCGCAGATTCTGCTGCTTCAGCGAGTGCGAGAACTTGCGCACCAGAAACACCAGGCCCGACTCCTCAAGACACGACACGTACGACAACAGCGTCCGCTTGGTCAGCGGATGAGCATTCCTCAACCACTTCCAGAACTCATTGGCCGAGAAAAGGCTGGACACGTTCGTCACCAGAAATCTGAAGAGTTCCCTCATCGCCCCCGGGTTCCGCACCCGATTCCGTTCCACCAGATCCCGTACGAACATCGTCTCGACGTACTCCTTCAGGATGCGCTGCTTCAGCGTTTCCTCGCCGGCCAGCACCACTTCGGGAAAGCCGCCATAAACGAAATACTCCTGCATCAACCGCTGCACCTCAAATCGGCGGCGCGAATAAGCGGTCCGGGCGTCCACGTTCACCCCGCGAGCGGCCAGGAACTCGGCAGGCGAGAACGGCAGCAACTCGAAGTTCATGCCCCGGCCCCGCAGGCTCGTTGCGATGTCGCTGGAAAGCATCCGCGAGGACGAGCCGGTCACGAACACCCGGAACTCCCGGGTATCGTGCAGCCGCCGCACCCCCAGCTCCCAATCCTCTGCCTGCTGGACCTCATCCAGCAACATATACATGGGCTCGCGTCCCGGCTCCAAAGACAGCTCGCGACATGCCTCACGCAGCACCTCGAAATCAAGCGCCGAAGCCGGCAGCAACCGGGGGTCGTCGAAGTTCACATACACGATCCGCTCCCTCGGCACCCCGGACTCAACCAGCCGCTTCGCCAGCGCCAGCAGCAGGAACGTCTTCCCGCTCCGCCGCACGCCGGAAACGGAGACAACCTTGCCGGAGTCAACCGGCAGCTCAAGCTCGCGCGGGACGATGTCGGGAAATGCGGATTCCTGCGACTCGACGATGACCTTCTTGGCGGTTTCCAAGTTCATATCATGATACCATTTACTGCCGACAATGGTATCATGAATGATACCATTGTCAACGACCGGACCGCGTCCTGAATCCCGACATGGCGAGCCATGGATGCCAAGGGCGAAGAGGAAAGGATAAGGCAAAGGGGAAAGGGGAAAGGGCAAAGGACGGAGGCGGAGAGGACTATCCACAGATTCCCTAGCGCGGCCCCAGAGGGCCGCAACCAAACTTGACAGATAGGGGCGCTCCCTCTTTGATAGAGTGTCAGTAACTATTGGGTCCGATCACTCTGAAAGGAGCGCCCGTGGACGAATTCATCC
>JAPLUO010000138.1 GCA_026397595.1 Caldifarciminota bacterium
GGTCGGGGAAATCGTGTCTTGCAGCAGGGGCAGCGTCCTACTAACCGCACCAGCCACGGTTGCATCGCGTGCAATACCTTCTCCCTCATAGCACCAATACATGACAGAGTAATACTAGCCCCTAATCCCTAGCCCCTTGTCTTCAGTGTGTCGTACCGCTCGCGGTGGTCGAGCAAGGTGCCATCCTTCAGTTCCAGCACGCGGTCGGCCAGCTTGCTGAGCAAAGCCCGGTCATGCGATGCGAACAGCAGCCCGCAGGGCGTGCTGCCCAGCAGGCCTTCCAGCGCCAGCAGGGCATCAATGTCAAGGTGATTCGTCGGTTCGTCCAGTATGAGCAGATTCGCCCCGCCCGCGAGAATCCGCGCCAGCAGCACCTTTGACCTCTCGCCCGCGGAGAGTTCGCTGAGCCTCTTCTCGGCGAACCCCTTCGGCAGCAGCAGGGTGCCGAGCACGGTTCGCGCCGTTTCCTGGTTCGCCCCGGACTTCATCACTTCATCGAGCGCGTTGCACTCAAGGTCAAGGAACGCCACGTCCTGCGGGAAACAGCCGACTTTGGTGCCGGCGCCGAACTGCGCCTCGCCTTTGTCCGGCTTCACCTCACCCAGCAGCATCCTGAGCAATACCGTCTTGCCGCAGCCGTTCGGGCCGACGAGCGCGACCCGCTCGCCCGTGCGAATCTCAAACGAGGCACCGGTAATTACCTTCCGTCCGTTGAACGACTTGCCCAGGCCTTTTGCCAGCAGCGCGCGCTTGTCCGGGAGCTCCTCGGTCACGAGGACCGGCTTCGGCTGCTTCTCGATGAACGGCTTCCTGGCCTCATGCTTCTCAATCATCTGCTCAATCCGCTTCTCGGCGTGCTTGGCGCCCTCCCTCTCCTTCTCTTTGCGCGCCGACCAGACCCGATGCTCGGAAGCAACCCCTTCGAGTTTCCGGACTTCCCTGGTCTGGACCTCGTGTTCGTGTATCAGCCTTGTCCGCTCCTGCTCGCGCGCGAGTTCGTAGTCGTCGTAGTCGCCCTCGTATACTGTGAGCCGGCCCCGGCGCAGTTCGAACACCCGGTTGACGACGCGGTTAAGAAAGACTCGATCGTGCGAGACGACCAGCACGGTTCCGCTGAACTCCTCGAGGAGGATCTCGAGCCACTCGCGCTGGGCAATGTCGAGGAAGCTCGTCGGCTCGTCCAGAATCAGCAGCTCCGGCTTGCGCACGAGCACCCTTGCCAGTTCCAGCCGCGCGCGCTCGCCGGGTGAGAGTTTGCTCACCTTGGTCTTGTGCCGGTCAGGGCCGAATCCGAACTGGGCCGAGGTCTTCTCGCACCGGCTGCGGCAGTCGCTTCCGAACCGCGTCGCGAGTTCCTCTTCGATTATCTCGTACTTGGCGAGTTCGCCCTCATCGTCCGGGCTTGCGGCGAGTTCCTTCCTGAGCTGGGTCAGCCGTGCCTCCAGTTCTTCCATCTCGCCAAGCAGCGTCTTCCCTACGGTCAGGTTCTCGTCGTCGAGGACGTCCTGCCGCATGTACCCGATTTCCGGGGCGTCGGCGATGGCGACGTCGCCCTGGTCCGGTTCGACCTCGCGCAGGATAATCCGGAGCAGCGTTGTCTTGCCGCCGCCGTTCGGTCCGACCAGACCAATCTTCTCGCCCGGGCTGATGGTGAAGCTGACGTGCTCCAGCACCGACTCGGCGCCGAAGGATTTGCAGACGTCAGTCGCGTTGATGAGCACTAACCGAGATTAGCCGGTGGCGTTCCGTTGTCAACAATCGGAGCGGGACATCCACAGATTACATAGCGCGGCCTCGAAGGCCGCAACCAAATCCAATGGAACCACAGATGAACGCAGATGAACACAGATTGAGTCCCGACCCGAGCCCGAGCATTGCGTCGCCGCGGGTGGCACTTGACGACGGTCTTC
>JAPLUO010000063.1 GCA_026397595.1 Caldifarciminota bacterium
GCCGGGCCTGAACATCGCAGGCGGCTGCTGCGGCACCACGCCGGAGCACATCCGGCAACTCGTCCGCGTACTCAATGGCATCGCGCCGCGCCGCGCGGTTCCGGCTGTGCCTCGCGTGTCTTCGCTATACAGCGCGCAGGAGTTGAAGGTGGAGCCGCGGCCGCTGTTTGTCGGCGAGCGGACCAACGCCAGCGGCAGCAAGCGATTCCGTGAACTGCTGCTCGCCCGCGATTTCGAGGGCATGGTTGCGGCGGCGCAGGAACAGAAATCCGAAGGCGCGCAGGTGATGGACCTCTCGGTTGCGGCTGCGGGACAGGACGAGGTGGGAGACGTCAGGGAACTCGCGGTTCGTCTGAATTCGGGCGTGGACCTGCCGGTGATGGTTGACTCGACGCGTTATGAGGCGGTGGAAACGGCGCTTGAGCGGCTCGCCGGCCGCTGCATCGTCAACTCGGTCAATCTTGAAGATCCGGCGCGGGCCGAAAAGACAATAGCGCTCTGCCGGAAAATGGGCGCGGCGCTCGTGCTGATGACGATTGACCGCAAAGGCATGGCCATGACCGCAGAGCGGAAGCTCGCCATCGCCGAGCGGCTGTACGACATGGCTGTTCGGCATGGCGGACTCGCCCCGCAGGATGTCTTCTTCGACTTCCTCACCTTCACCCTCGCGAGCGGCGAGGAGTCGCTACGCGACGCCGGGGCCGAGACCCTGAAAGCCATCCGGCGGGCGAAACGCCGCTTCCCGAAGAGCTTTACGATACTCGGAGCGAGCAATATCTCGTTCGGCCTCAAGCCGGACGCGCGCCGCGCGCTCAACACCGTGTTTCTCCACCATGCGATCGAGCACGGTCTCGATGCCGCCATCCTGCACGCGGGCAGAATTGAACCGCTGGCGTCGCTTAACACGGAAACGGTGGGCCGGTGTGAGGACCTAATCTTCAACCGCCGCCGCGGCGCGGCTGACCCGCTGGCGGAACTGCTTGCCCTGTTCGGCGACCGGCCATCGAGCACCGGCCGTGAAGCACGGGCTGCCAGCCGCCGCCCGCCGCCCGTCGGTGAGCTCATCCTGACCGGCAACCGGGCGGGTATTGCGGAAGTCCTCGCCGAACTGCTTAAGACCCGGGCCCCGCTTGCCGTCATCGAGGAAGACCTGCTGCCGGCAATGGCCGAGGTCGGGAGAAGGTTTGAAGCCGGGAAGATGCAGTTGCCTTTCGTTCTCCGGTCCGCGGAGGCGATGCGTGCCGCGTTCGACATCCTGCAGCCGCACCTGCCAGCGGGCGGAGACAAGGGGCGCGGAACGCTGCTGCTGGCGACCGTGCGCGGAGACGTTCACGACATCGGCAAGAACCTGGTGGACATGATTGTATCCAGTAACGGGTTCAAGGTGGTGAACCTCGGAGTGCGGCAGACGCCGGAAGACATTCTTGAGGCAGCGCGCCGGCACAAGCCGGAGGCGGTTGGGCTCTCCGGGCTGCTGGTCGAATCCGCGCGCGCGATGAAGGAGTACGTGGAAGTCTTCGCCGGGGCCGGTCTCGCGACGCCGGTCATCTGCGGCGGAGCCGCGCTCAACCGCGACTACGTTGAGGATGAACTGCAGCCGGCGTACCCGGGTAGAGTCTACTACGCAAAAGATGCGCTCGAAGGACTGAAAATTATGCAGGCCATTACGGGCTGGAAGAGGAGTAAGATGCCAAATACCAAAAAGCAGATTGAGACGGACAGGCCGAAGGCGGAACCCGGTCCGGTCGTGCGCAGGGCGGAAGCCGGCGCGACCGCGGTGTGGAACCGGCCGCGTATTGATGCCGGGTTTGCCCGCGCGCTTACCAAGATAATCCACGTGGAAATCCGGCGCTACGCGCCCTACATCAACCGTGACGTGCTGTTCAGTAAGCGCTGGCGCATACTCGGCGCCAAACCGACAAGGGCGGCCCGGCTCGAAGCGGACTGGAACCTGGACCAGATGCTGGCTGACGCCCACCGGCGCGGGCTGTGGCACGGTGCACTGGCATACGGCTTGTTTGTGGCCCGCATCGACGGGCGGGATTTGGCGGTTCTTCACCCCGGAACCGGCCAGGAGTTAACCCGTCTGCGGTTCGCTCCCGCGTTTACCCGCCGGCTTTCCCGGCAGCACGGGTCGGCGCGCTTCCACGTCGCCCTGCAGGTCGTGACCACGGGCGGCCGGGCTGTGGAGGAAGGCCGAACACTGGCCGAGCAGGGCCGGGTTCACGACCAGTTCCTGATCCATGGTCTCGGCGCCGAACTGACCGAGGTACTCGCCGGGTACTGCCAGGCCCGGCTGCCGGAACTGCCGGGCTGGCGCAAAGTCGCTCGCTACAGCCCGGGCTATCCGGTCTGGCCGGACCTGTCAGAACAGCAGAAGATATTCACCCTGCTCCGGCCCGAACGTATCGGGGTTACGCTCACCGAGAGCTTCCAGATGGTGCCGGAATATTCAACCAGCGCGATTGTGCTGCCCCTGCCGCGGTAAGAATGACGAGCAAGTGAGCGAGCTGCCGGTCCGGTTCACCGAAATACTGACGCACGAGCGGCCACACCTCGACGAGATCGTTGCAGTCTGGTTGTTGCACAAATTCGGCGAACGGCGGTTTCCCGGAGTGGCGAACGCCACGGTTTCATTTACCAGCGCCAGGAAGCTGGCCGATGCCGGCGCGAAGCCTGAAGACTACGAGGCGCGAGGCGTCCTCCTGCTGGGCATTGGCGGCGGCCGGTTCGATGAACACCCGACCATGGAAGAAGGCCGAAAGGCGGACGACTGCGCGACTACGCTCGTGGCCAGGGAACTCGGCATCAGCGAAGACCCCTCGCTGGCCAAGATTCTGCGGTTCGTCCGGGCCGCGGACGTCCAGGGCAACGCTTCGCCGTTCGACATCTCCTACGTCGTCAAACTGCTCCACTCCCGGTACCCGGCCGACCCGCACCGGGCAATCGAATGGGCGCTGGTCGCAATCGAGGCCAAGTACGAAGAGCAACTCCGGTTCTTTACCGTGGTCCAACCGGAGTTCGATGCCAAGGCCAGGGTCGAAGAAGTCACGGTCGGGCAGCGCCGGTTGAAGATGGTGACCATTGACTCGGATGAGGATGGAATCCACAAGTACGCCCGGTCCGAATACGGCGCCCGGGCCGCGGTCGTAATCCAGCGGCGCTCAACGGGAAACGTCGTCGTCTTCGGCAACAAGCAGGCGGGCGTAGACCTGCGCGAGGCGGCAAAACTGGTGCGACTGGCCGAGCAGGCGGCCAAAGGTCACGTGGTTACGACCGACGAAGTAAGGCTGACGGCCGAAGGCCAGGTGCCGGGAGCGGCAGAGTGGTTCTACCACCAGCAGGGACAGATGCTCCTGAACGGCAGCCTTACCCAGACGGACGTGCCGGCGACTCGGCTCGGCCTCGACCAGATTGCCGAGCTGGTCAAAGTCGGCATCGACCCGACCCGGCTCAAACCGCTGTGCCAGTCAACCGGCCGGTGCATCGGCGACGTCTGCGACTGGCACGGATGGTCACTCGCGCGCTGCGTCGCCCTGCGGCGACCAGCCCCGGCCGCGGGCTAGGAGTCTGTCGGAGAACCCCCTGACAGAGTCACGATGCTACAACCTATTGCGGTACTGCGTTAGGCCGGTGTCAACGGGTGGTGGTTGTGTGTGCAGAATAGCCGGTACTCCGACACGCTCCTAGCCTCTAGCTTCTGCCTCCGTCCGTCTGCGGCTTTGGCTTTTGGCTTTTGCCTTTTGACTTGCGCTCCTCGCGCCCCCT
>JAPLUO010000401.1 GCA_026397595.1 Caldifarciminota bacterium
GACGTCATCCTCGAATACACGCTGAAAGCATGCCCTGAGCGAAGTCGAAGGGTCGGCGGCGCGACCAAAGCGCCGGACTACTGCTTCCGCATCGGCGGCATGCGCAAGTTCTTCGTCGAGGCCAAGAAACCCTCGGTCAACATCGCCGCCGACCCCGGCCCCGCCTTCCAACTCCGCCGCTACGCCTGGAGCGCCAACTGGTTCTTGGTTTCTGGTTCCTGGTTCCAAGAACCAACAACTAAGAACCAGGAACTTGCAGCGGTTTACGACTGCCGCTCGCGCCCGGCCAGGACCGACAAAGCCTCGACCGCCCGCATCAAGCTCCTCCGGTACAGCGAGTACCCTGACCGCTGGGACGAACTTTCTTCCGTTTTCTCGCCTGAGGCCATCAGCAAAGGAAAAGTGGAAAGTAAAGAAGGGGAAATGTCGAAGTCCGGTCATTTGTCATTTCCACTTTCCCCTTCACCGAATGCCTTCCTCGCCGGAATCGAAGGCTGGCGCGACTCGCTCGCCCGCAACAGCCTTGCGGCAGGTTAAGGCTAAGGTTAAGGCTAAGAGGGAGACCCAATGACCTCTTCTTCCCGTCCTATCTCAACCTCAACCTTAACCTCTACCTGTGCGTGGCCGCACGCAGACCAGGCCATCTTCCTGCGCATCTGCGAAGACCGGGGAATCGAAGACTACGGCACCCTGCAGAACCTCATCGGCAAGCCCGGCGTCTATCGCCGGCTGATGGACCGGTTCGAGGACGCGGACAAACGCTACAACTCCGGCCTGTTCGACTTCCGCAAAGACACCGTCACCCCGTCCCTGAAGATTGACGACAAGCTCCTCTCCGACATCCTCTCGGAACTCTACCCGCCCAAATCGCCCTACGAATTCTCGGTCATCGCAAACTCGGTTCACAGTTCATGGTCCGCAGTTTCTCGAACCGAAGGCCGGAAGGCAGGAACCAAGAACCGATGAAGTCATCCGGCGGACGGCCGGCCATCAGGCCAAAGTCGAAGAAAGGCCCGAAGTCCGCAAAGCCGGCGGCGTCCATTACACGCCCCAGTACATCTTCAACTACATCGTCAAGAACACTGTCGGCAAGCTGCCTGCGGGCTCGACCCTCGACGGAGACTCTGGAACAGGCACCCAGACGACGTGGCGCGAGGGAAACCTCCATCATGTCGCCTGAATTGCCATGTGACAAGGCATGACGGCTCCGTTCCAGATTGATTTCAGGCCTCTCCGATACTTCCGGTACCGCAACTGTGGCCGGGCACTCGTACGATTCCGTGCCGCGTACGTCGAATTCCAGGCAAAGGAGACGGACGACCTGCGCTCGCGTGTGAACGAGTCGATACCATCGGCCAGCGAAGCGATAGACCGCCTTGGCTTGATGATGACTTCGGTCGACCCTCTTACCCGAGTGATCCTTCGTGGGGTCAATGTTGTGCGCGAGGCCCTCAACACAGAGGGCTTGGACTCGATAGGAGTATGGCCGCGCAGGGTGCTGGACGTCACCGAACAGGGCATCGCCGAGTGTCACGAGAAGGCGCGTGCGGCACTCTGGCTGCTACTCAACCCACTGGTGTGGCTCTGGTCATGCGTAGAGCAGCTCCTGCGCGCACCATTCATGTTGGTCGCGGCCGCGGGCGTTCGCACCGTTGCATTCGAGATGAGTGCACTGGGTCAACTCCTGAAGCTGATAGAGATGCTCCTGGCGATACTCGTGGCACTCAGGAAGCTGCAGTGGATTTGAAGCGAGTCACGCATCGAACCCGGCCCTTTCTGGACGCAGCTAAATGTGACCGAACCGATGACCGCAGCAAGCATCCCCAAGTCTCCGCACACAAGGAGGAGCAAGTGAGAAGACTGAAACGTAGCGGCGTATGGACATTCCCCAGGCGAATAGCAATATCGGCAGTTGTCCTGTCTCTCGGCTTGGCCACCACCGGGCTGATGGGCTGCAGCAATCGCGGCCAAGCCAAGATCGCGGAGAAGCCGGAAGTCGCCCTCAGGTTCGACATGGTTCAGAGATTCTCAGAGGGTCTGGCACCGGTTAAGGTTGGGGACAAATGGGGCTTCATCGACACAACCGGCAAGCTCGCTATCAGTCCGCAGTTCGATACCGTCGAGCCGTTCTCCGAAGGGATGTCGGCGGTCTTGGCTGGAAACGGGTGTGGCTACATCGATAGGACCGGGAGGTTTGTTATCGAACCGCAGTTCGACGGCGCCAACGAGTTCGCTGAGGGGCTGGCACTTGTGGCAGTCGACGGCAAGCCCGTTTACATCGACAAGACCGGCAAGCTCGTCATCAAGACGCAATTCGATGACGCAGGTTCCTTCATGGAAGGTCTAGCATCGGTCAAGGCTGGGGACAAGTATGGCTACATCGACAAGACGGGGAAGATTGTCATCACGCCGCAGTTCGATGCCGCAGGGCGGTTCCATGAGGAACTAGCGACGGTCAAGGTTGGGGACAAGTACGGCTACATCGACAAGGCCGGGGAGCTTGCCATCGCCCCGCAGTATGACAACTGGGTCTGGCCGTTCGTCGATGGTCTGGCGGCAGTCGGGGTTGACGACAAGTTCGGCTACATCGACAAGACTGGCAGGCTTGTCATAAGTCCACGGTTCGACGGCGCCTTCTCTTTCTCTGAGGGGCTTGCTGTAGTCGCTGTTGGCGACAAGTGGGGCTTCATAGACACAACGGGCGAGTTCGTCATCAAGCCAACGTTCGACAGAGCTTGGGAGTTCTCCGAAGGGCTAGCTTATGCGGCGGTCAACGGTAAGGTCGGCTTCATCGACAAGACCGGCAAGTTCGTTATCGAACCGCAATTCGATGACGCTGGCGAATTCACCGAAGGACTTGCGAGGGTCATGGTTGGATTCAAGTTCGACTTCATCGACAAGACCGGCAGGCTCGTCTGGAAGGAAACACCTGTCCCCAAATCCCCGTCAGTACCCAGCAGAATGAATGCCCTTTTTTCAATCGCGGTCTTGGTGATTTCGGCCATCGTCGTGAATTTCGTTGCCGTGTTTGTGCTGAACTTCGCTGGTTTGCCTGGGGCTTTGCTTGCAGGCAAACCCGGCAAGCGAAGTAAGGGACAATTCATACTTGGCTCCATGGTTTCGGCAGTTGGGCAGTCGTTCGTGTATCTTGCTTATGCTGCGTTTGCTGTAAGGTGGACATTGCTGGCGATTTCAAAGCGAGGCCCAGGTCTTGTCATTTGGCCCATTGCTTTTCTCGCAGTGATGCTTCCTCTTTGGTTCAACCTGATACATGCGAGAGTAGAAGCAAGGGAAATTGAACACGCCAGCGCGCAGACCGAGGCCTTACACATAACGGTCCTACTGGTGCTTATTGGATTCTTCATATTCGCCTTCATTCCTAGAGTTGTGGGACTTGTCTATGGTTGGGTCCCTTATATCGGGAATCTGTAACAAGGGACAGTGGAGCTGTTGGGAGGAAGTTCCGGTGAAGAACTAGGAAGAACTAGGGACAGTTACCTATTACGGAATGCTGTCAAGGCGCGGCGTGACAAGATGGTCGAAGTGGTAGGCCGGATGCTGGACCTTCACGGGCAGCTGCGCAGGGCTAGGGTGCTGAATGTGGGAAGCTATATCAAGCGCGCCATCATTGCCACCAACAAGCAGACCGGCCAAGTGCCTGAGTCGTTCGGTCTGGCGGAGGAGAGTATCGAGACCTCGGAGGTCCCAGCGTGATTAGCCACAAGCGCGTTGAATCAAGGGCCTGCTCTGAGCTTCCCCTTCTTGCCTTCCGAGTAGTTCGCGTTCAGCTTGCCACGGCTCGTCAGTGCTTGTCTGCTGAGGACCCCGTCTACCACCGGATGGCGATCCTGCTCTTGCACAATTCGACTGAGGTGGCCTTAAGGAGCGCGGAGCCGCACTTCGTTGTCCCTACTGGAATGGAGCCGTCGAGCCGAGTGCAGCTGCACTGCAAGTATCAGAGACTGCTCGACGGACTGCTTCAGTACGGAAGAATTGGCCCGTTTCAGCATTTCTTCCTGGGCTTCATGCACCGCGCCCGCAACTTGTTCTACCACGAGGGATACCCAACTGGGGCCGAATACGTCATCTGCGGGAAGTCGCTGCTAGGTCCACTCGCCCACGTCTACCTGAATGTTGCGTGCGACCTCGTCGTCACACTGTGCAAGTGTGGGCTGTCGGTACCCATAGGGGAGTATCGTACACGGAAGGAATTCCTCGACCTTAGGTTTGACGGCGAAGGCCCCGGCAGCTTCTATGGTGCTGTCGCCGCTCTACTGGATTTCTACAAGACCAAGTTCACAGTCCTGACCGACATGCTCATGCAATCGATGGCCGTGTGGGACGACAAAGACCCGGACGACGCGATGAGGCGTCTCACGTTCTGGCAAGGCCGCGGCTCGTATGACAGCTTCGAGGCGGCGCGCAAAGCTCTCTTGAGTACTCAACTACCTGTCAGGTTCAAAGCGGTCACGCAGGTGCTCGACGATACTCTGTCGGCGGTCACGCAGTTGCTGACCTATGTGACAACGCGTGGCCAGAGTTCATACCCCGAACGGGAGGTCGTTCAGCGCCTCACTCATGCAGACGGTCTGCTGGAGAAGTACGAGAAGATCGTCCGCAGAGGGATGGACGCCCGCATTGAAATCCGTGTGAGCGGAGAAGGACGACCCGGGGCAGCTAGGCGCGGTCACCCTACTTCATGACGGCGGACAAGGCTCGGCATGACAAGATGGTCGAACTGGTGACGCGGATGATGGAATTGAAGAAGCAGCCGGCCCGCGCCCCGAAGAAGCAAAGCCCCAGCGCGAAGCAACTCCTCGACCAGAAGCTCGCCATCACCGACAAGCAAATCGACGCGCTGGTGTATGAATTGTACGGACTGACGGAAGAGGAAATCAGGATTGTGGAGGGGGCCACATGATCGGGTCAATAACAACAGCACGGGGAGTGCCGCCGCGAGTCCTCCACGCACTCCCTGTTGGTCACGACCCGTGAATCACCGCCGAGGATAACCATGCCATTTCCTGGAGGCGCAGCGGCGAAGTTCGGACAACGATATGAGGGCCTCTGGACGGTCCTTTGCATGGCTGAGGTTATGGATGAGCGAAGTCACGCAATCTGTTTGGAACCGCCCGGCGATGAAGGCGAGGGAGTGGAGTTCGTTCTGCGCCAGGAAGGCAGACAAGAGTATTGGCAGGTCAAACGTCAACAGACAGACAAGGGTCGCTGGACGATCGATGACCTCTCAGCAAACGGAGTCTTGGTCAGCTCCCGGGCCAAGCTGCGTGATCCATCAGCTGAATACGTATTCGCATCAACGCACGCTGCATTCGAGATTGAGGAGCTTGCTGACCGGGCGCGCAGGGTGTCCTCATGGAGTGAATTCGAGAGCCAATCCCTGACTGCGGATGTTCAGAGACGGCG
>JAPLUO010000315.1 GCA_026397595.1 Caldifarciminota bacterium
GACCCCGCGCTCGGCCAGCCCGGCGGCCAGCGCGTCAACGGTTTCCGAGAGTTCGGCATAGGTGATGCCCTCGTATTTCCCATTGACCTTGCGCATCAGGGCCGTGCGCCCGGCGAACTTGCGGGCTACTTCAGCGAAACACGCGTAGAGGGTGTCGGGCATGTGACCTCCTTAGGGAATGACCAAGCCCCAATGACCAATGACCAACGAATGACCAAGCCCCAATGACCAAACCGGAATGTCGGCCACTGGGCATTGATTGGGAATTGGGGTTTGGGTATTGGGAATTCCTTCCTATACGATCCTCAGCTCTTTGCCCACGAGCGTGAACTTCTCGACGGCCCGGCGCAACTGATCTTCGGTATGCGTGGCCATCACGCTCACGCGGATTATCGCCTGGCCGGTCGGCACTGCCGGGAAAACGACCGGGTTGGCAAACACGCCCTCCTGTTCCAGCCGCCCCGCGGCCTGGTACGCCCGGTCGTCGCCGCCGACGGCAATCGGCAGAATCGGCGTGCCGTGGTCGTGAAGCGCGAAGCCGGCCGCCTTGAGCTCCCGGCTCAGGAACCGGGCGTTCGAGCGCAGCCGCTCGACCCGCTCCGGCTCGGACTGAAGAATGCCGAGTGCGGCAATGACCGTGGCGGCGACCGGCGGCGGCAGGCTCGCCGAGAAGACCGACTGTCGGGCATTGTAGCGGAGGAAGTCCGTGACCACGCGCGGGGCGCCGGTGAACCCGCCGACCGCGGCCAGGGACTTGGAAAGCGTGCCGGATGTGACGTCAACCTTGCCTTCCATATCGTAGTGCTCAGCCGTGCCGCGGCCGGTGCGGCCGAGGACCCCGGTCGCATGGGCGTCGTCCACCATCAGCCGGCAGTTGTACGTGTCGGCCAGCCGGCGCAGGTTGGGCAGGTCGCAGATATCGCCTTCCATGGAGAAGACGCCGTCGGTGACAACCAGTTTGGCGGCCTGGGCGGGCGTCGCTTTCAGCTTCGCTTCCAGGTCGGCCATGTCGTTGTGGCAGTAAACCACTGTTTTGGCCCGAGACCGGAGGCAGCCGTCGATAATCGAGGCATGGTTCAGTTCGTCCGAGAAGATAAAGTCGTTCTCGCCGGCCAGCGTGCCGACGGTTGCGGACAGGGCCGTGAACCCGGCCGAGAAGGTGACCACTGCCTCGACGCCCTTGAACCCGGCCAGCGCCTTCTCCATTTCGAGGTGGAGCGGGGTCGTGCCGGTGAGCAGCCTGGAACCGGCGCTGCCGGTGCCGTATTCTTCGATGGCGGCGGCGGAGGCGGCCTTCACCTTCGGGTGTTCGGTCAGGCCGAGGTAGTTGTTTGAGCCGAGGTTGATGAGTTCCCGGCCGTCGCGGGTCGTGACCGGGGCGGCGGCCGGCGAGATGGCTCGGGAGTAGAAGAACCGATTCCGGGCCTTAACGGACTGGAGCGCGAGGTCGAACTGACGGCACTCGTCGAAAAGGTCCAATATGCCTCCGTTTACTGTTTACCGACCATGCGCTGGATTATAGCCCTGCGGGTCGGGCATGGCAAGCAATGGAATCAAGCCCGTCGCCGGCGGCTGGTGGGCTAACTGCCCAATGCCCCTAGTCCCGACATTGAAATCTGAGTTGGCGTGAAAAGAAGAGGCTACTTCCCTCGTATCGCTGCGTCTAAACGGTATGCAGAAGCTGCACCCGTCAGGTGAAGAGAGGAGCGACCAAATGATCAGCACTACCGTAAC
>JAPLUO010000008.1 GCA_026397595.1 Caldifarciminota bacterium
AATCCAAAGCTCCGCGCCGGGCTAGAAGCAGCCCATGTTGGAGCCGTCTTTGGCGGCGTTCAGGCAGGGCGAACCGGGCTTGAGTTTGTAGTCGCCGTTCTCCTGGTCCTTGAACTTGGGGTCTGTGCGGAAGTTGTTCGAACCAGACTTGGCCTGGTCCGAGTCGGTGTCAGTGCTTTGCAGGCAGGTGTAGTCGACCGCGAGGTTCAGGCCGTCGCCGTCATAGATAAGGCTGCGTTTGTTGTCCGCGAAGATGCTGTTCGTGATTGTGGTCTTGTCGTCTTTGTTGGCGCAGTAGATGCCTGAGACTTTGTTGTCGGCGACGGTGCAGTGGTCGATGTCGGCGCTGCCGCCGCCGGACATGGCGCTGATGTAGATGCCGCGGTCGCCGTTGCCGACGATGAGGCAGTAGTCGATCTTCTGCTTGCCGCCGGGGATGTACAGGCCGTGGGATTCTCCGCCTTTGAGGGTCAGGCCCGATATGTGGTTGCCGCTGCTCTTCAGTGTGAGCGCGGCGTACTCGCCGTCCGCGTCAATCACGGTCGTGGCCGGGTCTTCGCCGACAAGCGTGAACGGGCCGGCGTCTTCGTCAATCTCGATTTCCTCTTTGTAGACGCCGGGCTTGATGAGGATGACGTCGTCTTCCGACGCATCGTCGAGCGCGTCACCGATTGTTTCGTAGTCGCCAGACCCGTCCGCAGCCACGGTGATGTCCGCCGCAGGCAGCGCGGGGCGGCTTGCGACGGCGACGGTCGCCTTTGACGGGCAGCGGAGCGACGCCAGCGCGAGCAGAAGCGCGGGGATCAGCAACAGTCGGTATGCCGTTCGATTCATGATTGCCACCTTTCTCATGCTTTGAGGACAGTCCCCGTTGGCCGCGACGGCCCCTGTCCGACAGCGCGGGGACAGTCCCTTCTTTCAGGCGATTATCCGAAAACGGCAGGCGTTTGTCAAACCGTGCAGCGTCCGCAGAACCCGGCAGAGAACCGCCAGGGCTCGGAAAGGACGTCCACAGATTACACAGAGTCCGGCTTGGGATTTGGAGTTTGGGATTTCCCCGGAGGGGCTATGCCACCCAGCGGTCGAAGGCGGCGGGCCAGTCTTTGTCGAGCTTGCCCTCGGTCACCGCTCGTTCGAGCACGGTTCGGGCATCCGTGAGTTCGAGCGGCGCCCATTTCTGCCAGCGGGTCGGACCGTAGTTCTGGTAGCCTTCCAGCACCGTGCTGGTCCGGCCCAATACCTCGGCCGCGGTGCCGAATTGCTTCTTGAGCTGCTTCGCCTTGTCGTAGGCGAGCTTGAAGAAGGCCGGGTAGCGGTAGTCCCGGCAGATGTGATGGTCGACGACCAGGGTCTTGAGTCCCGGCGCGGCGAGAATCCGGCAGATGTTCACGATGCTGCGGACCAGGTCATAGTCGGTGGCAAACTGGCCGAGATGGTAGGTCGGGTAGCCGTCAAGCACGACGGCCCGGGCCTTGGCGGAGCAGATGGTGTCGGTTGTCGCGACCTCAAGCGGGCCGCCGACGTCAGAGGTTATGAGCACCTTCTCTTTGCCCCAACTGACCGTGGTCATTATCACGGTCCCGGGTTCGGCGTCGCGCGCGCCGTGCCAGACCGCGGGGGAGAACTCGACGACCGTCTTCTTGAACTTGTACTTGCGGCCGTCGGCCCAGACGGTTTCGGTCGGCAGGCCGTCAATCATCTTGAAGAACCGGGTAGCGGTTTCGGCCTGCTTCGCGGACATGATTGCCGGGTCGCGGGCGAACAGGGCCTTGCCTCCATACATGTCGCTCTCGCGCGAGGGCTGCAGATGGTCGAGGTGGTAGTGCGAGATGACGATGGCCTGGGATTTGGCGCAGGAGGCGCGCACCGCCTCGTGGTACTCGGTGAGCAGGGCGTGGCGTTTCTCAATCGGCAGGGGGAAGGAGTTGGCTTCAACCGCAGCCCCCGGGTCGATGGTGACCGTGATGTCCGGGGTCTCGACGCGGACGCACATCGACTTGACGCCGAAGGAGTCGAACGCGACGTAGTGGACGCTGAGTTGCGGGCCTTCGCGGATGATGGGGTCGGTCAGGCGCATGGCGCTAAGTGGAAAGGCCGAAGTGGAAATGACAAAGTGAGGAGGGAGGCAGCATGAGTCAGCTAGTCGAGGTACAGGACAAGGTAGTAGAAGGCGGGGATGGTGAAGAGCAGGCTGTCGACGCGGTCGAGGAAGCCGCCGTGGTCGGCGAGTGCGGATGAGGTGTCTTTGACCCCGACCGCCCGCTTGAACATGGACTCAAACAGGTCGCCGGCCTGCGCGACCGTGCCTAGTCCGATGCCGACGACTGCCAGCCACCATATCGGCTTGGTCGAGAACGGCACGAGGAAATGGAGATAGACGGCGGACAGGGCGGCGGAGAAGACGAGGCCGGCAACGTAGCCTTCGACGGTTTTGTTCGGGCTGATTGTCGGAGAGAGTTTGTGCCGGCCGGTGAGCTTGCCGAAGACGAGCCCGGCAGTGTCGTTGAGCCAGGTCAGGGCAAGGGGGAAGAATACGATCCACGGCGACCAGCACCGGCTTACCGCGAGGTTCTTGAGCAGGACGAGGTGCGCGGGGAAGAAGCCGAGGTAGATGAGGCAGAACGCGCCGTAGACCGGCACGCGCGGTTTCGTCTCGCGCATCGCAACCGCGGCCAGCAGGACGACCGCAATCGGGGCGAGCAGGAACCCGGGCAGCCAGCCGAAGTACGCCGCGGCGACAATCATCACGTTGAGAACCGGCAGGAGCCAGTGGCTAAGCCGGATTTCGGCCCTGCCTAAGAGCTGGATGAACTCGAACGTGGCGAGGACTACCCAGGCCGCGGTGACAACGGCAATGACCTGCCGATAGCTGAAGATGGCGGCAAAGACGGCGACCCCGAGCACGGCTCCGACCAGGATTCGGCGGAGCCAGCTACTCTTCGTCAATACGGCCGAAACGGCGTTGTCGTTGGGCATAGTCCTCGATTGCGGCGAGCAGTTCGGCTTTGCGGAAGTCGGGCCAGAGAGTCTCGGTGAAGTACAGCTCGGTATAGGCGGACTGCCACAGGAGGTAGTTGGAGATTCTGCGGTCGCCGCCGGTGCGGATGAGCAGGTCCGGGTCGGGCAGCGACGGGTCGTAGAGCAGGGCGCCGAATTCGGCCTCGGTCTGGGGTGCCTTGCCGGCCTCAACCGCGCGGCGGCAGGCGTCGATGATCTCGGTGCGGCCGCCGTAGCTCAAGGCCAGGGTGAGGGTCAGGCCGGTGTTCTTCGACGTGTCCGCGATAAGGCGGGCCATGGCGTCCTGCAGGTCCTGCGGCAGGTCGGCGAGGCGGCCGATGACGCGGACCCGGACGTTGTTCTTGATCAGGCCCGGACGTTCGTCGCCGGCGGCAATCGCCATCAGCTTCATCAGCAGCTCGACCTCATGCTTGGGCCGGAACCAGTTTTCGGTCGAGAAGGTGTACGCGGTCAGGTACTTGACCCCGGCGTCGTGGCCGGTCACGACCGCTTCGTGCAGGGACTTGACCCCTTCCTGGTGGCCGATGGCGCGGGGCAGGCCTTTCTTCTTGGCCCAACGACCATTGCCGTCCATTATGACGGCGATGTGGCGGGGAATCTTGTTCAACGCTTCGGAGTCCGACGCGTCAGACAGGTCGGACGTGTCCGACCAAAGCCGGTCACTTCTCCATGATTTCGGCTTCCTTGCGCTTCAGGAGTTCGTCGAGCTTCTTGATGAACTCGTCGGTCACTTCCTGAACCTTCTTGGTGCCGGTCTTGGAGTCGTCCTCGGTAATCTTCTTGTCTTTTTCGAGCTTCTTGACCGCGTCGTTCGCCTCGCGGCGGAGGTTGCGGACCGCGACGCGCGAATCCTCGGTCAGCTTGGCGCAGAGCTTGGCCAGCTCGCGCCGCCGTTCCTCGGTCAGGGCCGGTATCGGCAGGCGGATGAGGTTGGCCTCGACTTTGGGCGTAAGACCGAGTTCGGCCTTCTGGATTGCCTTCTCGATTTCGGGCAGGACCGACCGGTCCCACGGCTGCACCACGATCTGGCGCGGCTCGGGCACGGAGATGCTCGCCACCTGTTTCAGCGGCGTGGGCTGGTCGTAGTAGTTGACCTTGACGCCGTCGAGGATTGCCGGGTTGGCGCGCGCCGTGCGGATGCGGGCAAACTCGGTCTCGAGTACCTCGATGGTCTTGGCCATCTTCGTGCGGTATTCAGCGTAAACTTTGTCTAGCATACAAGACTCCCGATTCGTTTTCCTTTTATGATGTCAAGGATAACCCCTGACCTGGCTATGTCAAACACCACTATCGGAATCTTCCGCTCCATGCACAGGGCGAAGGCGGTCAGGTCCATCACCGCCAGCCGCTCGACCAGGGCTTGTTCGTAGCTGAGCCGGGGATAGAGCTTCGCGTGCGGGTTTTTCTCCGGGTCGGCGGAATAGACACCGGATACGCGCGTGCCTTTGAAGAGCACGTCCATCCCGAGTTCGGCGGCCCGCAGGGCGGCGGCCGAGTCGGTCGAGAAGAACGGGTTGCCGGTACCGCCGGAGAGGACCAGGATTCGGCCTTCTTTCAGCGCTTCGCGCGCCTGCCAGATGTCGTAGCCCGCCGCCGTGCCCGGAACGCCGATGGCCGAGAAGTGGCGCACCCGCGCGCGGGCCCCGAGCAGCTCGGTCAGCTTGATGCCGTTGATGACCGTGGCGAGCATGCCGGCCTTGTCCGCCGCGGCCTGGTCCATGTCCCGGGTGTCCCGGCCGCGCAGGATGTTGCCGCCGCCCGTGACCACGGCGAGCCTGACTCCGCCCGCGCGGGCCTTGATAAGCTGGTCGGCAACCCGCCTCAGCAACTCGAAGTCACTGAAGCAGTCGCCGGATATTTTCAGCAGGACTCGATTGTAGCGCCGGTTACTCACCGAGCTTGAATCGAGCGAAACGCCGGATGATGGTGTTCTCGCCGAACTTGGCGATAGTTTCCTTCAGGTAGTCGCCGACGGTCTTCTCGGGCGCCTTCACGAAAGGCTGCTCGAGCAGGCAGACGTCGGCGTAGAACTTCTCAAGCTTGCCCTGCACGATCTTCTCCACGATGTTGGCCGGCTTGCCGGACTGGGCGACCTGTTCCTCGTAGATGCGCTTCTCGCGCTCAATCACGTCGGCGGCGATGCCGGTCCGGTCAATCGCCACCGGGTCGGCCGCGGCGATGTGCAGGGCGAGGTCGCGCACGAATCTCCGGAACTCCTGGTTACGGGCGACAAAGTCGGTCTCGCAGTCCACCTCGATGAGCACGCCGAGGCGCTCGCCCGGGTGGATGTAGGACTCAATCACGCCGGCCGCGGTCGGCCGCTCGGCTTTCTTCGCCGCCTTGGCAATGCCCTTGGTGCGGAGGATTTCGATTGCCTTCTCAACGTCGCCGGCCGCTTCTTCGATAGCGGCCTTGCAGTCCATCATGCCCGCTCCGGTGCGGCGGCGCAGGTCAACGATTTTCTCGGTGGGTTGACTCACTGCGCATCCTCGGTATCGAACTGCTTCCGGCCTTCCATCACCGCGTTGGCGACCATGCCGGCCACGAGCCGGATGGAGCGGAGCGCGTCGTCATTGCCCGGAATCGGAAAGTCAATACCATCCGGGTCGCCGTTGGTGTCAATCAGGGCAATGACCGGAATCCGGACCCGCTTCGCCTCGGCCACCGCGGTCGCCTCGCGCACCGGGTCAATCACGAAGACCGCGCCGGGCAGCCGGTCCAAAGCCTTCAGGCCGGCAAACACCCGCAGCAGTTTCTTGTGTTCCCGCTGCAGGAGCAGGGCTTCCTTCTTGGTCGTATTGCCGTACTGGCCTTCGTTGATCATCCGTTCCAGGTCGGAGAGCCGCGTGATGCGGGTCGAGAGGATTTCGAAGTTGGTGAGCAGGCCGCCGAGCCAGCGCTCGGTCACGTAGCAGGAACCGCAGCGGCTGGCCTCTTCCTCGATAATCGGCCGGGCCTGCTGTTTGGTCCCGACAAAGAGGATATCCCGGCCCGCTTCGGTGATGTTGCGCACCGCGTCGTAGGCGAGGCGCATGCGCTCCAGGCTCTTTTCCAAATCGATGATGAAGATGCCGTGCTTCTTGCCGAAGATGAACGGCTTCATCTTCGGGTTCCAGCGCCGCGAATGGTGCCCGAAGTGGACACCGGCCTCGAGCAACTGCTTAATGGTTAACGTTTGGTCCACTGGAAGCGCTTCCTCCTCTTGGCCAGTCCGTACTTCATCCGTTCCTTCTCGCGCGGGTCGCGCTTCAAGAGCTCGGCGCTGCGCAGGGTCTTGCGCAGGTCCGGGTTGTAGTCAACGAGCGCCCGGGCAGCGCCCAAAGCCACGGCCGCCGCTTGAGCACTCAGGCCGCCGCCCGAGCACACGCACTTCAGGCCGAAGCCGGAAGTGGCGGTGGTCTTCAATGGCGACATGGCCGCGGTGACGAGGTCGGCCCGGCCAAAATACGTGTCAAAAGGCTTGCCATTGACAACCGTGTCGGTGCCGCCCTGAACCAGCCAGACCTTGGCTGTGGCTGACTTGCGGCTGCCGGTAGCAAAGTAGATTTTATCCATGTTATTTAACCGGGGTGAGCTTCTGGGCCTGGTGCTCGTGTTCCGGCCCCGCATAGATGTGGAGCCGGGCCATCCGTTTGGCCTGAAGCCGGTTCTTGGGCAGCATCCGCTTCACGGCCAGTTCCAGCGGCCGGGTTGGGAATCGCTCAACGACCTGACGGTACGTGTATGTCCTCAAGCCACCCGCATAGGTCGAGTGGCGGTGGTAGAGTTTGTCCTCGTACTTGTTGCCGGTGACCTTGATGCCCGTGGCATTGACGACGACCACGTGGTCGCCGGAATCGATGTGAGGGGTATATATCGGCCGGTGCTTGCCCATCAATAGCACGGCAATCTGCGTGGCGAGACGGCCTAGAGTCTGGCCGCCGGCGTCAAACAGATACCATTCGCTCTTTATGTCGTCTTTCTTGGCGACGTAAGTCTTCATCGTAGCTATCCTTATACCAAATTCGCGACTACTGTCAATGTTAAACGGGCTTACCAATAGACCGTTGGTTCCTGCACAGGCCTGAACTCGGCGTCCCGCGGCCGGGTCACGACCTTCAGCAGAGAATGGCTATCATACTGATTTCCCGACACAAATCAATAGCTGAGTTCACGCCCAAGGCGCGAGCGAGTTGCGAGTTGCGAGATATGGTCACGGTTGCATTTGCTTGACTTGGCCGGACATGGTATTATCTTGACTGCCCATGATTAACGGAGTCAAGCTGAAGAAACTGCGGCCGATTCCCGACGAGCGAGGAATGGTGATGGAATTGCTCCGTTCGGACGACGAATTATTTCAGAAGTTCGGGCAGGTGTATCTTTCCACCGTGTATCCGGGTGTCGTCAAGGGTTGGCATTTTCACAAGGTCCAGACCGACAATTTCGCCATCGTCCGAGGCATGGCCAAGGTCGTGCTCTACGACGACCGCGACGGTTCGCCGACCCGCGGCGAACTGGCCGAGTTCTTCATCGGTGAGCAGAACCCGGTGCTCCTCAAGATTCCGCCGATGGTGTTGCACGGCATGAAAGGCATCGGCGCCGAGCCGGCCTACATGATTAACTGTCCGACCGAGCCGTACAACCCCGAGCACCCGGACGAATACCGCCGGCCGCCGGATGACCCGGCAATTCCCTACGACTGGCAGCGGAAAGAAGGATGAGTGCGCCGCGCGCTGGTTACCGGTGGGGCGGAGCCGGAAGTCCAAAGTCGGAACCGAAGGAGCACGATGACTAGGGCGGTCGCGCGCGCTTTCGCTTCGGTCGAGGAGGGGCTGCGCGACATCAAGGCCGGGCGGTTCGTCATTGTAGTTGACGACGATGCCCGCGAGAACGAGGGCGACCTGGTCTGCGCGGCCGGGAAGATTACCGCGGACAAGGTCAATTTCATGGCCCGGTACGGTCGCGAGCTCATCTGCGTGCCGCTGGACGGCGAGCGGTGCCGCCGGCTCGACCTGCCGCTGCAGACCGAAGGTAGCACCGCCCTGCACGGCACCGCCTTCACCGTCTCGGTCGACGCGGCCAAAGGCACGACGACCGGCATATCCGCGCACGACCGCGCGTTGACAATCCGGGCGCTGGTCAGCCCGAAAACGAGGCCCGAAGACCTGGCGCGGCCCGGGCACATCTTCCCGCTGATTGCCCAGGACGGCGGGGTGCTGGTGCGGGCCGGGCATACCGAAGCGACCGTGGACCTCTCGCGGCTGGCGGGCCTGGGCTCGGCCGGCGTGCTGTGTGAAATCATGGCCGAAGACGGAACGATGGCGCGGCTGCCCGCCTTGAAGAAGCTGGCGCGGCGGTTCCGGCTGAAGATTGTCACAATCAAGGACCTGATTGCCTATCGGCGGCAGCAGGAGAAGCTGGTGCGGAAGGTCGTAGAGACCGTGCTGCCGACTGAATACGGCGAGTTCAAGGCCATTGTCTACGAGGACGTGGTCGAGCCGTACGCCCACATCGCGCTGGTCAAAGGCGACGTCCGGGGCCAAGAACGGGTGCTGGTGCGGGTCCACTCCCAGTGCCTGACCGGCGACGTGTTCCATTCAATGCGCTGCGACTGCGGGGCCCAACTGGCGATGGCCATGAGGATGATCTCACGGGAAGGCCGAGGCGTGGTTCTCTACATGCGGCAGGAGGGGAGAGGCATCGGCATCGAGAACAAGCTGCGGGCGTACGCCCTGCAGGACCGGGGACTCGATACGGTACAGGCCAACATCGCGCTCGGGTTCGAGCCCGACCTGCGCGACTACGGCATCGGCGCGCAGATACTCTGCGACCTCGGGCTTACGAGCATCCGGCTGCTGACCAACAACCCACGGAAGATCATCGGGCTGCGCGGGTTCGGACTCGACGTGGTGGAGCGGGTGCCGATCGTGGTCCGGCCCGGCAAGAAGAACATTCGTTACCTTGTCACCAAGCGGGATCGACTCGGACACCTGCTGGGCGACCTCGAGAAAGGAGTCAAAGATGGAAACCAGGGAGTTTAAGGGCAAACTCGATGCCACCGGCCGCAAGTTCGCGGTCGTGGTGTCGCGATTCAACGACCTCGTGGGAAAGCAGTTGCTCGCCGGCGCGCTTGACTGCCTCGAGCGGCACAACGCCAAAGCGGTGGACATCGTCTGGGTGGCGGGCGCCTTCGAGATTCCGGCAGTTGCGCTCCGGCTGGCTTCCGCCAAGAAGTGCGATGCTGTTATCGCGCTCGGCGCTGTTATCCGCGGCGACACGCCCCATGCCGAGTACATTTCGGCGGAAGTGGCAAAGGGGCTCGCTCACGTCTACCTGAAGACCGGCGTGCCGGCGGCCTTCGGGGTCATTACTTCGGACACGCTCGAACAGGCGCTGGAGCGGGCCGGCGCCAAGGCCGGCAACAAAGGCTGGACCGCGGCCCTCTCGGCCATCGAAATGGCCGATTTGGAGAAGCAGGAACTGGCGTAGAGGGAAAGTAGAAAGGTCAAAGTGGAAATGGCAAAGTGCGGGCGCAGGTCTTTGGTCATTTGCCATTTCTCCTTGTTCATTCGCCCATGACTCATCGAAGGCTTGCCCGCGAGTGCGCGCTTGAGGTGTTGTACCGGCTCGACCTAGTCGGCGACGAACCGGAGCAGACGATTGCCGAGATTCTTCTTCGCAAGAACCCTTCGGAAGAAGCCGAGACGTATCTGCGCCGGCTGGTGGCGGCGGCGCAGGCCAACGAGAAGGAGATTGACAACAGCCTGCGGAAACACCTTAAGCGCTGGCGGCTGGAGCGGCTGACCGCGCTGGACCGGGCGATTCTCAGACTGGCGGCGACGGAGCTACTGTATTTCGATGACGTTCCGCCCAAGGTCTCAATCAACGAGGCGGTCGAGATCGCCAAGAAATACGGCGACGACGAAGCGGGCAAGTTCGTCAATGGCGTGCTCGACAGCATCTTCCAGGAGACCGAGGCTGCCCGGGGCCCGGCGTGAAGCTTGGCATCTTCTCGGACGTGCACGGGAACATCGAGGCGCTCGAAGCGGTCGTCCGGATGCTGCGGGATAGTGGCGCGACACAGTTCGTCTGCTGCGGGGACATTGTCGGCTACGGTCCCGACCCCAACTCCTGTGTCGAGACTATCCGGCGCATGCATTGCACCGGCGTAGCGGGCAACCACGACTACGGCGTGGTGGGCAAGACCCCGCTCGACAGTTTCAATTCGTCCGCGACCCAAGCCCTGCTCTGGACCCGGAACCTGCTAACCGAGTCGAACCGGCTCTACCTTGAGAACCTGTACCTGGCCGCCGACGACGGGCCGCTGCTTGTCGTCCATTCGTCGCCGTCCGTTCCCGACGCGTGGGAATACGTCGTCACGCTGCGTGAGGCGGAAGACGAAATGGAGTATTACCCGGACGGCATCTGCGTGGTCGGACACTCGCACCAGCCGCTGGCGGTCGAGCGCACCGCAGGAGGCCAGGCCCGCCTTGTCAGACAGGACAGCTTCAAACTCCGTCCTGATGCCAAGTACTTCATCAATGCGGGCAGCGTAGGCCAGCCGCGCGACGGCGACCCGCGCGCGTGCGGGCTGCTCTACGACACCGGCGCCCAGACCATCACACGCTACCGCGTTCCCTACGACATCGCGGCAGTGCAGGCCAAGATTCGAGCGGCCTGCCTGCCCGAGTCCCTCGCTTCCCGACTCGAACTCGGCCGCTGAGCCGATCCCAGCCGTCGCGGAGTTCGGAGCGGACCGGACCAAGCATAGAGAACGCAGATTTGCCGGCCTACGGCTCAGGGCGGGCCGCCGCTCGACACTCGGCAATCGAAGATCGAAAGCCACTTTCGAGGCTCCTTCCAAAGCTCGCCGAGCAGCTCCGCCCGCCATCTTCGAGATGACGCCTGGAGCCTCGTGGTTGTTGTTGTGCGGGGCTCACAGTCTTGTCCCCGAATCCGACATTGAACCACAGAGCGCCTAGCGCGGCCTCGGAGGCCGCAAGTCAAAGGTCAAAATGCCCGGAGGAGGAATCCGGCATGAAGACAGAGGCGGCGGAGAGAAACAACGTCGCGAAAGCGACGATACTTTACGCTTGTAGCACAGAGCTAACTGAGGGTACGGACCCGGACTCCTGGCCTCACCCACTCTGCGTTCTCTGTGGTTATGTCTACATTGGTTCCAGGGTCTTGTTGCTCAGCTTGACAAGCGTTCCCGGTCGCCGCATAATGACGGTGCATGGAAGAGGCTGCCCGGTCGGCCTTGACGCGCCCCGGTGCGAGTCAGGGCATCGCTGCAGTTACCGGAAGGCCGGTTCGGCCGGGGATCGAGTCGCCGGTGTGGTTGTTTGTGGCCGTCGTCATGCTGGCTTCCTGCCTGTGCCGCTGCGGGACCGCAGTTTCGATGTGGCCGTTGCGCCGCGGCCAGTCCGTGGTCGCGTTCGAAGCCGGCGGGCCGGTCGTCAACGTCTTCGGCATCCAGTCGCCCGTACCCTACCCGGTCGCCCGCTTCCGCTATGGAGTCACCGACCGGCTGAACGTCTATGCCGGCGCCCACCTGTTGATGCCGGCATTCGGGGACGCCGCGATGGATGCCGGGGTAAGCTACCACTTTCTCGACCAGGCCGGGTGGCGGCCGTGCCTCGGTGTCGGCGCCGGCGCAATCGGGCTGGTCGAGTTTGACGGAGAAGGCAGCACGGTGCTCCTGCCGCAGCTGGAACTGACCGCGAGCTACCTCCGTCCGAACCACTCGCTCTCATACTTCGGCATCCACACCCTCTACCAACTGCGCCCGAGGTTCTATATGACCTACTCACCTTACGTCGGTCACAACTTCTGGCTCGGCCGGAAGCTGTCGGTCGACTTCGAGATGAAGTGGTACGCCGCCTACGAACGCGCCAAGCCGCGCGCCGTCACCTACAGCCTGCCTATCGCCAACCACGGCGGGCTCGGCCTTGTCGCCGGGATCAACTATCACATCGGAGGCTGGTATCGCTAGACCCATGCAGCGCGTGCTCGTCCTCGCGCTCCTGCTCCTCGGCGCGAACTGTCTGAAGATGGACCGGTTCCTGTTTGCGCCTTGGATTGTTGACGAGTACCTCCGGCCCGCAGATGTCGACTCGGTTGCCTGGCACGTGCGCGGTATCATTCCGGATACGCTCTATCAGGAAGTGGAACTCGTCTCTTCGGGCGGCAACCGTATCTACGGTTTCCTGATCCAGCCGAAGAACGATACTTGCCGCGACGATGTGACTGTTCTCTATTGCCATGGCAACTCGCACTGCATCAACCGCTACTGGGGTCGGGTGGAGTTGCTCTGGGAGATGGGCTATCGTGTGTTCATCTTCGACTACCAGGGTTATGGCAAGAGCGAGGGCGGGCCCACGGGTGATGCCTGCCTTGCCGACGGCCGGGCCGCGCTGGCCTTCCTGCGCGGCCGGCCCGAGGTCAACCCGGACCGCATCGTCTACTACGGCTGGTCCTTAGGTACGTTCATAACCACCTATCTTGCCGCCGACTCGCTAACTCCCCTGGGCCTGATTCTCGAATCGCCGCCGGCCTCGGCCGATGCCCTGGTCAAGGAAGGGACCGTGTTCGACATACCGGGCAGCATGCTGACTCGTTTCGACTTCGACAATGAAAAGCGCATCACGCGGGTCGGGGTTCGCGTCTTGATGATGGCCGGCACTGACGATAGTTACCTGCCGCCCGGACGCCACGCCAAGCGCATCCTTGCGGCGGCCGAAGGCCACACCGTGATAGACATGTGCTGGGCCGAGGGCGCCGGCCATGAGGACGTGCCCTACGTGCTCGGCCCGGAATATGGGCAGTGTATCACGTCGTACGTCGGCAGCCGGGTGCAGGAACAGTGAAGAAGACGGTCGTCGGGCTCTTTGCGGCGGTACTGCTGGCCGGTGCCGGGAGAGCTGCCGGTGCGGAACCGGCGTCCGAAGTCCCGCCGCTTGACCCGGGTATCATCATGGTTGAAGGGAGTGGCGCAGTCTTGGGCGGCGCGGCCTGCGCGGCCGGACTTGGATTCCTGCTCGCGCGGCTTTACGACCCGTCGGCGGACGTCTGGAAGACATTCGGCGGCACCGTGCTTGGCGGCAGCCTTGGCTACCCGGTATTCTGCGGTGTGGGCTGCTGGGGTTCGGGCATGCTGGTCAGGCAACAGGGCAGACTGGACGGAGCGATAGTCGGTGCGCTGGCCGCCACACCGGTCGGGCTGACTATTGCTTGGATCGGAACCTTGGTCGAACGGTTACCTCCCGGCTCAATCAAGAGTTCCCCTTTCTACGTTGCCGCGGCGCTGGTTCCGCCTGCCGGCGCTGTCCTCGGCTACAACCTGTCCCGTCCCAAAGCTACAGACGCTCGATCGTCACGTCTGGGTGTTCCGGAGTTGCTGCTCGGAACCGCGGCAAACGAAGACGGTTCGCTCTGTCCCGCGCTCAACCTGCGACTGGTGAACGTCAGGTTCTAGGGTAGGTCCCGGTCCTGTTCCGTACCACATCGTTCGGAAGACGGGTCTGCATCGGTGTGATGTCTTGCTCAAATGGATTCAGTTCGGAGGCAAGGCGATCCGGCCGGATTACGCTCGCGCATTCGACGCGCCGGCGGGCCGCGTCATTGCTGACTGCCGCGTCGGTCGCGTTTCGTACGCTGCCGTACCGGAGGATTCGTTTATCGCGCGTCGTCAGGTATGCCTGCGGTTGCGGTCTGCGGCAGGCGGCAGTAGACAGTAGGTAGAACACAGTACACAGAACACAGGGAAGGGGCGGCCTTGCGGCCGCCCCTTTGATGCTGTTGGTTTGTCGCTACTTCAGGACCGCGGTCTTCTGGGCGTAGACGCCGGCGGACGTCACCACCTGCAGGAGGTAGGTGCCGTTCGCGAGCTTCGCGCCGTCGAGTCTGAAGTTCAGCCGCTGGCCCATTGTCGCGGTCTGGGTCTGGCTTGCGACCAGCCGGCCGTCGGTTGAGAAGGTCTTGAGTTCCATCAGGCCGGAAATCGGAGCGATGAACTCGACCAGGGCCTGATTGCGGAACGGATTCGGGCTTACCTTCAGGGCGTAGGGTTTGACCTCAGGATCGCGCATTTGCTGCGCGATTGCCGGCGGGATGCCCTCACCGAACCAGCTCAGTATCCGCTTCATCAGGGTCCACTTCTGGAGGTAGCGCGTGACCGAGTGGTCGATTGCCTCGAACGCGCAGGAGAAGAAGACGACTTTGTACGTGCCGGCGAAGCGGACGATGGATTTGACGGTTGTGTCCGCGTAGTCCTTGTAGGTGGCGCAGCCGACGCCGCCCTCGGCCGGCCTGATGCCGTCCGCCGACTTGGAGTTGTTCGCGCCACCGGCACCGCCGAGCGTCATCGTGTCGGCACCGGTCGAACTGGTAATCGGGTCCCCCGGTACGCCGATCATGTAAATCTTGCCGGTGGAGTCATCCACGAACGTGGCGTGGAGGTAGTCGCCAAGGAAAGGATCCGCGGCGAGTTCCTGCGCGATGTTCTGGCCGGCTATGAAGAGGTTGCCGCCGTTATCGAGGTAGCTTGTGAGGTTGGTCCGGTCGGTTGCCGTGAGGGTGTTGGTCGTAGCGTTGCCCGTGAACCAGGCCACGACCGGGTAGTGCCGCAGGGTGTCGGACGAGGGCGAGCCTGAGGTCTGCACCGTGTACTTGTCGTAGAGTACGTAGTTGGAGTCGCAGGCCGCGGTGTAGTACTTCTCAAAGTCCGAGCCCTCGTCGTCGTCCACAATCAGCAGGCGCGGCTCGCCGCACTTGACCTGGAAGTAGGTGAGGGGATACGCCGGTTCCGGTGTGGCGTGGGCCAGGACTTTGAAGGTAAGATACTGGGGCGGAATCGAGGTCGGCACGGTGATGACAAAGGAGTCGGCCGAGCAGTTGCCGTTAGAGCCGGCGGCGATGTCGGGGAAGCCGGCCGTGCCCTTGGTAATCTGGACGTTGGTGTCGGAGCAGGCGAGCGTGGCAGAAACGCTGGTCGCGTTCTGCCAGTCAAGGGTGTTGTAGTAGGTGACGATGAGCGACACGGTTTCGCCCGGGTCGGGCCGGCCGTTGTTGTTGCCTGAGGCGTCGTTGAACCGCCACGATTGGAGTTTCAGGTCGCACCAGTAGCGCGGCAGGACGACGTTGGCCATGCTGATACGGCCGGCGCCGAGCTCGCCGATGCGATAGAGCGAGTCGGGCATGGTATCGCAGGCAGCGTGCATGATGTCGAGCACTTCCTGGTTGGACAGTGCCGGGTTCCATGACTTGACCCACGAGGCCACGCCGGCCGCAAGCGGGCAGGACATTGACGTGCCCTGCATCGTGGCGTAGCTGCCGACGATGCGGGGCACGGTTGAGTAGATGCCCTCGCCCGGAGCCGTGATGTCAATCCACGGGCCGTAGTTGGTGAAGCTCGAGTGCTTGTCGGCCGAGCCGGACGCCGCGACGTTCTCGACACCGCTGTAGCAGGCCGGGTAGCTCTGCGCGCGCAGGCCGTCGTTGCCGGCGGCGCCGAACAGGACCAGGCCGTTGTCCCAGCCAGCCTGGCAGGCGTTCGCCAGCGGCTGGTACTGGCTGTTGCCGCCGAAGCTCATCGATATCGCCCAATCGCCTTTCGCAATGGCATAGTATATTCCGGCGGTGGCCGCGGAGAGCGTGACGGCGTCGCCGCTGCCGCAGCGCAGGACCATGGAGCGGCTGTTCCACGTCGTGCCGGCCACACCTACGCCGTTGTTCGTGACCGCGTTGGAGATGCCCCAGCAGTGGGTACCGTGGTCGTCAGTGCCCTCGGCCTGCGGTATCGGGTCGCCCGACTTGAAGTCCCAGCCGACTACGTCGTCCGCGTAGCCGTTGCCGTCCTGGTCAATGCCGTCACGGTCGCCATCTGGAGAGTAGAGTGTGTCAAAGACGCCGTTGTGGTTGATGTCTTCAGCCGAGTTGATCCAGATGTTGGCCTGGATGTCCGGGTGTTCGAGGTCGAGGCCGTTATCCACCGGTACGTTGAGCACCGACGTACTGCCCTTGGCAATGCCCCAGGCTACGGCCGCACCCAGGTTCTGATAGTGCCACTGGCTGGCGTAAGACGGGTCGTCCGGCGCTTCGTCGAAGCGCATAACGCCGTTCGGGCAGACGAGCTCAACTTCGGGCAGCGCCCGGTAGTCGGCCATGACCGGCGCGACGTCCTGGTTCGCATCGAATTGGATTGAGTATTGCAGGTCGCAGCCGTAGCGCATGTCAATCGCGTTCGGGCGCGGGTTGCCCATTAAGCGCGAGATGTCGTCGACGTGCCACTTTCGGCTGAGCTCGTCCAGGGCCGGGATGCCAAAGAGGGCGACACCGTCCTGTTTCACTTGTTGCACCTGCCCGCGCTGCGACTGGCTGAGCTGAACGACAATTTGGCCGGCCATGTGTTCCTCACCGTCCTGGCTGCTGACAATCGGCCGGGTGAGATTCGGCCATGCGAATGTCATCCCCACAGCGGCGGCGACGACAAGCAGTATTCTAAGACGCATATGTTTGCCTCCTGGCAAGGTTTTCTGCTGAGTGCATTGGGAGGGACAGCCGCAGCCGCGGGTGCCGACCCGATATGTATCTTAAGAGAAGGAACCGACGAAGTCAAACCGGCGCGGGCGGCGCGAGAACCGAGACGGGAACTTACCACCAAGACACAAAGACACAAAGATGGGTCCGGACCGGAATGTCCTGTGTACGCTTGGCGGTCTTGGCGTCCTTGGCGGTTCTATATCGGTTTCCGGGGGGCGGCGCGGGCGAGGGGTCGCTCAGTCTGCAGTCCGGTCGGCGGCGATAACGAGTTGCTCGGGCAGCCCTTTCATGCTTGGTATCTCCCACTTCTGTCGCACGTCGCCGACCTCTTCGAGCGCCGCTATCCGGAACCCGGCAGCGATCAGGGCGTTGAGATGATCGGAGACGGTCCAACTGAAGTCGTACCGGCCGAGGCAGGCGCCGGGTGCGTTTGGGTCCGGGAGCAGGTCTTCCTCCTCCCGGGGGCGGCGCCGGTCGAAGTAAGAGCACTGGACCTGCGGCTGGCCCGTTTCCTGCTTCCAGATGCGGCGGAAGGGGTGATATTCGTTGATGACGAATCGGCCGCCCGGACAGAGGATGCGATGGGCTTCGGCATAGAACCGGTCGATGTTGTCGAACTGCCGCGTCACCTGGGCGGCGTAGGCGAGCTGGAAAGTCGAGTTGCGGAGCGCAGAGAGGTCGCAGATGTCGGTCTGCACGAAGCTCATTTCCACCCCGACGATGCGGGCCCGGATCATCATCATGTCGAGCAGGCTCTGGCTCGGGTCGGCGACAGTGACGCGGGCGCCCATGGCCGCAAGCGCCAGTGCCGCCATTCCGTCTCCGACGCCGAGTACGCAGGTGGTGCGGCCGCCGGCCGGGCCGATTAACTCCTGCTCAGCGAGGTTGAGAGCGAGGGTGGGCATGGCGGCGACGCGGCGCCAGGGTTCTTTCACGTCCGGGTCGCGTTCCCATGTCGGGGCGACCGGCAGCCAGTCGTGATGAGGCAAGGGTGTTACCTTCCCGGCGGCCGGCTACTGCCCGGGCTCGTACCCGGTCAGGACCTTCTCTTCGGTGCCGGTTCTGCGCTTGACCAACCCGACGCCCGGGGCAAGCCATTCCGAGTAGTCGAGAGTGAACGAGAGTTCGGCCGCCACGACTTCGCGGTGACTATCGACGCGGTAGCATTGGATGAACGTGCCGGCCGGTGTTTCGACGTCCTCGATGGCCGCGACCCGGCCCGACACGCTGTCCTTCAGGAATACTGTATCCGTTCCCATGAGCACGACCGTGTCCCGGAACGACTCGTCCCACTTCGCGCCTTCGACGAACGGCAGGGCATAGACCAGCCCGTAGCGTTCCTCAAGCACGTATTCGTAACCGCCGCGGTTGGCAGAGAGATGGATGAACCGCCGCACCGCGGTCAACTGCTTTGTCCAGTACTCCGGGGCGTAGTCGCGGAGCACGATCACGCAGGCCCGACCGGCCACCGAACTGTCACCGACGACCGAGTCGATTGCGGTGTCGCCTGCGACCTGGTAGGTCCAGCGGCTGCCCGGGACCAGCGGGAAGTAGTCCGACTTTGCCCGGTAAAATGTCATGTCGCTACAGCCCGCCAGGCAGATGAACCACAAAGACATGATGAGGAGAAACGATGAACGATGAACGAGGGATGTGGTCCTAGAAGACATAGGTCACTCCTGCTTTGAGCGCGATGACGTAGGTGAGCGATACCGTGCGGGCGCTGCCGGCCGGCTGCGACTCGACGAACACGACGTTGTCGAGGCCGAGCGATAAGCGGCTGTGGCCCTGGCGCTGGACGAACCCGACGGCGACGTGGCCGGCCGGCGCCTTCCCGGTTTCGCGGGCCGACACGAGTGTGCGGCTGAGCAGGCTGTACCCGGCGGCCGCCGAGGCGTCGAATCCCCAACTTGACGTCGAGCCGGGAGTGGATTGGTATCGGGCAAATTCGTAGCCGTAGCCCAGCGACAACTCGTTGACGTCGAACCGGTACGGGCTGGCCTGCTTGGCCTGGAGGCCGGCATAGCCGTAGTCCAGCGCGACACGACTGCGGCCGGTTTCGTAACCGAGACTGACGCCGAACAGCGCAGTGGAGGAGTGGCTGTTCTGGAGGCCCGAGGTCGGGAACAGAATCCCGACATGGCCGCCGGCATCAAACCCGCCGGTAACAAGCATTGAGGCGATCAGCAGCGAGAGCATACTGAGAATGTAGGCGGTTATCGCTCAGAGTCAAGCACGGCAACGGGTCTGTCAAAGCCCACCGGGGATCCGCCAAGCTCGCTGGATGGACTATCCGCAGATTACGCAGATGACGCAGATTCACCGGGCGACGGCTCAAGGCCAGCCGCCAATCGACACTCGACAATCCGGACTGAAGTGAACCGCCAAGAACGCCAAGACCGGATTCCGCCACTGGACACTGGTAACTGGTACCTGGAAACTCGCAACTCAGAGCTGCGATGGAAGCTCCTCGGAAAGCTCGCCGGAAAGCTCCTTAGAAAGCTCACTCGAAAGCATCTTCAAGAGCTTGTTCAGAAGCTCATTTGAAAGCTCACTTCAAAGCTCGGCCAAAAGCTCATTCAAAAGCTCGTCGCAAAGCTCGGTTCAAAGCTCACGGAAAAGCTCAAGAAACTGCTTGTTTCAAAGCTCGATTCAAAGCTCGCGGAAAAGCTCAGTCAAAAGCTCGTTTCAAAG
>JAPLUO010000262.1 GCA_026397595.1 Caldifarciminota bacterium
ACAGGTTACGCTGCGGATCAACGTGTCCGACCAAGACGCCTCCTCTCGGAAAGCTTCGGGCTGTCTACCGGCTGCTCAACAATAACCCAAGACTAACATATAACAGGACACTTGTCAAGACTTTTCGGCCGGACTCCTAGACCCGGGTCTTCATGGTATCCATCATGGAATCCTGCATGTCGGGGGAGACCATCTACCCCATGACGTAGGTGCCGATCCCACCGCTGTACCCCGTGCCGCTCTCGGGGCCGGCGGTGTCTCTTCCTAACCATCGCACCTAAGGGGTTTAGCTCCGGAGCCGCCGTCCACCCCTGCCAATCGACGCCCCGTCACTCGTTCGGGGCAATCGACACTCGTCACGAGCAACTGGCGGCTCTTTGCCTTTTCTGTTCGTGTCGACTCGTCGCGTCCCGCGATCCCAACGAGTTCAAAGGGAAGCCGGGACGCGTGGCGCGTCCCGGCTGAATCAACTGAAGGTCAGGCACTCTGCGCCACGGAACAAGCCTGGGTCGTCCCGAAGCGAGCTGCCAGCGGACTAGCGCAGCTTCTTCTTATGGCGCATCGCCTTGATGCGCTTCTTGTACTTGTGGCGCCGTATCTTAGACAGCTTGCGCTTCCTACCACAAGGCATCTATAGGCCTCCCTTCATGAGACTCGCTTTCAGAAGCCGCGAGGCTTTGAACACCGGCACGCGCCGGGGCGGGATGTTCACCGGTTCCTTGGTCTTTGGATTGCGGGCGACCTTGGGTTTGCGGAGTTTGGTGGACATCACGCCGAAGCCTCGGATTTCTATGCGGTTACCTTCCTGAAGCGTCTTGCAGAGTTCGTCGATGAACATCTGGACGAGTCTCCCGACATCGCGCTTGGTGATGTTCGGATGAACCTGGCGAGCGATTGTCTCGACCAAGTCAGCTTTGGTTATCGTCATGGCTGCCCTCCTCTAGCCACAGGTGCTGCAACTGTGTGAACTGCAGTGGCCGCAAGACTTCGACGACGTGGACACCTTCTTCTCAGCCCCGGCGACCGCGAATGCCGAGAAGCAGCGGGTGAGCTTCGCCGTGCCGCACTTCGGGCAGGCAAGCTCTTCCTCGTCTCGCTTGCTCAGAACAAGTTCCTCGAATTCGTGGTTGCAGATATCGCAACGGAATTCACGAATTGGCATAACTGATTATAGGTCAGTGACTTTCGCGTGTCAAGTCCGGTAAGTGGTCAAGTGGTCTAGTGATCCAGTGATCATGTGGCAGACCGGCAGGACGCGCTATTCGTAGCGGAGGGCTTGAATCGGATTGAGGCGTGCGGCGCGCGAGGCGGGGTAGATGCCGAAGAAAATCCCGACCGTGGCCGAGAAGCCGACGCCGACGAGTATGGTCCAGAGCGGAGCGGCGGCCTTCAGATGTGCAGTGAGTTCAACCACTTTGGCGATTCCGACGCCGAGGGCGACGCCGATGGCCCCGCCGACAAGCGAGAGCATGACCGCCTCGAGCAGGAACTGCCAGAGCACGTCCTGGTTGGTCGCGCCGAGCGCTTTGCGCAGGCCGATCTCGCGGGTGCGCTCGGCGACCGCGACGAGCATGATGTTCATGATGCCGATGCCGCCCACGAGCAGTGAAATCGCGGCGACGGCAATCATGACGAGGAAAGCTACCCGCGTGATATTGCGGTAGATGTCGCGGATGGTATCCTGCGTGCTGATGCCGAAGTCGTCCGGCTTGTCATAGCCGAGTCGGTGCCGGCGCCGCATCAGTTCGCGCACCTCGTCGATTGCCTTTTCCAGCGCCACGCCTTTCTTCGGCATTGCCCCCACCGCGATGCTGTACTGGATCTCGCCGATTCCGCGACCGGGCGCGAAGTCCTTCTCAAAAGTCGTAATCGGCACAATGATGACGTTGTCCTGGCTCTGGCCGAGGAAGCTGCCTTTGCGGGCGAGCACGCCGACGATGATGTAGCTCTTGCCGTCCAGCACCAGCCGCTTGCCGAGCGGAGTCTCGTACGGAAAGAGGTTGTCGACGATGTAGCCGCCGACGACGCAGACCGAATGGCGGCGCAGGCTGTCATCTGAGTTGATGAATCGGCCGGTCTCAACCTGGTAGTTGCTGACCTCGGAGAGCGCCGGCGTCGCGCCGCTGACTTCGGCGCCCGTTACCTTGTTGCTGCGCCAGGTTATCTTGCTTATCGTCCGGCTCCGCGACGGCGCCACCTTGTCGATGCTTGGCAACTGGCCGATGGCGAGAGCGTCTTCCATCGTCAGGTTGGGACGTTTGTTGATCTCGTCCCAGTCGAGGCGGCCCATGCCGAAGGCGAACTTCTGAATGAAGATGGTGTTCGAACCGAGCGATGATATTTGCTTTTCGACTTCGTAGTTCATGCCTTGGATGAGTGACACGATGGCGATGACCGTCATCACGCCGATGATGATGCCGAGCGCGGTCAGGAAGGAGCGCATGCGATGGGTGCGGAAGGTCTCGAGGGAGAGACGGACAAGCTCAATCAGACGCATGGCGAGAATCCTGCATGGAAAGCACCAAGTCCCAAATCCCAATGACCAATCAACGAGGAAAGCACCAAATCCCGACTTGGGGTTTGAGTGGCCATTGGTGTTTGGCGCTTGGTCATTCTTCTAGGAGGCTATCTTGCCGTCGGCGAGGCGAATTACGCGGCGGGCATGGCCGGCTACGGCCTGGTCGTGGGTCACGAGGATGATTGTGTTGCCCTGCTCGGCCAAAGTCCCGAACAGGCGCATTATCTCGACCCCGGTTCTGGAGTCGAGGTTGCCGGTCGGCTCGTCGGCGAGCACGACCGAGGGCCGGTTGGCGAACGCTCGGGCGATGGCCACGCGCTGCATCTCGCCGCCGGAAAGCTCGTTGGGATTGTGCTTCATCCGGTCCTTCAGACCGAACATCTCGAGCAGCTCGGCCGCGCGGGTCGAGCGCTCGCGGATCGGGACGCCGGCGTAGACCATCGGGAGCTGCACGTTGGCCTGGGCCGAGAGGCGCGGCAGCAGGTTGAACGACTGGAATACGAACCCGATTTCCTTGTTGCGGAGGTGGGCGAGCTCGGTGTCGTCAAGGGTCGAGATATCGCGGTCGTTGAACAGGTAGCGGCCCGAGGTCGGCGTGTCGAGGCAGCCGAGCAGGTGCATCAGGGTGGATTTGCCCGAGCCGGACGGGCCCATCAGGGCGACGTACTCGCCCTTCTCGATTTGCAGCGTGACGCCGCTGAGGGCGTGGACCTCAATCGCGCCGGTACCGTACGACTTGGCGAGGTCTTCGGTGCGTATCAGCATGGGGGGAGCAAATGACGAAACCCGAAGCACGAAACCCGATTGAAACCCGAATGGCGGAAGTGCCGGAATTGGGTCATTCGTGCTTCATTCGTCATTCGATCTTCGTCATTCGGATTTCGGACGCTAGTCCGGAAGGCTGTCCTTTGCCGGTTTCGCCGTCACCCGTTCGCCCTCGGTCAGCTTGGAAAGCGTCTTGTAGGGGCCGGTGACGACCTCGTCGCCTGGCTTCAGGCCTTCGACCACTTCCATTTCGGTCTCGCTCGTCTTGCCGGTACGGATCGGTGTCAGCACGGTCTTGCCGTCCTTGACCAGGAATACGGTCTCGGTCTCCTTGCCCTTGACTTCGCGGCGACCAGCGGCCTGCACCGGGATTACGAGCACGCTGTCCAGCTTGGCAGTCGTTATCTCGGCACGGACGTTCATTCCCGGGCGCAATGACGGAGCAGTGCTGTCGAGCGTTACCTCAACCTCGAAAGTCGTGGTCTGCTGAGTGGCACTGAGGACGTTCGCGGTCGGCATGTAGGCGATGTTCGTGACGTGGCCGGCGAACGAGGTGTCAGGTAGTGCGTCGACGTAGATCGCCGCCGTCTGCCCGACCGCGACCGATACCACGTCGGCCTCGTCCACGTCGATGAGCGCCTGCATCCGCGACATGTCGGCGAGGACCATCAGTACCGTGCCGGAGTAGTTCATCGTGCCGATCATCACCGCCTCGCCCTCCTCGATATTCAGTTGGGCGACGGTGCCGGATATCGGCGCACGGATGACGGTCTTGTCGTACTGGTCCCGGGCCTCATCAGACTGCGCCTTGGCCATGTCATACGCGGCCTTGGACGCTTCGAATTGCTCGGCCGAGACGAGCTTCTGCGCGTAGAGGCTCTCGACCCGAGCGTGGCTCAGTTGGGCCTGAACAGAGCGGGCGCGGGCAAGAACCAGGTTCGCCTCATAGCTCCTCCGGTCAAGCTGGAGCAGGATGTTGCCCGCGTTCACCCAGTCGCCCTCTTTCACCGGCAACTGGTCGACCACGCCCATTACCTGCGCCTGCAGATTCACCTGGGCCTTGGCGCGCAGCGCTCCGGTGGCAGACACTTTGGAGAGTATCGAGCCGTACTTCACCTTCTGGGTCTCGACCTCGGTGCCGCCGCCGGTCTTGCTCTTCAGGTTGGCCACAACGATGAGGCCGACAACGACAACGACCCCGGCCACAATCAGGATGGTGCGGGTGCTTTTCTTCATCGGGTTCCCTTCTACTTGGCCTGCGGACTCGTCCGGCCGAGCAGGTAGCTGATCTGCGCCGCCTGGATGTAGGTGTCCGTCAGCGCCGTAATGTAGGTGGCGTTGGCCTGTTCGAGCGCGGTTTCGACACTGAAGAAGTCGATGAGCGAGATGGCGCCGAGGCGTTGCTGCTCCGCTGCCAGGCGGTAGAGCTCCTGGTTCAGATCGAGATTGGCCTTGGCATACTCGTAGGTCTGCTGCGCCTGCTGGTAGCCGAGAATCGCGGTCGTCGCCGACGCGCGGAGCTGGTAGCGGGCGGAGAGGGCCGAGGCTCTTGCCTGGCGGGAGCCGGCAACCGCACTGGCGATGTCGAGCGCGTACGTCTTCGGGTCGAGCAGCGGGAACGAGAGCCCGATGCCGGTAGACACGACGTCCTTCTGATCCCAGGCTTTGATGCTCTTCGGCATGCTCGGGTCTTCGTATTTCGAACTCCAGAAGACCGAGACCGACGGCAGTATCTGGCCGACCGCGCCGATGGTGTTGATAGTGGCGGCAGTGTTCGTGCTTCTCGCCTGCTTGACGGACAGGTTCTGCTGCTCGATGTCCACCAGCAGCTTGTCCGGGTCCTCGACTACGAGCGAGGCGGGCGCGGCCAACGTTTCGGTCGGTTTGACGACGACATTCTCGCCGATGCCGGCCGTGGCCAGGAACGCGGCATTCACGCTCGCCAGGGCGCTGTTGGCCGAAAGCAGGTTGATCTTCGCCTGTGACTGGGCGACCTGCGAGCGCATGACGTCAATCCGTGAAGCAGCGCCCAGCCGGAGCTTTTCATCGTTCAGCCGAAGGTTGTCGCTGGCGCGGTCGAGCGCCGACGCGGCCGCGTCACGGAGGAGAACAGAGCCAAGCAGGTTGAGGTAGCCCTGAGTGACGTCGTAGACGAGCCTTGCCTCCTTGTCCCGCGCATCATATCCGTAAAAGCCGGCGTTGACAAAGGACGTCGCCACACCGGCAAACACGTGCGGGTCGAACACGACCTGGTTGACTGTAAGTGTCCCGGTCCAGCCTCTGGTGGTGAAGTTCGAGTCAGGGAAGAGCGGGGACTTCGTGGTGGTGTTGCCGTAAGCGAGCGAGCCGGACGGAGCGGGGAGCAGGGCGTTGATTCCCTGGCCGATTCTGATGCCGCTCGTCAGCCGCGACACCGAGGCTTCGGTCTTGGCCGGGCTTCGCTTCATCGCGATGTCAAGCGCCTGCCCGAGCGAGAGCTGAAGCGTATCCGGCGACGCGGAAACCAGCGCAAGTAATAGCAGCAGCATGGATCACCTCCCGCCCGCGCCCATGCCGAGCAGGGCCAATAGCAGCATGACAACTACCCACACTGCGAAGACAAGCGTGTATGACTTCGAGCCCTTGAGGCCGAACACTACCTTGAGCCCAATCGCAATCAGCATGAACTTCCAGAAGTCGAATATGTCCAGTTGAGCCAGCAGGCCTTTCAGGAAGGGCTGTTTGAGGTTTGGCGCAACCACGAGCAGGCTGGTTGTCACTTCGGCGGAGCCCTTGAGCAGGACAAGGACCCCGCGCACAATCGCCGAAGGGACTGCAATCAGGCTGGCGTTGCAGACGATGGCCCAGGTCCGCTTGAAGTCGCTCGCGCCGCCGAACAGCGGCAGGCTGACGTTGTAGATAACCGCGAGGAACAGCAGGGCGACGACACCGATAAACAGGGCGCTGACCACGGGCATGCCATAACGCATTGTCGGGCTGGAGTAGAACTTGTCCATGCCCTCGGTCGCTTTGTCGATCTGCTCTTGGGGCACGTTGCGCTCGCGCATGCGCTCCAGTGCTGCCTGGCGCTGCTTGCCCCAGTCAATGTATTGACTCGAGATGAAGACGAACAGCATGTTGAAGACCAGCACGATTACGAGCGGTACGAGCCAGTTCGGCTTTTCCTTCAGGCGGCCGAAGGCGCGGGACGGAGAAAAGTAGATATCAAACATGTAGTACTCCTTTGCAGAGATCAAGGGATCGAGGGATCAAGGGATCCAGGGATCGAGTGCCGGGCACTTTGTCCCTTTGTCCCTCCATTACTTTGTCCCTCGCCTATCCGGTTTGCTCAGACGGCCGGTATGCTGAGCGTCATGTCGGTACTGGGGCCAGAGAGTGTTCGCAGCCGGGCCGTCGCCGCGGAACGCGTACAGGCCGCCGTCCCATGAACCGACGTAGATCGTGCCGTCCGGGCCGATTGTCGGCGCCGATGTATAGTAAACATCCTTGTCGCCGGATGCGACCTCACGGCTCCAGAGCAGGCGGCCGTTGCCTGCCATGGCACACAGCGTGCCGTCGTCCGGAAGCAAATAGACCGTGCCTTTGTCGCTGGCCGCGGCCGTGGCCACGACGATGTCTGTCGCCTCGTAGACAATTGTCGGCGTACCGTCCGGCGTCTTGCGGCAGAGGTAGTCGCCGTCGGTGCCGAAGTAAAACGCGCTGTCCGGGCCGACGGTGACCTCGGTCCGTATCTCGTCGCCATCCGGGGCCGGCGTACGCCACTGCAGGCGGCCGTCCGAACCGACGCAGTAGACGTAGCCGTCGTTGTTGCCGGCATAGACGATGCCTTTGTCGTCGACGACCGCGGAGGCAAAGAAGTAGTCGCCCTCGGGCGCGCCGTAGGCCCAGACCTTCCGGCCCTTGCCATCAATGCAGTAGACCGAGTCGGAAGTGATGTAGATGAGGCCCTTCAGGTCGATGGTCGGCGATCCGGCGATTTCGTCGCCGGTCTTGAAGCTCCACCTCATCTTGCCGTCCGGCGCGACAGCGGCAAGCGTACCCTTGTCGGTCGCGACGTAAATCGTACCGTCCGCGCCGAGTGCCGGCGTGCCGTATATTTCGTCGCCGAGGTAGGTTGACCAGAGCTGTCTGCCGGTCGTGTCCAGGCAGTAGAGGTTCGAGTCGAGCGAAACCACATAGATGAGGTCGGTGGCTGTTCTCTTCCGCGGCCACAAGAGCGCCAGTGGATTGCAGCCGCCAGGGCGCTTCACCAGTCGCGAACCGACTACCGCAGCGCCGTAGATGGCGTCTTTGGCCTTGAAAACCCAGCGCTGCGAGCCGCCGGTGGGGTTGATGGAATAGAATGAGCCGCTTTCGTCGCCGATGTAGATGTTCCCGTGCAGGTCAAGGGTCGGCGACGCGACAATCGGGTCATCGGTCGGGAAAAGGCCTTTCTGGATTGGTTCGGGCCAGACCTTCACGGAGTAGGATTTTCCCCAGTTCGAGGTCCGGCCGAGCGAATCCCGGGCGCGTACCGACACTGCGTAGTCGCCCGGTGTCTTGTACGTGTGATAGCGGCTGATGTCGGTCGGGCTGCGCAGCGGCTCGGTCCAGTCAAGGGTATCGCCGTCGCCCCACGCAACTTGGTAGTACAGCGGCAGCAGGGCATCCGCCGGCGGGAAGATCGCGGCTTCGACCTCGACCGCCGTGTCGGCCCACATCGGCACGACCAGCGAGTCGGGCGCAGGCAGCGGGCCGATTCCAAGCAGTGCAGCCATTCCAAGGGCAAAGGTGATCATCACTTAACCTCCAAATCAGGCAAACGACCCGGCCCGCACGCGGGAACCGGCCGGATCGCCATTGCTCTGGCTTGTGTCATTAGAGTCAAAGGCCTATAGAGTATTATGACTATGCGGTTTGCTCATCACGCAAGTGCTTCAATGTCGGGCGGTTGTGGAGATGTATGACCCGGTAATGTGCGGAAAACAGCACTTAGCGCGCTCCGGTACAGGCATGCAGGACTTCTGGGTCTACTTGGCCAAGCAAAGCAGGCGACATCACCGTCTTTCATCTGCTGAGTTAACCGCATAGTCATG
>JAPLUO010000429.1 GCA_026397595.1 Caldifarciminota bacterium
CATTACCGCCGGGAGAGACAATCTTGGCGTGATGGTCGCACCATGCGGGGCGAATGGTCTTCTTCCCGGCGGGGTCACCACAATCTCCGTTCTGCATAAGCAACCTACAATTGTACTGCATGGATCCAGTATGACATATGAAGACCCACGAAGGGGAAAGGGGAAATGGCAAAGTGGCAGTCCGGACACCAAGAACACTGACGCCCGGAGAGGAGTATCCACAGATTACGCAGATTCCACTGTGGGTTCGAAACTCCCTCGCCCCTTGGGGGAGAGGGTTGGGGTGAGGGGAAGGACAACCGCCATGCTCTCATGGGCGCCCTACTCCCCAGCACTCTAGCTTCTGCACTCAGGCTTCTAGCCTCTGACTTCGCCCGCGTCTCCGTTTCTCCGTGCCTCAATTCCGGCCTCAGTCGAACCCGCCTGTCCGTTCCAGTTTCTCGAACAACTCCATGACCGCAATCTTCATCCGCCGGAACGGCGCAGGCTCAAGCCCGTACCGCAGCGGCCAGTCATCGAGCCGGGCCAGCGCCTTCTTGCGCCAGAGCGGTTGGGTTCGACGGTGTCGCCGCAGAGTCGCAAACACCAACCGGCCATAGCTCCGCAGATGTGCTGCCAGCGTGTGGCCTGATGCGAGGTGCAGCGCGTTGAACTCATCGTTGAAGAGACGCCGCAGCCGCTGCTCCCACATCTCGGCCCGACCCCGGCCCTTGACCCGCCTGACCCGCAGCGCCGTCGCGACCGCACCGCGCACGCGCAGCCGGGCCTTGTGCTTCAAGCCAACGTGATAGTAGAATGCCCGACGCTGCCAGCGCTCCGGCATGTCTCCAATTGCCGCCAGCACCGCCCGCGACACTCGTTCGTCCGGCACAGGTTCTCTCGACGTGTACCGGTCAAGGATGTCCAGCAGCGAATCAATCCCGCACCCGCAAGCCCGCAGATAGTCGAGCAGTCGCACGAACCCCGGCCCGGACTTTAGATAACCGCGTTCCACCTGGCAAACGTACGACCTGCCGCCAGAGCCCTCAAGCCCGATGAGTGCCGCCAAAGCCTCTTGCGAGAGCCCGGCTCGCTCCCGCAAGACGCGCAAACGTTTCCCTACTTCCTTCGGAAGTAGGGGAGAACGTGGGTGCTTCGGCCACCCGGTTTGCACAGGTCCAGTTTAGTATATGTCCTCCGGAAATCAAGGCCCGAAATCACGTAAGTTCTGCGTTCATCGCTCACTACTCATCGTTTCCCAAACTCCACTACCTCATTCCCCGGACTGTTTGGTGGATTGTGGGGCAAATCGTCCGGGAGACGATTCGGGAGACTCTTCTCCAGACCACGCGGCAGACAGTCTGGAGCATCGTCCGGGCGACTCTCCGGCAGACCGTCTGGCAGACAATCTCCCGGAGAGTCTGGCGGACAGTCTTGACCACTGTCTGGAGAACCATCTAGCCGACTATTCCGCAGATTCTCCGGAGAATCATCTGGAGGACAATTCGGAGGATAATCTGGAGGACAATCTACCCAACTATTCGGCAGATTGTCAGGTGAATTGTCTAGCGGATTATCTGGAGAACTATCCGGCGGACTATCGTCCCAGCGCCGCCTTCCGCTCGCTCTCCGCCGCCCGCATCATCGCACTTCGACGTTGGATGTGCCAGGCCGACGGCCCGCGTCAATCGGACGGTCAGGGGAGAGGAACCCGCGTCGGCCCCGCAGGGGCTTCACCTCGTGAACGCCGCTTCTCCGCTCGTTCAGCTCCAACCTGACTGAGTTCCCAAACCGGTTACCATCCCAGATACTCTTGATTCCTCGACACTACTTTTCTCCTTGACATCCTCATCTTTTTCCGCTACAACCTGACAATGACGGAATGCACTGGAACCCCGCCCGCGATGCGTGGAGCGTCCCCGGGACGGAGGTAGGGCAAAGGCTATGCTGCATCCACGACTGCTGGAGGAATATGAGTCGTTTAATCCAGAAGCGCAACCCATCGGAATCTATGTGCTTGACAGAGACGGCGCACTTGTGGCCGTGAACGACGAAGCATGTAGACTTCTGCGTCAGCCCCGCGCGGAACTCGTCGGAACCAAGATTGTCCGGTTCTACCGCAACCCTGGCCACCGGGGAGTGTTCATGGACAAACTGCGAAAGGGCGCCGAGCACAGCTTCGTGCTCGATTTCTCCGTCGGAGGACAGCAGGCGTACCTTCTGGACCAGGCACGACTGATACTTGACGGTTCTGAGGAAATCGGGGTGCTCGGCTTCCTGAGTGACATCACGGACAAGGAGCAGGCCCTCCGTTTGGTCGAGCGAGTGCCGACCGGCGTGTATATCGCGGACGCAGACGGCGTCCTTCGGTACGCGAACTCGGGCTTGGCAGAAATGCTGGGCGTGGGAACTCGTTGCGATCTCATCGGCAGACCCGTGGGAGACTTCTACGCCGAAAAAGACGAGCTCGGGGCATTCACGGCACGGCTATCGGTTGCCCTTCGCGAGGGACGTGAAGAAGCCGAGGAAAAGATCCTTCTGGTGCGAGGAGGCAAGACGCGTTTCCCCGCCTTAGTCAAAGCCTTCCCATTCGAGGGACCTGATGGCAGGGTCCCATGGCGCGAGGGCATAGTCACCGACATCAGCAAACTTGTGGAGTACGAGCATTATCTCGTCAGCCTCCCTGGGTTCTACAGGCTCGAGACGGACGCGGGTGGGGTGTTCAGAGTCGAGATGTGCAGTAACTACTTCGCGAAGCTTTTCGGATTCAAGTCGCCAGAGGAGATGAAGGGGTATGCCACAAAAGAACTAGTGAACGACCCTGAGGCGTTCAAGAAGTTCGAGTGGAAGGTTGCCCAGAGCAGCGAGCCGGTATTCGACCACCGACTTCATGTGCACAACAAGGACCATACGCGCTCATTCTACATAGCCATCAATGCACTCGCACTGAGGGACGAAAACTGTCAGCCGGTTGGCAGAATAGGGTTCGTGTACGAAGTGACCGAGCGCGTCGAGCTCGAGCGACAGCTCGTCAAGTTCAGAAGCGACACTGGACGACTGCTGCATGGCTTCTCGAATACCCTGGTCAGACTCAGGACTGCTGTACCACCTGCCAGAATGCTCGTGCCGCAAGAAATGAGGTCCAAGTCCAGAGAGGACCTAGTCCATGAAATCCAGAGGGCGACCGCGGAACTCGCATCATCTGTCCAAGGCTTCGTACAACAGGCCAGTCAGTCGGGCTGGTCTGCCGACGAACTCGAGGAGCTGCGCCGGCTCGCCAATGTGCTTGAGCATCGCGAGGAAGTCGTCCGCAGTCCCGCTCTGCGACCCTCCAGCTATCGCAAGTTCGCTGAGAAGGTCCTCGATGCCGCTGAGCGGCTTGCAGTGCCTTCTGGCCGCGAGCAGGCCTTGCAGGTTCTGCAGACCAAATGCAGGGCTGTCCTGGAGCCTGGTAACTTACTCAACCTTGGCGAACACCTGGTCTTGTGCGAGTTTATGGACGCCGCTATCCGGCTCTTCCGCCGTCGCCTTGCCTTCAGCCGGGACGAAAAGGAAATGTTAGTTGTGGTGCGGAATCTGCTGGATGTTGTGATAAGTGAGTGGAGCGAGTTCGCGTCAAGCTGTAGCGTCATAATCAGGCCGAAGGGGATTCCCGAAGGGAGAATTCTGTGCCGCGAACACGACATGGTCGTCGCCCTAGGAAATCTCCTTCATAATGCCATCAAGTATTCTTGGTCTCCCCGTTATGCTGCGTCGGAAGAGAAGCGCGAGAGCTACCGCTATGTGGAGCTGGATGGCACAGGTTCGACCGAGGCCGAATTCGTGCTAAGAATCACCAACTTGGGCGTACCAATAGCGTCTGACGAGATAGGAGATAAGCTGGTGTTCAAGCCTGGTTTCCGTGGCAGGCACTCAGGGACGCGGGGTAGGATTGGCAGTGGCTTGGGTCTGTCGTATGCCGCTGATGTGATTGAAGGCGCCAAAGGCTCCATTGAGGTCGAGAGCGTCCCGGCAGTTCGTGGTGCAGACCCAGAAGACTATGACCAGCCGTTCCTTACCTCATTCACCGTTAGACTTCCGTTCAGAAAGGAGGCACAATGAGCGCTGTCCTGTGGATTGAGGACCAAGTAGAAAGCGACCTGAACGACATCTTCGCCGAGGCCGTGGCCGCGGGCCACGGCTTGACGTATGTGGCAGACGCGACTGGTGCGCTCAATGCCATGACGATGCGGAAGTTTGATTTCGTCATACTGGATGTCCGTATAGACCCTGGCAACGACCAAGGATGGCGTTCATACTACTATAGTATGTGCCTCGGTGATAGGACCGTCGCGCGCGTAGGGCTTCAGGTCCTTCGCAGCATCTGGAACAAGAACCCTGAGGTACTTCTACCTGAGGAGAGGCGACAGGGGCTCCAGTGGCTTACCCCGGACCGTGTGGGGATCCTGACCGTGGAGGTCTTGGGAGACCCTGATTTCTTGAAGCGCGACCTAGACGAGCTAGGGATTCGGGTCGAACACTACGTCCGAAAGACAGACCCTGGTGATCCCTCCCCGAGGTTGAGGGAGCTTATCGAGAGGCTAGAGAGGGATGTGAAAAAGGCCGAGTCCTCTCACGGTGGATAGCTTGACATCCTACGACAGTACTTGGGGGGCCGCGTACCTCCAGATTGTTGTAGTGATGCTGGTTTTCACATTGGGCCTGCCGGCCCTGCTTATCCAGCTTGCCATCCCGGAAGGCCTACGCTGGATACACATCAGAAAACTCCTTGGGGTTTTCCTGTTGGCTCTGGGCAGTGCGGTGCTGGTCGGCATTGCTGGTGTCTTCGTATTGCGTTGGCCCTGCGCCCCTGGCCAGAGCATCAAAGTGGCCTTCCCCCTTACGCCCCGCGTTGTTGCAGCCTTAGCTCTTCTTGTGACAGCTCTCGTGTGGGTCGTGGTGGTGGTAACAGTAAACAGAGGCGTGGTCGTCGCCCGGCTGGGCTCGGATACGTTGAGACAACTGACGCGGCCGCTCAGGGTTCTTCCTCCCCTCCCCAGCCAGGCCCCGTGTTTCGTTGTCGCGTGCTGGTGGTGGACTATGAGAACAGTCAGACGGCTGTGGTCGAGGTTGTCCCATCCCGAGACTGCACTAGAGCAGCTTGTTCACGTTGTCTCCTACAGCAAGCCGGGAGGCGAGAAAGACAAGGTGATTGGTCAACTGCATAGGGTTGCAGTCCGGGCAGTTTCCCACAAGAACTACGATGGGGCCCGACTGGGGGAACTACTTTCGCAGCTACCGTCAATCGTGACTTCGCACACCGGCGAGGGTATGCCGGTGGCATCCGATTACGGCGGGCTCATAGCCCTTGTCACCGACATCCTGGCGAGGCTCCGAGCCACACACCCGCATTCACCCGACTACCTGTCTGCCCTGAATGCCCTGCATGCTCTCTGTGGGGATGCTATCGGCCGGGGACACGAAGCCGCGGCGCTGAAAGCTGTCTCTGAACTCACGATGTACCTACCTGACACAGCCATCAGGCTTGCCGAGTTGGGCTCCGAACTATGCACACGCGGGCACTACAGCCATGTGAGGAATCTCCTCAATCACCTCGCCTGCTACCTCGGCAACGACTCAAGGCCCCAGGTTGCGCTTGTTTGGCTGCTCGCTGCGCTGGCGGCCGAGAAATCAAGTTGCTCTTCAGAAGTGGCGTGTGACGCGTTTCGCACCAAGTACGCGGATGTCGGCCAGCAGGTGGAGGCACTGAACGCGGCTGAGGTCTACGTCCTGAACAGGCTCTGCCGCTGCGATGTGGTTGACCTGATAAGGCGGTTTCGGTCCGAGCACCTGGGGCTTGTCCGAAACTGACCGGGGGTAATACCGGAGACGCTAGCCACTTTCTTTACCTCCGTCAAGGTCATCTCGGTTTCGCGGCATTGCGTTCAAGTCGTGCACGCTTCTGCCCGCGATTCTCGGCCAGCTCCGGCCTGCTGTCAACTCCGCGCCTGGGCTTCGGAATCCACTTACCGTCACGGTTTGCCTTGGTAACAAATCCAGCTTCGCATATGGAAGAGCACCGTATCGGATGGCGAGCCGAGGTACTTGTCCAGTCTCAGGCTCTCGCGGTCGAATGCCCACGCCCACAGCCGGTCCGGGCCTACCGAGGTCCTCAGAATCCGGCAACGCGCCCCGCCAATGCACTCGTTCATCGTGTCCAGGTCCAGTCCAAGCTTCCACGGCGTGGTCCCGACGAAGGTGTCATATGAGTGAGACCCGATAAGGCACATGAACTCGATTCGGCTGTGTCCGGCGCTGAAGAGTTCGACCCGGCGGTAGCCTTCACCCCGGGGCGGCTTTGCGCAGCTCACGCACGCGACCGCCACGAGAGCGCAGATGCAGAGAACCAAGAACCTGGGGACGCCGCCACAACTGTCCGGTTGAGATGCTCGGA
>JAPLUO010000180.1 GCA_026397595.1 Caldifarciminota bacterium
CTTTGTGGGGCACCTCTCCGCATAATCTTAGGCTAACCAAAAGGTAGTCTAAGATTATGAGCAAAACGGCCGTGGGCCTCAAGCTATGCGCGGCTTCAAGCCCCGCCTTAGATGGGAAATTCACGCAGGTTTCAGGTTGAATAGCTTCACATTCATGTGCTCCAGAGCGACCACGGTCCCGGCACTGTGCATGTTGCCCAATATGCAGATGTCGGGTCGGTCCGAGCGTGCTCGGCCTGCCAGCGCGTCGGCAACGGTTCCGGCCCACCGCATTTCCGCCGGGCCGCTGACGGGAGACATATACCGCAGGAAGCCCATGTTCATGTCTAGCTTCACATAGACGCTCTTGCCCGCGGCAATCGCATCGTGGACCGGCCCGAGATACTGCTCGAGTTGCTCCGAGCTCGCATTCTGAGGTAGCAATATCGTGACGCCCGGCTCGGCAACGAGGTTCTTCGCTCCCTCGTGCCGAATATTGAAACGTTCGTATCCCTGGTCGCCGATCAGGAACGGAGCCCACTTCTCGGGACGGCCGATCCCCTGTGACCAAATGCCAGGTATGTCAACCACCATTGTTTGTGAGTGTGTCTCCAGCGTCGTACCCGGTTTTCTCTCGGCTGGCATCTTCTCGTCAACCTTGCGCGCCACGAGCGCCAGAACGAACGCTTGGTTAGCCTCGGTCAAGTCCAGGAAGGGACACAGGGTTGCAGCCATCTCGAAGTCCAGATGCGCTTCATCCGGTTCTCCCAATCCGTATCGAGCGCAGCCACGGCCGTTGTACGCCAGCGCGAACGATGGGTCGAGTTTCAGAGCTTCGTTGAAAGCATCCTCTGCCCCTTCGGCATTCTGTTGCAGGACTTCGTAACACCCAAGACTCGCCCAGGCATCTGCCCTACCCGGCTGCACTTGAGTGGCGCGCACTACGTCCAGATATGCCTCGTCACCGCGCTCAGCAAGCGTTCTGACGACGCCCCGGGCAGTTAGAGCCAATCCGAGTTCAGGGTTGATGTCGAGTGCGTTGGTGAAGGACGCTTCTGCGCCATTGAAGTCCCCGGTTCTCGCCTGTGCATCGCCCAGAAGGTAGAAGGCAAGGCCATTGTTCGGATTCTCCTTGGTCAACGCCACAGCCCACGCCTTCCAGGCCAGGGCGTCCTCTTTCTCCGTCGCCATGAACAGTATGAATGCTTGGTTGTCGCGATTCGTAGCCAGACACGCCTGCCCCGCGATGAGCCGTGCGACTGGGTCGGCCGCACTCGCACTGTCTTTTTCCAGAAGGCTCAGAACCCTGCCCCAGTCCTGGCGAAGCAGTGCCTGCTGGACTGACGGAGCGGCGGTCGAGCCGAAGGACGCTCCGAAAGAGAGAGTCAGGAACGCAGCCGCCGCAACACGAAAACCGGACATACCCTTCATGGACATCGTTAACCTGCCTTTGGGAGTGGCGACGGCCACGTCCTGTATTTCCGGGCGCTTCCATGCGCGCTGGTGCGCATCTTCATAGTCAAGAACATAGTCGGGCTGGGACGGAAGTCAAGCGGACGCACGCGCCGCGTGCGAGTTGCGGGTTACGAGTTGCGAGTTCCAGGTTGCAGACGGCAGGCAATGACAAGACAGGCCCGAATGGGACAACATCAGACTTTGGCGCGCGAGTGGTCGAGGGGTCGAGTGGCAGGGGGTGATGGCCGACAGCCTACGGCTCACAGCTTACGGCTGGCGGCCCTGAATGCTGACAACTGATTGCTCTCTGAAATGCGGGACACTTCTATTTCCGGGTTCCTTAGGTCGTGCTGGACACAACGCCCGGCCCGGGAAACGTGCTACGGCGTGACTCGGGCTCCTCATGCTGCTCCTGCGGTCAATGGCCTTTCAGGCGCTCCGCCAGATCCTTGGTTGTCACGCAGACTCACGCTGCGCCGTCGCGGGCGAACTGGGCTTCCTCTTGAGTGAAGAGCTGCTCGTAGTAGAATGCCGCCGAGCGCTTCTCCGCGAGCCACTTGGATGTAGTGGCGATTCTGTCGCCGTCGGCCGTGGAAAGGCCGACCTTCTTCTGGCCGCAGATTCGGATGAACTCTCCTGAAACCTCGTGCACTTTGGGATACTCGACGCTCAGCACCTTGAAGATGGGCTTCAGACACAGCTCGACCACCTCCTGAGCCCTGCGGATTACCATGTTCCACTCTTGGCTCTCGAAGGCGGACCCCGTCTCAGACAGACAGAATGCCGCCTCTCTTAGCAGCATCTCGCCCCGCTCGAAATTGGTCACAGCCCGACCTCCACAACTTCGCTTGGCCGCCAGTCCGGTTTCAAGAACCACATCCAACGGCCATGTTCGAGCCGGACCTTCTTCGCACCCAGCGTTTCAAGTTTGGCTCGCAGCCGCCCGAACAGGTCGTCCATGACACCGGCCGGGTCATGCAGGACGACCCCTTCATCCAGCATGTCCAGCAGGATGAGCGGATTCGCCTTCAGCCTGGCCGAGTCCGTCGCAATCGGGACTATGGGCATAGCCGTATGACGGCTGCGGAAGTCCTCGTATGCGGCCGAGGCCTCTGTCCGGGCGCAGGCGGCCACGACCTCAAGGTCGCTCTCCAGGCTGCTTTCCTCGATGACGACGAGGACATCAAGGTCGCTGCCCGCCCGTGCCTGGCGTCTGGCCACGGAGCCGAACAACACGACCCCGAGGAGCCGGTCGCGGAATCGGCCTTTCAGTTCCGTAAGAAGCCGGCCGAGAACGCGCTCGAACTCCCTCGGACCCACCAGGGCCAGTTTCGGGGATGCAGTACTCAATTCCGTGCGCGTCACGGCCGAACGAACATCCGTGTTCACCGTCAAGAACATAGCCGGGCTGGGACGGAAGTCAAACGGAGGAGAGTGGTCGAGTGCTCAAGTGGTCCAGTGGTCGAGTGCGCAGGGGTGACGGCCGACAGCCCACGGCTCACAGCTTGCGGCTGACAGCCACCCGCTCGCGGGAGGTGGTCTCTGGAATGCGGGAGTGCAGTTTCCACTTTCCCCTGTCCGGCGGCCAGAAAGGCGGCAGCCCTGCTGCCGCACTCCAAAGCAGCTAGCGCTGCAGGACGACCTTGCGGACGGCTTGGGCTTGCGCCTCGCGCACGAAATACACGCCCGGCGCCAACCGGCTCACGTCATTCGCGCCGGCGTGGATGTCGAGCACCTTCCTGCCGCTCGCGTCGAGCAACTCCGCCCGGTCTCCTGTCTTCGGTCCCCGGTCTCCTATCATCAGCACCCCGCGCACGACCGTGGGACCCGGGTTCGGCATTCGGACTCCGGGGTTCGGCGTTTCCTCCACTCCCCCCCCTCCGTAGTACTGGAAGATGTACAGGCCCATGTTATTGGTCGCCACATAGGCATAGCTCCCGGAAACCGCGACGCCATAGGGTTCACCCGACGTTTCGTGGCGCCCGGCCTCAGTCGGGCTCTGGGGATTCGTGACGTCAATGACAATCAGACCGGCCCCGCCCTGGTCCGTCACGTAGGCGTAGTTCCCGGAAACGGCGACCCAACAGACATTGCCCGGAGTGTCGTAGTACCCGACTTCGACGGGATGCGTCGGGTCGGATACTGAGATGACCCGCAAACCGGCAGAGGCGTCCGCGACATAGGCATAGTTCCCGGACACGGCCACGCCATAGGCCTCGCCCGGCGTGTCGTAGTACCCGGCCTCAGTCAGGCTCTCGGGAACCGTAGCATCAATAATCCGCAGACCGAACAGATAGTCCGCCACGTAGGCGTAGTTCCCGGAAACGGCTACGCCCAGGGCAACGCCCGGCGTGTCGTAGTACCCGACCTCAGCCAAACTCTCTGGAATCGTGACATCAATGACCCGCAGACCGGATGTGTGGTCCGCCACGTAGGCGTAGTTCCCGGAAACCGCGACGTCGTTGGCCACGCTCGGCGTGACGTAGTACCCGACCTCATCCAGACTCTCTGGAATCGTGACATCAATGACCCGCAGACCGGAGGCCCTGGCCGCCACATAGGCGTAATTCCCCGAAACCGCGACGCCATAGGCCTCGCCCGGCGTTTGGTGGTAACCAACCTCGGTCGGGTTCTCGGGATTCGTGATATCAATGATCCGCAGACCGTACTGGTATTCCATTGCCATGTAGGCGTAGTTCCCGGAAACCGCAACGCCGTGGGCATAGCCCGGCATACCGCAGTGCCCGACCAGCCGGACATTAAGCGAATCGGTCTGCGCGACGGTCACGGTCAGCGCGAGGACGACCAGTGCGAGAAAAGTACGTTTCACGTGTCCTCCTCAGTTTTGAACGATGATCTTCACCGTTCTTGGTTCTTCGTTCTTGGTGCTTCGTTCCGAGATAAAGTACACGCCCGGCGCCAACCGGCTCACGTCATTCGTGCCCGTCTTGATGTCGAGCACCTTCCTGCCGCTCGCGTCGAGCAACTCCGCCCGGTCTCCTGTCTTCGGTCCCCGGTCTCCTATCATCAGCACCCCGCGGATCACCGTGGCCGTCAGCCGTGAGCGGTCAGCCGTGAGCGGTGTGCGCGTTTCCTCAACTCCTGCCCCCGTGTACTGATACACCTGCAACCCGGCACCCTCGGCCGCCACATAGGCGTAGTTGCCGGACACGGCCACGCCGCGGGCATTGCCCGGCGTAACGTAGTACCCAGCTTCAGTCGGGTCCTGCGGATTCGTGACGTCCATGATCCACAGCCCAGCGTTGAAGTTCGCCATGTAGGCGTAGTTCCCGGACAAGGCCACGCCAACGGACGACATCCGCGAGACATGGCCGACTTCAGTCGGGTTCTGCGGATTCGTGATATCGATGATTCGCAAACCGGCGCCCGCGTCCGCCACATAGGCGTAGGGCCCGGAAATCGCGACGCCATAGGCATAGCCCGGCGTGTCGTAGAACCCAGCCTCAGTAAGGCTCTCGGGAACCGTAACATCAATAATCCGCAGACCGGAGCTACCGTCCGTCACATAGGCATAGCTCCCGGAAACCGCGACACCAAAGGCCTCGCCTGGCGTATCGTAGAACCCAGCCTCGGTCGGGCTTGCGGGATTCGTGACATCGATAATCCGCAGACCGGCCTGATAGTCCGCGACATAGGCGTAGTTCCCGGAAACGGCCACGCCCATGGCACCGCTCGGCGTGTCGTGGAACCCGGCCAAGGCCAAGCTCTCGGGATTCGTGACATCAATGATTAGCAGACCGGAATCCGCGTCCGCCACATAGGCGCAGTTGCCGGAAACCGCGACGCCCTGGGCCGTGCCCGGCGTATCAAGAAACCCTACCTCGGTCGGGTTCTGCGGATTCGTGATATCAATAATCCGCAGGCCGGAGCCCCCGTCCGCCACATAGGCGTAGTTGCCGGAAACCGCAACACCCAAGGCTGTGCCCGGTGTGTCGTAGTACCCGACCAGGCGGCAGTTAAGTGAATCGGCCTGCGCGACGGTCACGGCCAGCGCGAGGGCGACCAGTGCGAGAAAAGTACGTTTCACGTTTCCTCCTCAGTGTTGGACGACTATCTTCATATGCTGCTTCGGATTGCTGCTTGAGCCGAAGCGGATTGGATTCCAGCTCCGGCACTTGAATTGCACTCTGAGCGCTCGACCCAATCGAACACCGCCAAAGGCGGAACCATCCTTCCACTAAAGGTGAGCATAGCCCAGAGTACGGTGAAGTCAAAAGGAAACATGACTATGCGGTTAACTCATCAGATAAAAGACGGTGATGTCGCCTGCTTTGCTTGGCCAAGTAGACCCAGAAGTCCTGCATGCCTGTACCGGAGCGCGCTAAGTGCTGTTTTCCGCACACTACCGGGTCATACGTCT
>JAPLUO010000361.1 GCA_026397595.1 Caldifarciminota bacterium
ACGACATCGGCGTCGTCAAGTACAGTTCGGACGGCACGCTGCAATGGTCCGCGACCATCGCCGGGCCGGGTGCGTTCAACGACGAAGTCAAGGGCGCGACCCTGGACCCCGACGGCAACATCTACGTGACCGCATCGAGCGGGCTCTACCCCGACTTTGACATCATGACTGTCAAACTCGACCCGACCGGCAGCGAAGTCTGGCGCCAAACCTGGGATGGCCCGGACAACAAGCAGGACGTCCCGGCGGGCATCGCGGTGGACACTGCCGGCAACTCCTATGTCACCGGCTACACGACCGCGGCCAACGGCACGTGCGACTGGGTGACAATGAAGCTCGCACCGGACAGCGGGCTGCCGGTCTGGACCGTAGTCCGTCCGAGTGAGGGCGGCGGCGTCAACTTCCCGACGGCCATCGCGCTTGGGCCGGACGGCTCACCCTATATCACGGGCTACAACCAGCGCGTCTACCTGGAAGACTACGCCACCGTCAAATACAACACGGACGGGGTCGAGCAGTGGGCTAGCTTCTACAACTACTCGGGCAACGGGCCCGACAAGGCAACGGACATTGTGGTTGACGACGCGGGCGACGCATACGTCACCGGCACGAGCGCTACCGCTCCGCCGCCGGGTGGCTTCAACATGATCGCGACGATCAAGTACGCCGACGATACGACGGGCGCGCAGCAATGGGTCTCGCGCTACACCGGTGCCGGCGGGCACAACGAGGCGGTGGACATCGCGCTCGGGGACTCGGCGGTCTATGTCACCGGCAGCAGCCAGAAAGATACGGGTGATTACGACTACGCGACGATTGCCTATGACAAGAGCAGCGGCATCGAGCTCTGGAGGACTCGCTTAGACGATGTGCCGGGCAATGCGGTCGACCTCGCCGTCCTCCCATACGGCATGGTTCTCGTTACCGGTACGAGCGGGAACGATATCATGACCCTACGCTACACGGACGCCGGCGTCGAAGACTGGGCCGCCCGTTACAGCAACGCCGTAGCGACGGCGATTACGTTTGACAGCCACTGCAACCCCATTGTTCTCGGCAGCAGCTTTGACAGCGGGTATTACGGCTTCCTGATTGTGAAGTACGATTCGGCGGCGTTCGGCGGCGTCGCTGAGTTCAAGACTGCCGCTCCCGCCCGGCCCGTGATGCGCCTTGCGCCCAATCCGGCCCGGAACTGGACGAACGTCGAATGCTCGCTTGCCGGCGCGGCCCCGGCCGTCATCAGCTTCCTTGGGGTCGACGGTCGGGTGGTCCGTACGCAGCAGTTCGCCGGGAAGATGGGTGAATCGAAGCGACTCGACCTGACCGGGCTGGCTTCGGGCGTCTACATCGTCCGCCTGGAGGTCGCAGGCCGACTCGCGACCTCGCGCCTTGTGGTACAACAATGAACACACGAAGGAGGAATCGTGACTAGAACCGTTCTGACGGCTGCCTGTTTGTTCCTGATGGGAGCTAACATGGCCCTCGCCGATGACACTCTCTGGACCCGGTACTTCCGCGGCGACCGGGACTGCTATGGCCGGACCTTGCTCGTCGACCATGATGACAATATCATCGCTGTCGGCACCTGGTTAGGCGCCGGCACCGGCAACGACGTCGGCGTCGTCAAGGTCAGCCCGGACGGCACGCGGCTATGGTTCGTGACCGTTGCCGGGCCGGGTGCGTACAACGACGAAGCCAAGGGCGCGGCCCTGGACCCCGACGGCAACATCTACGTAACCGCATTGAGCGGGCTCTTCCCTGATTTCGACATTATGACTGTCAAACTCGACCCGACTGGCAGCGAAGTCTGGCGGCGGACCTGGGGCGGCCCGGATAACAAGCAGGACGTTCCGGCGGGCATCGTGGTGGACACGGCCGGCAACGCCTACGTCACCGGCTACACGACCGCAGCCAACTGCACGGCCGACTGGGTGACAATGAAGCTTACGTCGGACAGCGGGCTGCCGCTCTGGACCGTGGTTCGTCCGGGCGGGGACGGCGTGGACTTCCCGACGGCCATCGCGCTCGGGCCGGGCGACGCGCCCTATATCACGGGCTAAAACCAGCGCGAGTACCTGGAAGACTACGCCACCGTGAAATACAGCACGGACGGGGTCGAGCAGTGGGCCAGCTTCTACAACTACTCGGGCAACGGGCCCGACAAGGCAGTGGACATCGTGGTTGATGCCGAGGGCGATGCCTACGTCACCGGCACGAGCCCCACGGCTCCGGCGCCGAGCGGCATTAACCAGTTCGCGACGGTCAAGTACGCTAACGACTCAGGCACGCAGATATGGGTCTCGCGCGACACCGGCACCGGCGGACCGAGCGAGGCTGGGGCTATCGCGCTCGGGGCCTCGGCGGTCTACGTCATCGGCGCCAGCGCGGACTCCGCGCTTGTCGACGACTACGAGACGATTGCCTACGACAAGAGTAGCGGCAGCAAGCTCTGGGCGGCTCGGTTCATTGACCCGGCGGGAAAGGACGCTGTCGCGGTCGACCTCGCCGTCCTCCCGTCCGGGAAGATTCTCGTTACCGGCACGAGCATCGACTCAGCCAACAAAGGCGGCATCGTGACCCTGCGCTATACGGACGCCGGCGTTCAGGAATGGGCCGCCCTGTATAGCGGCCCGAACGGCGATGATGCCATGGCGGTGGCGGTTGCGTTTGACAGCCACTCTAACCCCATTGTTCTCGGCAGCAGCTTTGACAGCGGGTATTACGGCTTCCTAATCATAAAGTACGACTCGGCAGCGTTCTGCGACGTCGCCGAGTTCAAGTCTGCCGTTCCCGGCCGGCCCGTGATGCGCCTTGCTCCCAATCCGGCCCGGAACTGGACTAATGTCGAGCAATCGCTTTCCAGCGCGGTGCCGGCCAGCATCTGCCTGCTTGGGGTTGACGGCCGGGTGGTCCGTACTCAGCAGTTGGACGGGCAGGCAAGCGGACCGGCAAGGCTCGACCTGACCGGGCTGGCTCCGGGCATCTACGTCGTGAGGCTTGAGTCCGGCGGACGTTCGGCAACGCAGAAACTGGTCGTCCAGCAGTAACTGCCAGACAGCAATCTGAACCAGGGGCGGCCTTCGGGCCGCCCCTTTGGACCTTAGGGGACGGTAACCGTCTTCGCTTCACAGAGACGTATACCGTACACCGTGCACCGTAAGCCGAGACCGCGCCCTGCGCGCAACGTCATTCTAGATTGTAGGTCGCAGATTGGCCGCCTCATGCCTCGGTGGCTTCGGTGTCAGGGGGCAGGGGTTGGGGGTCGGGGGCGAAGCGGGCGCGGTCAGCGGCTGGCGATCGGCTGGCGATTGGCGTTGACTGCGGTCAGGGTTTTGGGTAATCTGTCGCGTGGCACGCACTAAGGTCGTTAAGGTCATGTCGGTAGGCGTGGACGTGCTGTCCCTTAGGGAGGGCAAGTACGTCGTTGCCTACGCTCCCGCGCTTGAGTTGTCTTCCTACGGCCGAAGTGAGCGGACGGCCAAGAAGGCGTTTGATGAGGCCGTCGGCATCTTCCTAGACGCAACTGAGCGGAAGGGGACGCTAGAACGGGTACTGCTCAAGCTCGGCTGGACTCTGTCCCGGAACCGCTACGAGCCACCGCGCTATACTGCCAGTGAGTTGCTGCACCTCTGCCGGGCGAGGTCGATGCTCGACTCGGTAACCGAGGACGTCAGAATACCTCTCGTGGCCGCGACTTAGCCGGGGCAGCTTCCTGAAGCAGGTCGAGACCGCGCTGTTTCGCAGATTCCTGAAGAGCCTGGGCCTGGTTCACAAACGAACAAGCGGCAGTCACGAGATATTGGCCTACCCGGATGAGTCGAAGCTCGACCGGCCGGTGGTGTTCCGCGGGGACGAGAAGGAAATCCCGCCTACTCATGTCAGGACCAATCTCAGAACCCTGGGTTTGAGCTCCAGGGAGTTCGAGGAACGCACCAGGAAGCTCTAGTCCGTACTCAAGACCGAAGACGCCGACCTGTAACCCGACCAGATCAGCGGACAGCAGTCAACATACAGTAGACGGGATACAGGCGCGCCTGCGCGGGCTGCTAGAACCCATTCTAGATTCAAGATCATAGATTGCCGGACTCGAACCTTGGCGGCCTCGGCGGTTCGATCCATTTCCGATTGACGAGTGTCGCTTGCCCCGAGCAACCGAAGATTCTTCGCTGCGCTCAGAATGACAGGGGAAGAGGAGGGGCGGTCCAGCGCCGGTCTGCGGAGACGCGACGCGACCCGAAGTCCTCTGGGGATATTGGGCATGTTCTCATGCCCAGGCGCGGCTAGGCCGGGTAGGCGTTGAGCTGGACGGCCCACTTGCGCAGGGCTTCCATCCGCGTACTGTCGTTCTCCGGCAGGACCAGCGGCCGGCCCCGGCAGTCGATGATGACCCCGACCAATCCGCCCTCGACCTGGGCTTCGTGGGCCTTGCCCGCGCCGACGCCGACGTCGAATCCCCGCTCCGGGCTGATGATCGCCTTGGCCGATTCGCCGACACCGAGAGGCAGAACCGCGATGTCGCCGAAATCCACCCGCGCTGCCATCTCTTTGCCGTCGGCCTTCACGACCTTGACGTGCACACACTTCACGCCGTTCTTGCCCGATCCGACCGGGGCGATGCACGTGCCGAGGTGAATCAGGCAGTCTTTCTCAAAGACCTCGTACGCGGCTTCCGGGTGGACCTCGGTCAGCACGCCAAGATGCGGCATCATGAAGATTGAGTCAACGGTCAGCCGCGTCACGCCCTCGGGCTGGAAGGCGTCCATCGTCATCATTGCCGACTGAACCCGGCGCGGGGCATGAGACAGCGCGCCGCCGGACCCGACCACAAGGTTCAGGTCCATCATGCTTACCAGTGTCTCGCCGGTGCGCGACTGGGCAAAGGCGTCGGAAATCGTCCGCTCCTGCTGCACGCCCTTGAGCCCCACGGCCATTGACATGTGGTGAAGCAGCGCCAGCCGCAGGGCCTCGCGGGCGATGGCTTGTTCGAGCTTCAACTCCTCAAGAGTTGAAGGGATGGTGGTCGGCCGGATCATCTTGTTACGGATGCGGTTGCGGACCTCGGCCGCGGACATCTCCATCGGCAGCCAGCGCATGATGTTCTTCTCGCCGGCTTCGGCGAGGACGTTGGAAATCGAGTACGACATGCCCAGGTTGGCCGAGACCGTGCGGTTGAACACGCCCTGGAACACGCTGAACACGTCGGTCGTAGCGCCGCCGATGTCGACGCCGAGTACGGCGATGTTCTGGGACTTGCCGATGTTCTCGATCAGGAGCCCGACCGCGCCCGGCGTTGGCATGATGGGCACGTCGGTCCATTCCATCAGCTTCCGGTATCCCGGGGCATGGGCCATCACGTGCTCCATGAACAGGTCGTGAATCTTGTTGCGGGCCGGTAGCAGGTTCTCGCGTTCAAGCACCGGCCGGATGTTCTCGACTATCTCAAGGGCGCTCTTGTCCTTCAAGGTTTTGATGACGAGTTCGCGGGCCTCTATGTTGCCGGCAAAGATGACCGGCAGGTTGTACCCGACTCCGAACCGGGGCTTGGGGTCGGCTGCCGCTATCAGCTCAGCCAGTTCGACGACGTGCGAGATGGTCCCGCCGTCAATGCCGCCGGACAGGAGAATCATGTCCGGGCGCAGGGTCCGGATGCGTTCAATCTTTTCGTGGGGGAGACGGCCGTCGTTCGACGCGATGACGTCCATGACGATTGCGCCGGCCCCGAGGGCCGCGCGCGCCGCGCTTTCGCCGCTCATCGTCAACACCACGCCGGCGACCATCATCTGCAGGCCGCCGCCCGCCGAAGACGTCGAGATGTAGACGTCGGTTCCTTCTTTGTCACCCTTCTTCGGCTTGATGATGGTCTCGCCGTCGAGCAGCTTGATGCCGGACAGCTCCTCGACCTCCATCACCGAGTTCAGCACGCCCCGCGTTACGTCTTCGAACGGCGCCTCGACCGTGGTCGGCGCTTCCCCGCGCGTGCTCAGGCGGAACTCGTTGCCGCGCTTCTCAATCAGGATGGCCTTGGTGGTAGTCGAGCCGCAGTCGGTCGCCAGAATCCGGGTTATCTTATCTTTTGCTATCACGTTTTCCATCCTCCAGTCCGGGAATCGGAATAGACGCCACTGAGGAAGCGATGAACGATGAGCGCGGAATGATGAACGTCGAAGGGGATGGCGGTTCGCTTCATTCGGCTTTGTGATCTCGTGGTTTCTTGTTTCGGGGTTCGTCCTCTAGTCTCTCGATAGTCTGTATCAGGGACTCGACATTGGTGCGTTCTTCGAGCAGGGCCGCCAGTTCGTCGTACTGATGGAACGGGAACAGTGAGGTTATAATCGGCTGGAAGAAGACCATCAGTTGCGAGCCGACGAAGGATAGGGGTTTGCTTGACTCAAGCATCACGATGGCTACCGGGGTCAGCTTAAGGTCGACCACCTTCTGCGCAATCTTGGTGAGAATTTCTTCGCGCCGTTCCACCGAGATGTCGGAGGCAAACATTTACAGAGAGTGACCAACGACCAAGCACCAATGACCATTGAAGCCCGAATGTCGAAGCACAAGCGGGACTTGGTCATTTCCGCGTTGATTGGTCATTGGGATTTGGGGATTGGTCATTTGCCTACCGTCGGGTAGCATACGTCGAGTTCGCGCGACGCCCGGGCCTCATCCAGCCGGCGCACCGGCGTAGTGACCGGGGCCTGGTGCAGCATGTCCGGATTGGCCTTGGCCTCGTCCGCAATCTGCCGCATCGCGGCGATGAACCCGTCCAGCGACTCCCGCGACTCGGTCTCGGTCGGCTCAATCATCAGGGCCTCGGGCACAATCAGCGGGAAGTAGATAGTCGGCGCGTGCATACCGTAGTCGAGCAGACGTTTGGCCACGTCCAGTGTCCTGATGCCGTACTGCTTAAGGTTCTTGCCCGAGAACACCACCTCGTGCAGGCACCGTTCCTTGTAGGGCAGGTCATATACGCCGTCGAGCCCGGCCCGGACATAGTTGGCGTTGAGCACTGCGCTCTCGGCCGCGTCTTTCAGGCCGGCGGCTCCCAGCATCCGGATGTAGGTATAGGCGCGCACGAGAACCGCGAACTGGCCGTGGAAACCCATCACCCGGCCGATTGAGTCGGGGCGGTCGAAGTCTAGGTAGAAAAAGGGTTCGGGGGATCGGGGGTTCTGGGGTTCTGGTTCCGAACTCGAACCCTTGGACCCCTGAACCCTTGAACCCTTTCTTACCACCGGCCTCGGCAGGAACGGCTCAAGCGCACGTGTCACTGCGACCGGGCCGGAGCCCGGGCCGCCGCCGCCGTGCGGGGTCGAGAACGTCTTGTGCAGGTTGATGTGCATCAGGTCGAATCCGGCGTCCGCGGGCCGGTGTACTCCGACATACGCGTTCAGGTTCGCGCCGTCGAGATAAACGAGCGCGCCCTGGCTGCGCATAATGTCGCAAATCCGCTTCGCCTCAGGCTCGAAGATGCCGAGTGTGTTCGGGTTGGTAACCATCAGGCAGGCGACGCAGCTCGAGCAGGCCCGCTCAAGTTCGGCCGGGTCTATCTCGCCCTTCTCGTTCGACTTGATCTGGACCGCCTTGAACCCGGAGAGCGTAGTCGAAGCCGGGTTCGTACCATGCGCCGAGTCGGGCACCAGGACGACATCGCGGGATTCGCCGCGCCGCTCAAAGTACTTCCGCACCATCATGATGCCGGTGAGCTCGCCGTGCGCGCCCGCGGCCGGTTCGAGCGTGACCGCGTCGAACCCGGTGATCTCTTTGAGCAGCTCGCCCAGTTCGTACATCAGGCGCAATGCGCCCTGGGTCAGGGACTCGGGTTCGAGCGGGTGGAGACCCGCGAACCCGGGCAGGCGAGACGTCAGCTCGTTGACCTTCGGGTTGTACTTCATCGTACAGGACCCGAGCGGGTAGAATCCCTTGTCAACGTGGTGGTTCATGATTGACAGCCGGGTGAAATGCCGGGCCACGTCAATCTCGCTCATTTCCGGCAGGTCGTTGTCTTTCCGGGCAGTTTCACCGGCGTCAGTCGCGGGTACGTCAAGCGTGGGCAAAGACCACGCCTGACGGCCCGGGCTTGAGAGTTCGAACAGCGTCTTCTCCGGCATCAGCATTTCCTCGACGATACGAAACGGGCGACCGAGCGGTCGTATGTGCGTTCGACTTCAGGCGTGAATACGCACGCCGGCAGTTCGTCGCTCGCGTGGTGAAAGGAGATGCACTCGCAGCACTTGCCCTTACGGCTGCAGGGCTCGTAGGTGCAGGGGCAACTCTGCTTATTGGCCTTGAGGTTGCACTCCATGGCTAGCTTGCGAACTCCTGTTTCAGGAATGTACAGTAGGCGTCCATTTCGGCTTTCGTGCGCTTCTCGGTCACGGCTACAAGCAGGCGGTTCTTCCATTCCGGATTGAACCGGTCGAGCGCGACCCCGGCGAGAATGCCGTGTCCGACTCCGGCTTCGACTATTCGGGCAGCCGGGACCGGGGTCCGCACGACAAACTCCTTGAAGAATGGGGCAGAGGTTTCGGTTTCAAACCCGCGCACCCCGGCGATGCCTTTGGCAAGGTAGTGTGCCTTGGCCATGCTCTGCCGCGCGACTTCGGCGAAGCCGGTCCTGCCCATCGTGGCAAGGTAGACGCTCGCGGCGAGCGCGCACAGGGCCTCGTTGGAGCAGATGTTGGAACTGGCCCGCTCGCGCCGGATGTGCTGCTCCCGGGTCTGGAGCGCGAGCACGAAACCAGTCTTGCCTTCAGTGTCTACGGTCCGGGCGACGATCCGGCCGGGCAGGTTACGGATAAACTTCTTCTTCGCGCTCATCAGGCCGAGATAAGGGCCGCCGAAGCTCAAGGGAATCCCCAAGGGCTGGCCCTCGCCGACCGCGATGTCGGCGTCATAGGCCCCGGGTGGCTCCAGCGCACCGAGCGATATCGGGTCAGCGGAGACGACCAGCAGTGCGCCGGCCTTGTGGACAATCTCACTGGCGCGGCGGACGGGCTCCAGGTTGCCGAAGAAGTTCGGATGCTTGATGATGAGCGCGGCCACGTCCGGCGTGCACATCCTGGCCAGCGCGTCAACGTCAATTACGTTCCCGGTCAGCGGGACGGTCTCAATCGGAATGTTCAGGCCATGGGTATAGGTCCTGACTACCTCGACGTGGGCGGGGTTGATGCTACCGGCAAGGAGTACTTTGGGCCGGTGGCCGATGTCCCGGGCCATGTGGGCCGACTCGGCCAGGGCCGAGGCGCAATCGTACATCGAGGCGTTAGCGGCCTCCATCCCGTAGAGCCGGCAGACCAGGGACTGGAATTCGTAGATGGCCTGCAATGTGCCCTGGCTGACCTCTGCCTGGTAAGGCGTGTAGGCGGTGTAGAATTCGGGACGCGAGATAATGGTATCGACGATTGCCGGGATGTAGTGGTCATATGCCCCGGCCCCGGCGAAGCATGCCAGCCGGTCACTGCCGGTGTTCCCCGCCGCGAGTTTTCCAAGCTCCCGAACCGCCTCCGGTTCGGAAAGCGGCTCGGGCAGGTCGAGCGGCCGGTTCAGACGGATGCCCGCGGGTATGCCGGCGAACAGTTCCTCGACCGAGGCGACGCCGATGCGTTCCAGCATCACCTTGCGGTCTTCAGCGGTGTGAGGAGTGAAACGCATCCTAGGAAAGTACTAAGAACAAAGTAGAAATGACAAATGCCGGATTCCCGACTTTGTCATTGCTACTTGCCACTTTGTCACTTCCTCGGCTAGTGGTGCGCCGACCTGCCGGCCAGTTCGGCGTAGGCGGCGGCGTCGAGCAGGCTTGCCAGCTCGGTCGGGTCAGAGACCTTTATCTTTGCCATCCATCCCGTGCCGTACGGGTCCTTGTTCACGTTCGCGGGCGAGTCCTTCAGCGCGTCGTTGGCGGTGATGACCTGGCCGGAGACCGGCGAGTAAAGGTCGGAGACGGCCTTCACGGCCTCAATCGTGCCAATCGGTTCGTCGCGCTTGATGGTTTTGCCGACCGCGGTTATCTCGACGTAGACAATGTCCGACAGCTCGCCCTGGGCGAAGTCGGTGATGCCGAGGGTTGCGACGTCGCCTTCCAGCCTGAGCCACTCGTGGGTCTTCGCGTATTTCAAGTCGTCCGGGATATTGGCCATCAATTCTCCTTTGCTAGGAAGAAACGGAAAGAACTAACCACCAAGGCACAAAGGCACAAAGGCCGGGGCGGCCAGCACAAGAGAATTCTGAATCTGAGCCCATTTGTGTCTTGGTGTCTTTGTGGTAGAAGTCCTTCTTCACATCTGCCTTCTGGAGCCGTGCTTGTAGAACGGCGGCTTCACGATTACCGCAGTCGCGCTGCGACCGCGGATGTCAACCTGGACTTCGGTGCCGGCCTTGGCGGACGCCCGCTTCACGTAGCCGAGGGCGATTCCCTTGTTGAGCGAAGGGGACATCGTGCCGCTCGTTACCATGCCGACCGGCTGTCCATTGGCCAGAATCGAGTAATGGGGTCGGGCAATCGACCGGTCCTGCATCTCAAGACAGACCAGCCGGCGCGCCGGCTTCTCGGTCTCCACGCGCTTCAGCACGTCCGAACCGATGAACCCCTCCGGTTTGTCCAGCGCCACGACCCAGCTCAGTCCGGCCTCAATCGGGTTCGTGGTTTTGTCAATGTCATTGCCGTACAGCGCCATCTTCATTTCCATCCGCAGGGTGTCGCGCGCGCCCAGGCCGATCGGCTCGATGTCGAATTCCTTGCCGGCGGCGAATATCGCGTCCCAGACCTTGTCGGCCGCGGTAGCCGGAATGTAGACCTCGAACCCGTCCTCGCCCGTGTACCCGGTGCGCGAAACGAGTGCCTTCACGCCTGCCACCTCGCAGGACGCGGCCCAATAGAAGCCGATTGGGGAGAGCGGGATGGAGCAGACCTTCTGCATCGTCGCCTCGGCCTTCGGGCCTTGGACTGCCAGTTGCGCGGTCGCATCGGTCACGTTGTCCATTTGGACGCCGCCGGACAGATGCTCGCGCAGCCAGGCCGTGTCCTTCTCGTTGTTCGCGCCGTTCACGACCAGCAGATAGTATTCGGGGAGCCGGTAGACCACGAGGTCGTCCACAATCCCGCCGTCCGGGTAGCATAGCACCGAATACTGGGCCTGGTTGACCGCGATCTTCGACGCGTCGTTCGTGGTCACCCGGTTGATGAGCGAGAGCGCGTTCTTGCCGCGGACCTCGATTCGGCCCATATGGGAAACGTCGAACACGCCGACAGTGGTCCGTACGCGGACGTGCTCAGGGATAATTCCGTGGAACTGGACCGGCAGGTCGTACCCGGCGAAATCGACCATCCTGCCGCCTGCGGCCAGATGCCGGTCATGGAACGGAGTCAGTTTAAGCATGGGCGGCTATCTTATCAGAAGCAGCAGCAGAGTCAAGAACCGGAGAGCGGGACAAGGACAGGAACACGGGATAACCGCCGCCAACAACGCCGAGGTTCGGGCAGGACTATCCATAGATTACGCAGATTACATAGCGCGGCCTCGGAGGCTGCAACCAAACCCGATGTAACCACAGATGAACGCAGATGGACGCAGATGACACGAAGTGTCACCCCGACGCCGAGGAGGGGTCTCGGCCGGCGAAGTCAGAAGCGAGAATGGCGGACGCGGAAAGGACTATCCACAGATTCCCTAGCGCGGCCCCAGAGGGCCGCAACCAAACTTGACAGATAGGGGCGCTCCCTCTTTGATAGAGTGTCAGTAACTATTGGGTCCGATCACTCTGAAAGGAGCGCCCGTGGACGAATTCATCC